>JAAEUB010000502.1 GCA_024227755.1 Paracoccaceae bacterium | reverse complement strand
TTCCATGGCGTGGTGTTCGTCAAACTCGATGTGGATGACGTTGTCCTGCTCCATCCTGGCAATGGGATGGGTAGTGATCAGTTTGGTATGAAAGCACTTGGCCACGTTGGCCAGGTTCTGAAAAACACATTGAACGTCCACCACCATGGCATCACAGGCACCGGTAACGATCACCAGCTCTTGCTGGAGAAAGTTGCCGGCCGGCGGTACGCCGTGGCGCTGCAAAATTTCATTGGCCGTACAACAAATCCCGCCCAGCTGAATGCCCTTGGCGCCCTTGGATTTGGCGTAGTCAAGCATATCCTGGGACTGGGAGGCCGCCACAATCATTTCCGAGAGCACCGGTTCATGCCCGTGAACGATGACGTTGACATGATCTTCCTTCATGATACCGATATTCGCTTCGCTCTGGAGGGGCGAGGGGGTGCCGAACATCACATCCTGCAAATCGGTGGCGATCATCGATCCGGCCCAGCCGTCCGCCAGTGATGCACGCGTGCATTGCTTAACCAGGTTTTTGTAATCCTGATCGACCCCCATGTGGGTGCGGTGCATGATCTCGACTACCTCCCGATCGATATTGCGAGGTAAAACGCCATTTTTTTCCCATTTATCATACAAGGGCTTCGGCGCCCTTTTCAGGTATTCAAGTGTGCCTTCCGCCTTGCCCCACTCATTGAGCGCTTTTTCGGCAAACTCAAGGGCGATTTCATCGATATTGCGGTCGACTTGTTTACCATCCACTTCCACAGTGGTGGCCACACCCAGGGTGTGGGCAATCGCGAGCAGTTTACCCGGATCTTTGATCCGGTAATCTTCGGTTTCCTTGCGTGCAACCGACAAAAAGACTTCAGCCACCGCGCGCCCGTGATCGGAATGGGCTGCCACGCCGGCGGCTACCATGCGGGCAAAGTTGCGGGCCGCAATGGTGTTGGCGGTGGCGCCGCATAAACCTTTACGGGTGTCTTCGCCTTCAATGCCGCCTTTGGGCAGCGGCAGACGACAGGGACCCATAGCGCAGTTTTTGCAGCAAATCCCCTGAATACCAATATTGCAGGGTTTCATCTTGACGGCCCTGTCAAAAACCGTTTCAAC
>JAAEUB010000501.1 GCA_024227755.1 Paracoccaceae bacterium | reverse complement strand
TGCTGCAAGATTTTTACCTGGGCTTAATGCCCGGCCTATTTGGTGAAATCAGTCGCTTCATCGGCCACTATAAACGCCCCCATAGCAAGCAGAATGGAGGCCGATACACGTTCCTGGATCTGCCGAGCCCGTTTGTTTTTGCTGATCCATCTTGACGCTTTGCTGGATGAAACGGCTATAAGCACGTCACAAGGTAAGGCCGAGACCGTGACGATAAGACCAAAAATTAATAGCTGCAACGATACCGGCCCCGACTCGGGCACGACAAATTGCGGTAATAGCGCAATAAAAAACAAAGCCGTCTTTGGATTTGTCACCTCGACCACAATACTTTCTCGAAAAACCAGATAAAGGGGCTTCCCCCCGGTTCGTTTGGCTGTCCTGCTCTCGCCCGCGGTTTTCAATTTCCAGTAATTTATACCCAGGTAAACCAGGTATGCCGCGCCCAGGAGCTTAACGACTGTAAAAAGTGTCGGCGAATGGTGAAATATGGCGGATACGCCAACTACCGTGGCGGTGACATGCACCATGCTACCCACGGCCAGCCCCATGGCGGCAACAATCCCTCCCCTGGCACCTTGCGCGATAGCCCTTGCCATAACATAAAAACTCGAGGGACCCGGAGAAATATTCAACAGCAAAGCGGCCGCCGTAAATGCAAGAAGTACTTCTGTCGATGGCATGGTTTTTCCTCTACAGCTTTAAGGCAGCGTCCCGCGGGCAGGTGCGCGCGCGGTAGACATTTTACGCGGTTGCAGGCGTATGTTAGCGGGTAAGTTCATCAATTGCTGCAATTGCGTTCCGGGAAAAGCGCCGTCCAGGACTCCCGAGAGCCAGCTAACAAGCTCAGGCCGGCTGGCGACGGTTTCTCGCAGGGTCGCGCATCCACCTCTCTCGCCACCGTAGCCGACAACGGGGAGAAGTAAATCATGACTTCACAATGGAGACGGCCTTCCGATTCATGCCGGGTAAATGCCGCCATTTCATCGGGGTCACCGGCCTGAGCATATGCCGACAAGAGTAACTCCCTGATTCGATCCTGTTGTTCGCAGGCCAGCATGGCATCGCCAAGATTTTTCAGGAACCAGTCTCTCATAAGAACTCCCGCGCCTGATCCTCGTACAGGTGGCGCGCCCCGGTCTCGATGGTTTCATTCATGGGATATCTCCTGTTTTCGGCGCGCCATATAGGCTTGTAATTCTTCCTCGATCGCGGCATCGATGGGCGGTTTCTCGTATTCCCGCAGTAAGCGTTTCCAGATTTGGTTGGCGCGCTGGGTCGCCGTTCTGGCGCCGTCTTCCTGCCAGGCCTCGAAGTTGCGCCAGTCCGACAGGATCGGCTGGTAAAAGGCATTTTCGTAGCGCTCCATGGTGTGCGCGCTGCCGAAGAAGTGGCCGCCGGGGCCGACTTCGGCGATGGCCTCCAGGCCCAGGCTGTCGTCGTCGATGGCGACCGGTTGCAGGAAGGCCGCCTGCATTTGCAGCAGTTCGGCGTCGAGTATCAGCTTTTCGAAGGAGCAGGTAAGTCCGCCTTCGAGCCAGCCGCCGGCGTGCATGACGTTGTTGACATGCGCCTGGATGCAGGCGTTGATCGACATGTCGCTCTCGTAGGTTGCCTGCAGGTCGACGCAGGCGGAAGCCGTGGTGCTGGACGAACGCAGCGGCAGTTTGTAGCGCCGCGCCAACTGGCCCGAGATGATCAC
>JAAEUB010000500.1 GCA_024227755.1 Paracoccaceae bacterium | reverse complement strand
GCTGAAATGATGGTAATTTCCTCTGCGGATTGTGCATTAAGGGGCGCAATATGTGTCAGGCCGGAAAATGAAACCAGAAATAACACTCTGAATATTTGGGAAATATGCTTTAACATGTGGTGAAAGTAACCCGGTCCTTGGTTGAGGCAAAACACATTCTTGGCATTCCCCGGATTGGCGGCTAGTTTCCGCCGCGACTGATGGGGTGCGATTCAATGCACCCGAACCATAAAAGGAGCGCAAAATGTTTAGTGGATCAATGCCTGCACTGGTTACGCCGTTCAAAAACGGTGCCGTGGATTTTGAAGCGCTCAAACATCTGGTGAACTGGCACATAGACGAAGGCTCAAGCGGTTTGGTGCCGGTAGGCACAACTGGTGAAAGCCCAACGCTAAGCCACGCCGAACACGAGGCGGTCGTTGAAATAGTGGTGAAAGAAGCTGCCGGCCGCGTGCCGGTGATCGCCGGAGCCGGTTCCAATAATACTGTCGAGGCCATGCGTTTCGTCGCCCATGCCCGTGCTGTTGGTGCGAATGCCGCTATAGTCGTAACCCCTTATTATAACAAGCCAACTCAGCGTGGCATGCTGGCACACTTTTCGGCCTTGGACGAACTTGGTCTGCCGATTATCATTTATAATATCCCCGCCCGTTCGGTTGTGGATATGACACCTGAAACCATGGGTGAACTGGCAAAGCTACCAAGTATCGTCGGCGTCAAAGACGCGACCGGCGACGTGTCGCGGGTGTCACAGCAGCGCGCGACTTGCGGCGCGGATTTTATCCAGCTTTCCGGCGAGGACGCCAGCGCCCTGGGATTCAATGCCCATGGTGGCACCGGCTGCATTTCGGTTACGGCCAATGTCGCGCCACGGCTTTGCGCGGAATTTCAGGCGGCTACCTTGGCAGGGGAATTCGCCAAGGCGTTGAAATATCAAGACAAACTGATGCCGCTACACGAAGCAATCTTTATCGAGCCCGGATTGGTGGGGGCAAAATACGCGCTTTCGCAACTGGGACAATGCTCGGGCGAAGTGCGCGCACCATTGACCGGCCTTCTGGACGAAACCAAGGATGCGATTGACGCTGCAATGGCGCATGCGGGGATCGCTTAATGGCCGATGCGATTCGTGATGGCGAGGACCGGCTTCCTTTTGATCCGGAGATAACCGCTGATGGACCGCGTGTGGCTTTTATCGGACACATCCGAAGCGCGTGGGAAATGGGCACCGCGCCGAAGAATATCAGCTCGTCACGCGACACGGGCGAAGCCGCCCGGATCGAGCTTGAGCCGGATTATGCCCGTGGTTTGAAGGGGTTAGAGGTTGGCCGTCACATAATCGTGCTTTACTGGATGCACGAAGGGCAGCGTGATCTGATCATCCAGCACCCGCGCCATTCCGACGTGCCGCGCGGCGTATTTTCGATCCGCTCGCCACGCCGCCCGAACCCGATTGCCATGTCGACGGTTGAGATAACGTCACTTGATATCGAGGCGGGAGTGATCGGTATCGACGCTATCGACTGCATTGATAAGACGCCATTAATTGATATAAAACCGTGGGTTAGCACGATTGATATGCCGGTTCAGCAGGACAAGTAAATGGCCAAGGAAAAGCAGAACCCCAATTACAAAGTGATCGCCGAGAACCGGCGCGCGCGGCGAGATTACGCGATCGAGGATGATCTGGAATGCGGTGTCATTCTGTTGGGGTCCGAGGTCAAGTCGCTGCGCCAGGGTCAGGCCAATATTGCCGAGAGCTATGCGGCCGTTGAAGACGGGGAATTATGGCTTGTAAACAGTTACATAGCCCCTTACGCGCAGGCCAAGACCTGGGGTCATGAAGAGCGGCGCAAACGTAAACTGTTGGTGTCAAAGCGGGAAATGTCCAAGCTGTGGAATGCCACAGCACGCAAGGGAATGACGCTGGTTCCACTGGTGTTTTACTTTAATCACAAGGGCCTGGCCAAGCTGAAGATCGGCATTGCCAAGGGCAAAAAGCACCACGACAAACGCGCCGACGATGCCAAACGCGACTGGGGTCGACAAAAGGCGCGGCTGATGCGCGAAAAGGGATAGCACGCCGGATTAGGTGTATTTTTGTAAATTTGGCTGACCCTCTGGGGGTGTTTTTACAAATCTCAGAGGCCAAATATGGCGAATTTACAAAAACTCCCTGACCCGGAGCTGACCGTTCGCGCGAATATGGGACAGGTACGCCGACATTTGGCGCTGTTGATCGCGCGGGTCGAACATCACGGCACCAAAATCATCCTGCGCCGCCACGGAAAACCCGTCGCCGCCATCGTGTCGATGGATGACTTTCACCGGATATGGGAGATCGAGGACGAAGAAATCCTTGGCCCCCGAGACCCGGACACAGGCCGCCGCATGGGCGCGCAATGGGTGCGTGAAACGGGCTGGAAGCCAGAGGGAAGAACGGTAATAGCGGAGGTGCCGAAAGATCGGCATTGGTGGATGCGTTTGAGGATCGGTAAGAGCCCAAAGCAGTAAAGTGCGTCCGCTTATTCAGCGCCGGGACAAGGCGTTTGGAAACGCCTTGAGAAAGCGGTTTCGAAACCGCTTCCCCCCGACATTTGACGTGGAAGAGGATCAGTTTGTCAGCCCGAGCCTTTCCAGCGCCGTGTCGATTTCCTGCCAGCTTTCAAGCTCCAGCCTTACCGGCAGGGTGACTACTTTTGAACGGAAGGTGGAGGGCAGGCGTACTGCGTCTTTTTCGGTTGTTACCAGCTGGGCGCCGGTCTGCATCGCGTCGGCCTCTAACCGGGTCATCAGGGCGTCCGTCAGCGGCTGGTGATCGCTAAGCGCTTCGGCACGGCGGATCACTGCCCCCAGATCGCGCAGGGTGGCAAAAAACTTCTCAGGATGCCCAATTCCGGCGAAGGCCACAACCTCGGCCCCGTGCCAGTCGATACCAGTGGGAAGAGGGTTGAGGACGCCCGTTATTTGCGGGCAAGGAACGGCCGTTTCCAAGTCAGCGTGAAACTTTTCCTGTGCCAGGCTGAGCCCGATAGACACCAGCAAATCGGCGCGTTTGAGGCCTACACTGGCGGGCTCGCGCAGGGGACCTGCGGGGATGCAGCGCCCATTGCCAAAGCCCTTTTCGGCGTCGACCACAACGATTGACAAATCATAGGCCACTTCGGGGTTT
>JAAEUB010000499.1 GCA_024227755.1 Paracoccaceae bacterium | reverse complement strand
GCCTTGGCGGCAATTGCCACATCGTAACGAGGGCGGGTGGCACCCATCTTGAGAAAGATCGGCACCTTATAATTAGTTGCCATACGCAACTCTTCAATTTTGACAGCGAGATCATCCGCACCCAGGAAATCGGGGTGACGAATGGTCGAGCGCTGGTCAACACCTTCCGGAAGAGTGCGCATTTTTGAAATTCGCGGGGAGACTTTCATGCCCAGAAGCAGCCCGCCAGTGCCCGGCTTGGCCCCCTGCCCGACCACCAGTTCCAACCCGTCAGCACGGCGAAGGTGATCAAGATCGAGCCCATAGCGTGCCGGAGACATCTGATAAACCAGTATTGACGATGCGGCACGTTCTTCTTCCAGCATCCCGCCCTCACCGGTGCAGGTCATGGTGCCGACTTTCGATGCCCCGTGGCCCAAGGCTTCTTTGGCCGGGGCCGAAAGTGCACCGAACGACATTGAAGCGATATAGATCGGAATATCGAGTTCGATCGGGTTTTCCACCAGCCCGCGTCCGCCACCCAAAATGGTTTTGGTTTCGCATTTCTCGCGGTAGCCCTCTAGTGGTAACCGGGTCATGGTTGCAGGCACAAAGGTCAGATCGTCGAAAGTTGGCAGTTGTTTGTTGAACGTGTTCCAGCCGCGCACCTGATAGCGGCCAAGCTGGGCCAGGGCGTGGGCTTCGGAGATTGCCTCAGGTGTCCAGCGGGTTGAGCCGCCAACGTCATAGGACGAAGGCACCCCGGCCGGGCGACCCGGAATAGCACCATCCGAAAAGGCAATTTCCTCTTCGCTGGCTTCCTCAAACGGGTATTCATAGGGTTCTTTTATATCATCAGCCATGCTTTTGCATCCCTGCTTTCAAAATACCAAAGACGTCGACCGGCAATGATACGACGCCAATTTCGTGATGTGTCCTTGAGACCCAGAGGATCCAAAATAGCGTCCACCTCGGCTACTTGTTCTGCTGTAGGTTCGGTGACAACCGCGTCGACACCAAGATCCGCAATATCGCCAGTGACCCAGACCTCCCCCTCCCACAATGCGTCGGCACAGCTCGATCCGGCACCCCCAAGGGCAATAATCTTGCCGCCGTGGGCCATAAAGCCCGACTGATAGCCGATCTTGCCCTCAACGATGATGTTTCCGCCCTTCATGGCAACGCCTGCACGCGGGCCGCTGTCGCCTTTTACATGAATGGTGCCGCCGAGCATTGCAGCGCCAACCGACATGCCGGCATAGCCACCGATCGTGATATGTCCATCACTCATTGCCTCGCCGCAACCCCAACCGGCATTTCGCTCAATCTCTATGGTGGCGCCGGTATTCAGCCCACCGCAATAGTAGCCGACCGAACCTTCAAAGCGAACCGAACAACCTGGTGGAAGCCCGACCCCCAGATTGTGGCGCGACAGGGTATTGCGCACAATTATTCGGCCTCCCGCCTCGGCAGCCTTCAAAATTTCCTGATGCACCTCGCGTACCGGGCGATCCCCGACTTCAATAATAACATCACTCATGCTGCAGCTCTCCGGTTGCCCACGCCCCATATACCAAACTGGCTCGGGCCGTCATAGTTGATGATGCTGACGCCTTCATCATCGAAAATGCGGCGCACCGATTGTTCTTCAGTAGCTGCTGCAATGGCACCGTTCTGGTTGACAACAACCAGGGGCTTCATGGCAAAGCGGTCCTTGGCAAAGCCTATTTTGTCCGGTCTGCTGATCATGAAGGTGAACACACCATCAATATCGTCGATTGACCGGGTCAAGGCCTCTTCCATGCTTAGCCCGTCTCTCATCCGGTCCGACACCCACACAGCGATCAATTCGCTGTCATTGTAGGTCAAAAAGCGATATCCCTTGTGCTCCAGCTTTGTACGCCAGGTGTAATAATCGGTGATTTGGCCGTTATGTACGATGGCCACATCGGGAAAAGGCCGGGCCCAGAACGGGTGGCTGGCATTGGGGCCCACATCGCTTTCGGTGGCAAGGCGCGCATGGCCCAGCCCGTGGGTACCTATCATGTCGCGCACCCCGTGTTTGTCGGCAACTGTCATGGAATCGCCGACATCCTTGATGATCTCAAGCGAGCGTCCGACAGACTGCACCTCAAGACGTTTACAAATCTCGTCAGCATCCCGGGTCCATTGCTCCATATCGCGCGGGTCTTTAATGATCAT
>JAAEUB010000498.1 GCA_024227755.1 Paracoccaceae bacterium | reverse complement strand
TTGATCATTCTGGCAACGTCGCTGGCGGTAAACCTGCGTATGGCGATGTATTCGGCTTCGATCACACCCTATCTGGGAATGGCCCCCCTGTGGCAACGCGCTTTGGTGGCGTATCTTCTGGTTGATCAGTCTTATATGCTGGCCGTCGCCCGGTATGAGACACGTCCCGAAATGACCCTGCACGGGCGCCTAGCATATTTCTTTGGCGTTATAACTCCGGTGGCACCGATGTGGTATGCGGCAAGCTTTGTCGGCGCGATTGTGGGAACTGCGATCCCGCCGGAATTTGCCCTCGATTTTGCCGTACCGATCACATTCATCGCCATGATTGCACCAATGCTGCGCACAATGGCGCATGTGGCAACAGCACTGACCTCGATCATAATGGCACTGGCTTTGGCATGGATGCCGTATGGCACCGGATTGCTGGTGGCGGCGTTGGTGGCAATGGTGGTCGGGGCCGAGGTGGAACGGATGACGCAAAGGCGGCGCGCATGAATATGACAAGCGGCCAAATATGGCTGATCATCACATTTCTTGCACTTGGCAGTTTCCTGATCCGCTTTTCGTTCCTTGGTCTGATCGGTAATCGCCCGCTGCCGCCATGGATACTGCGCCACCTTCGTTATACTCCGGTTGCGGTTCTGCCGGGGTTGGTGGCACCACTTGTATTGTGGCCGCAAGCTAGTGGTGGTCAGCCCGATCCTGCGCGTCTGGCCGCAGCCTTTACCGCATTGGCAATCGGACATTTCAGTAAGAACGTATTGGCAGCCATCATCGGTGGTGCAATTACGCTTTTCGCAGGACTTTGGCTGCAGGGGTAGTCAAGCGGCCGAAGCGGGCACCAATCAGGAATAGAGTGCGCCGAAGGCGCTCATTTTGAACATTCCGGTCTTTGGGGGGTCAGATGCCCCGGACCAGGATATATCCGTTTTCCTCTGGGTCATCGTCATAAAAGGTCTGTTCGGTGACACCTGGAAGCTCGCGAAATGCCTCGGCAAGGTTTTTGGGAAACAATGTCTGCGGCAAGCTTTCAAATCCCGGCAATGTGCGCAGGATCGAGCTGATGGATTGCGTGCACATTGCCTTGGGAACGGCACCGTAATTGCGCGCTGCGCGCAAGGCAGCTTCGGCTACTTCCGGGCTGACCTGGATGTCCTGGCGGATGGTGTGATAGGTCACGCGCGAATGATAATCGATGTAGAAATCAACGGCAGGATCGGTAATGCCAAAATGCACGTCATTGCGTTCGGGCAGGTTGGGATGGTGCCAGGTGCCTGCGGGGTCAAACAACACCCTTTGCGAGCCGTTGATTAAAAGTCCGGCATGTGCACCGCTGCCGGAACGGTTCGAAATAACAGTGAACAAGGTAAGTGTCGTTGGGCCTTCATGGATGTAAACGGCATTTTCCACAGCTTCATCAGAGGCCCATTTAGGATCAGCACCGCACGCGGATAACAACGCTAAGGCAACCAAAACAAAAACAATGCGCAGCATGAAAATCTCCTGTTAAGCCGACACGCGACAAATTGGTTCAACTGTTGAAAATAGCCAGAAAGACCATCAGGACAACGAAAGCAATAACCATGCGAACAGTGATCTTTAGGAAACCTTCAAAGGTTTGTTCCTACACCCGTGTATTCATGCTTCCGTGTTGATATTCAGACCTTCGCGCTTCTCCCAGTCATTTTTCTTCATTTAACCGATTTCACCCCCTCTGTCACGACCTCGATAAAGGTTGGCACCGGGATCTAGGTTGGCATAGGGATCTAAGCTGGTGCTGTGCCTCAGCTTTTCTTCATATCTTCAGCCAGGCGAAAACCGATCCGGGTCGGGGCAATGTCGTTGTCTTCGCGCGGCATGGCACGCAGCATGACGTTCAGCTGGCTAACATGCTGGATAAGTTGGGTTTTGGCCCCATCCTGATCGCTGCCATAAAAGGAAACGATATCAGGATCAAAAAAGCCCAGACCTTCTATGCGCAGCACCCCCACGTCGCCGCCGGTAAAGCCAATGGCAACCTCGTGTTCATTATCAAGCTGCTCTTCGAAATTCTGGATATACAGAATAATCCGTTCATAGGCCCATTCGGCGGGGCTTTTTGCCTCCACCGGCTTTTCCGAAATTTCCTCGGGCAACGGTTTTTGCTCAACCGTCAGCGGTGCATGCTCATCACAATGGGCTGCACGCGAACGTGGAGGTGAGGGCTTTGCCGCCTTCTTTTTCTTGGTGCTTTTGGCCATTATTGCCCCTTTGCCTGCCACAACCATGCCCCATCTTCGCGGCGGACGCGGCTGATTTTTCCAGTAGCATACAGGTGATTGACGTGACCCACTGCTTCAACCAATGCAAGCCCATATTCGCCGGTTCCGATTTTGCGTTTGAACAACGGGCTGAAACATTCAGCAGCGGTATGCGGTGCTTGAAGGTATTCCAAAAGCCGATCCAGTGCATGGTGGTGGTTGTCGATCAACTGGCGCATCCGCGTCGGCAGCCCGGTGAATGGGAGCTTGTGACCCGGTAAAACAAGCTGGCTGTCTTGCGCAAAGGGGGCAAGGCGGGCACAGCTATCCATCCAGTCGCCAACCGGATCAGCCTCGGGTTCTGTGGCGTAAACACCAAGGTTGGGGCTGATCGTGGCCAAAAGCTGGTCACCGCCAATCACCAAATCACAATCACGCGACCAAAGGGTTGCGTGCTCGGGTGCGTGGCCATTGCCGATGCGGACATCCCAGTCGCGTGCGCCAAAGCGAATCACACCACCTTCTTTGATCCGCTTAAATCCAAGCGGCATGTCGGCGACGATATCGACATAGTTAAAAGGCCGCTCGGCTTTGCGGGTTTCATAGATTTCCGGGTCCATACCAGCGGCACGCCAATAGGCCAGGGTTTCGTTAACCGGCACCATTTGTTCGTCCAGCAAAAGCATGCGGGCGAACAGCCAGGAGGTGCGGGTGGTGATAAGCTCGGCGCCATGTTCGCGCTGAAACCAGCCCGCCAGCCCAACGTGATCGGGGTGGTGGTGGGTGACGATGACACGCGCGACCGGGCGCCCCTTTAGGGGACCCTCAAGTAAGAGCGCCCAAACAGCCCGGATGCGTCGGCTGTCAAAGCCGGTGTCGACAATGGTCCAGCCGTCCGCATCAGCGAATGCATAACAATTGACGTGATCCAGTTTCATCGGCAGGGGCAGACGAAACCAGAATACACCATCACGAATTTCTGTTGCTTCACCTTCAGCCGGGGCATTCTCCCACGGAAATCTTAACGGTGCGCTCATGGCGCCAGTTCCTCGGCCGACAGAGAATATAACCCGGCAGAGCCTGCGCAGGCCTGCTCCAGCAACCCGGAATGCTCTGGCAGCAACCGGTTGATATGGAACGCTGCCAGAGCATTGCGCGGCCCGGTCTCGCCTTCGGCCAAAGCGCTTTTCAGATGCAAATGCGCGCCAAAAACCAATGCAAATGCTTTGAGATACGAGGCTGCACCGGCAAAACGTTCCTGCACATCTTCCTTAGCCAACATCCATTCTGTGGCTTCGCGCAGCGTCTCGCATGCGCCCCATAGCTTGCCTGCCATATCGGGCAGAACTTCGCGTGCAGTTTCAGCCCCGGCTGCGATCTCTTCCAGCAGGCGACAGGCGGCCTCGCCCCCGTCCATCATCTTGCGCCCCACAAGGTCCATCGCCTGTATGCCGTTTGTGCCTTCGTAAATCATCGTTACCCGCACATCACGGGCATATTGCGCCGCGCCGGTTTCTTCGATGACGCCCATGCCGCCATGCACCTGCACGCCCTCATGCGCCACACGGTGCCCGACATCGGTGCCGTAGGCCTTGGCAATCGGGGTCAGGAATGCTGCACGCGCCTGCCACGCGGCGTCGCCAGTTGCCTGGCCCATGTCGATCGCGACAGCGCAGGAAAGCGCAATGGCGCGCGCTGCATAAAGCTCGGCGCGCATGGCCGTCAGCATCCGACGCACGTCAGCGTGGTCAATGATGGTGCCAGTGCCGCCAGCAACAGGCGTGCGGCCCTGCTTGCGTTCCTGTGCAAAGGCCAGTGCGTGTTGATATGCGCCTTCGCCCGCGCCCAGACCTTCGATTCCGACCCCAAGGCGGGCGTTGTTCATCATGGTGAACATGGCTTTCATACCGTTATGCGCTTGCCCAATCATCCAACCCGTCGCACCCTCGAAGGCCATCACCGCTGTGGGCGAGCCGTGCAGGCCCAGCTTGTGTTCCAGAGAAACCACATGCAGCTTGTTGGCCATTCCCGGATTTCCATCCGTGCCCGGTAAAAACTTTGGCACCAGAAACAGACTAATCCCTTTCGTGCCCTTCGGTCCATCCGGCAGGCGCGCCAATACAAGATGGCAGATGTTATCAGTCAGATCGCTGTCGCCCCATGAGATAAAGATCTTCTGCCCGTCAATGGCATATGTCCCGTCACCGTTATCTGCGGCCTTGGTGGTAAGCGCCCCAACATCCGAGCCCGCCTGCGCCTCGGTCAGGTTCATGGTGCCCGCCCATTCGCCAGTTATCAGCTTTGGTAAATAGAGCGCCTTGATCTCATCTGACGCATGATGCTCCAAAGCTTCAATTTGGCCCTGTGTCATCAGGGGGTTCAGTTGCAAGGCCAGACAGGCACCCGACATCATCTCATTGACCGCGGACAGTAATGTCAGCGGCAGACCCATGCCGCCGTATTGCGGGTTGGCAGCCATGCCGATCCAACCACCCTCGGCAATTGCGCTGTAACCCGTCGTGAACCCAGGGCTGGTGCGAACAACGCCATTTTCCAGTGCCGCAGGGTTCAGGTCACCCGGGCGCTGCAACGGTGCCAAAACCTCTTCGCACATCCGCCCGGCCTCAGACAGGATCGCCTGGGCCATGTCCGGCGTTGCCTCGGCAAAACGATCGGTTGCGGTCAGTTGATCCAAACCGACAACGTGTTCAAAGAGATATAGAAAATCGGCTGTTGGTGCGCGGTACGGCATGGAAATCCTTTCGGGCAGCTGCCCTTGGCAAAGCATGGGCATACAAGTAGGAAACAACCTGACGCAGAGACCATGCCGCATCAAGGGAAACGCAACGTCATGCCGCAACAAGGCACGCGCACCGAAATGTTGAACGATGACCACGCCGGGATTGTCCGTGCCGGTGCGCTTTTGCGTGCCGGACGTCTGGTCGCTTTCCCGACCGAGACGGTTTATGGCCTAGGCGCAAACGCTTTCGATGGGCAGGCAGTGGCGCGGGTCTATGAGGCCAAAGGCAGGCCTGCCTTCAACCCGCTGATCGTGCATGTGGCGTCGCTTGAGGCGGCGCGCGCTCTGGCTGTGTTCAATGATGATGCCCTGCGGCTGGCCGGGGCGTTCTGGCCCGGACCACTGACATTGGTCTTGCCCGTTAACCCCGATGCGGGGTTGTCAGGGCTGGTTACGGCGGGGCTGGATAGCGTTGCAATTCGGGTGCCGGGCCACGTGCTGGCTCAAAAATTGCTGGCTGAAGCTGGCTGCCCGGTTGCAGCACCCTCGGCCAATCCCTCGGGCCGGATCAGCCCAACCCAGGCAAGCCATGTAGTGGCGGGTCTTGATGGCAAGATCGACGCGGTACTGGATGGCGGGGCGTGTGCGGTGGGGTTGGAAAGCACTATCGTCGGGTTGGGGTCAGAGCCCACCTTGTTGCGCCCAGGCGGGATGCCGGTCGAGGCGATCGAGGCTTGTCTTGGCCGCAAGTTATCTGAGCATTTACAAGGACCTACACCAAATGCTCCCGGCCAGCTTTCCGCGCATTACGCACCCAAGTCCCGCTTGCGGCTGAATGCCGTAACCACCAACCCGGGTGAACGACTGTTGGGTTTCGGACCGGTTGATGCCAAGCTCAATCTTTCGCGGGCAGGTGACCTGGTCGAGGCCGCAGCGAATTTGTTTCACCACCTTCATCAGCTTGATGATGAAGGTGACGCGCCAATTGCGGTGTCTCCGGTACCTGAAACCGGGCTGGGACTGGCAATAAATGACCGGCTAAAACGCGCTGCTACGCCGCCGCAATAGTGGCCGCGTTCGCGCTCACGCGCGGCCACCTTCGGCTGACAGCATCAGTGGGCTTATTCCAAGCTTGGCCAGAGCGGCCTCCCACTTACCGGTGTTTTTATGTTCAAAAACAATGGTCTGGTCGGCGTCCACTGTCAGCCAGGCATTTTGCTGTAGCTCGCCCTCTAACTGTCCAGGACCCCAGCCGGCATAGCCTAATGCAGGCAATACCTGCGTTGGCCCCTGACCCGAAGCGATGTCCTGCAAAATATCCCTTGTCGCGGTCATGGCGAACATGTCGTTGACCCTTAGGGTACCGGCCTCGCCATCATATTCGCCGGAATGCAGCACAAAACCACGCCCGGTTTCCACCGGTCCGCCGAAGAACAGGCGGCTGTGGTAAGTATCTGTTTCCAAAGGTATTTCCAGCTGTTCAAGCAGGTCATCAAAGCCGATATCGCCAGCGGGCTTATTAATAACTATCCCCATCGTGCCTTCCTTGGAATGCAGGCACAAAAACACCACCGATTTGTCAAAACGCGGGTCGCTCATGCCCGGCATGGCGATCAGTAGTTTTCCGGTCAGGTTTGTTGGGTCACTCATAGATCTAAAGTGGCCTCGCGCCGCCCCGGCTGCAAGGGGCAAGGTAGGGCTTTGTCATAGAAATGTGATTTCACATCCCCGCGGCCATGTTTATCATGCGCCTATGAATGACTTTTTGCATCGCTTCACAGCCGCCGTTCTGGGGGTGGCTCTTGCTCTCACCTCCCTTGCCTCCTTGCCAGTAATGGCAGGTGGGTCTGGTGGCTATGTATCAGAAAACATTGCGGAAATAGATATTCTTCCTGGATGGCGCCAAGCCGACGGAAGCCATATCGCGGCGTTGCGTATAAGGCTATCCGATGGGTGGAAAACCTATTGGCGCGCGCCCGGCGAGGCGGGTATCCCGCCGGGTTTTGACTGGTCGGGGTCGCGCAATCTGGAAGGGGTGTCTTTTCACTGGCCGGTGCCAACGGTGTTTGACACCAGCGGCATGCAAACCATAGGCTATTATGACGAACTGATCCTGCCGATCCAGCTTTACCCGCGTCGCGAGGGGCAAAAAATCACCCTTAAGGGACGTGTTTCGCTTGGCGTTTGCAGCGATGTCTGCATGCCCATGGAGGCGCGCTTTAACGCTGTCCTGCCTGCGTCAGACGGGGTGACAGATGGCGCAGGGCTTATTCACAGCGCGCTAAAGAACGGCCCATATTCGGCGTCGCAGGCAGGACTTACCGCTATATCTTGTGATGTGGAGCCAATTTCGGACGGGCTGCGGGTTACCTCCAGACTGACCATGCCGCGGGTTGGACCCGACGAAGTTGTGGTTATAGAAACAGGTGATCAGGCGGTCTGGGTATCGCAGGCCGAAGTGCGCCGTGAAGGCGGCACCCTGATTGCCAGCTCAGACCTTGTGCCACCATCAGGAGCGCCTTTCGCGTTGAGCCGTTCGGACATCCGCATCACGGTGCTGGCGGCTGGGCGCGGCGTTGACATCACCAGTTGCGTACCGGGGTCATGAGACGAGAAATCCCGAGTTTTTGCAAATTTCCGGCGCTAAAAACTGGAAATATACAAATTTGATCAGCCAAAAACTGTGTTTTTACAAATTCTCGGGCGATCTTTGACTTTAATCTCAGGGGTATCCCAAGGTGCCAGCGGGGCGGGGCACCTCTGGCAATAACTTCCGGGCCGGTGCAATATGCCTTTGAGCCGAAGAGCGAGGATGAAATGGGTACAACATTGCAATCCCTACTGGCGCGTGCACGCGAGGCGCAGGAACAGATTGAGGATGAACTGAGCCGACGCCGCGATGCGCTGGGTCTGAGTATGAGCAATGGCCGCGTCGTGTTTGAAGAAAGCATGCGCCAGCGTCACCGAGCCGCCCGTATTAAACTGCGTGATTTTCTTGCCGCCACCCGGCCTATGGTGGTGTTGACCGCACCGCTTGTCTACGGCCTTATTGTCCCACTGGTATTGGTTGACCTGACGGTTACGCTCTATCAGCTTATCTGTTTTCCGGTTTACGGCATCGCCAGGGTCCGACGCCGTGATCATATCTTTGTTGATCGCCACCATCTTGCTTATTTGAACGCGCTGCAAAAGCTTAACTGTGTTTACTGCGGCTATGCCAATGGGCTGGTATCTTATACACGCGAAGTTGCGGGCCGCACCGAGGCTTATTGGTGCCCGATCAAGCACGCGCGCCGGGTGCCGGGTGCGCACGGCCAATATGCACAGTTTATGGAATACGGCGACGAGGAAGATTTCATCGACCGTTGGGTCGAGGAACGTGTGGGGCTGAAGGGTAAGGACTAGCGTTACATCCAAATAATCGCCACCTAACAAGGCGTTTGGAAACGCCTTGGGACGCGGTTTTTAAAACCGCGTGAAGCCGCTTACAAGCGGCTTCCCCCACCAGTCAGAATTGTTGCCGCTTAGAGATTGTCGTGCTGCGGCATGGCAAGGACGTGGAAACCGCCATCGACCATTATGATCTCGCCCGAGGTGCAGTCGCCGTAATCTGACGCCAGATAGACCGCGGTGCCGCCAACCGCTTCCTGGGTCACGTTGCGCCTAAGCGGTGCGTTGGCACCGGTATGGCGATAGGTTTTGCGCGCTCCGGCAATGGCTGCCCCGGCCAGGGTTTTCATCGGCCCCGGAGAAATGGCGTTGACGCGGATATTTTCCGGGCCAAGGTCGTTGGCCATGTAGCGCACCGCGCCTTCCAGTGCTGCCTTGGCTGGGCCCATGACGTTGTAAAACGGTGCGACGCGTTGCGAGCCGTTATAAGTCAGGGTGATGATCGACCCGCCATCCGGCATCATCGCGGCAGCGCGGTTTGCCGCGTCGATGAAGGAATAGACCGAGATGTCCATCGAGTTGCGGAAATTTTCGCGGCTGGTGTCCTTGAATCTCCCGGCCAGTTCATCCTTGTCGGAAAAGCCGATTGCATGAACCAGAAAATCCATTGTTTGCCAGCGATCTTTCAGGGCTGCAAAGCCCGCATCCATTGCCGCGTCACTGGTCACGTCCATATCTACCAGAAAGTCCGATCCGACGCTTTCGGCCAACGGCCGCACCCGGTCGCCGAATAATTCGCCCTGATAGGAAAAGGCCAGTTCGGCGCCTTCGCCTGCAAGTGCCTCGGCGATGCCCCATGCGATTGAGCGTTTGTTGGCCACACCCATGACCAGCCCACGTTTACCTTTCATCAGGTCAGCCATATCGCTACCCCCCCTTAGTCTTTGAATTTGCTTAACAGCATCGACCCGTTAGTGCCGCCGAAGCCGAAGGAATTGGTCATTACAGTATCAAGGCCTGCATTTTCCACAAGTTTTGTGGCAATCTCAGCCGGGTCAAGTGCGGGATCAAGGGTCTCGACGTTGATTGAAGGCGCGACAAAGTCGTGCTCCAGCATCAACAGGCAATAGACCGCCTCCTGCGCGCCAGTGGCACCTTGTGAGTGGCCGGTCATTGACTTGGTTGACGAGATTGGCGGGGTACTGCCCTGACCAAAGACCCGGCGCACCGCTTCAACTTCGCCGACATCGCCGACCGGGGTCGAGGTGCCGTGGGCGTTGATATAGCCGATCTTGCGCCCCTCGGGCAGGGTTTGCAGCGCCAGCCGCATGGCGCGCTCGCCGCCCTCGCCGGATGGAGCCACCATGTCGGCACCGTCCGAAGTGGCACCAAAGCCGGTCACTTCGGCATAGATTTTTGCGCCGCGTGCCAGCGCGTGCTCGAGGCTTTCAAGCACCAGCATTCCGCCGCCACCGCCGATGACGAAACCATCGCGGTCGGCGTCAAAGGCGCGGCTGGCGCGGGTGGGGCTGTCGTTGTATTTTGACGACATCGCGCCCATAGCGTCGAAAAGGCACGATAGGGTCCAGTCCAGTTCCTCGCCGCCGCCGGCAAACATCACGTCCTGTTTGCCCATCATGATCTGTTCAGATGCGGCCCCGATGCAATGCAGCGAGGTCGAGCAGGCGCTGGTGATCGAGTAGTTTACGCCCTTGATCTGGAAGGCGGTCGAGAGATTGGCTGAAACCGTCGACCCCATGCATTTTGGCACTGCAAACGGCCCGATGCGTTTTGGGGCGTTGTTTTTCAACACCACCTGATGGGCTGCAAACATGGCGCTGGTCGATGGCCCGCCCGAGCCTGCGATCAGGCCAGTGCGCGGGTTGATAACGTCAGCTTCTTCCAGCCCGGCGTCGGCAATTGCCTGATCCATGGCGATATAGGCATAAGCCGCGCCCGGTCCCATGAAGCGCAGCTTGCGTTTATCCACATGCTGGGTGATGTCGATATCAGGAGCGCCAGCGATCTGGCTGCGAAAGCCGCGTTCGGCCATGTCGGCATTGGCGGATATTCCCGATTTCCCGGCCTTAAGCGACGCCAGAACCTCGTTCTTGTTATTCCCAATGGCCGAGACAATGCCCAGACCTGTAACGACGACACGACGCATGCATGGCTCCTTTGATTAAGCTAGCGCCTGTGTAGGACAGGCAGGGGTTGGGGGCAAGACGGGTTGGGGCATGGTGTTGATGATGGGAGTCTCTTGGCTGATGGCTCGCCCCGCGCGACAAACCGCATCTTCAATGATTGAGCTATTGTCAAATATGCATAGCAAATGGCTAACGCCTAACTGCATAGACCACCGGTTCGATTGCCATCGTTTTGATGGTGCGCCCGGTTGCAGGAATGTATCGGGCTGCGATCTTCTCGCTGCTCTCATGTGCGACGATATCCCACCCATACGGGGCAAGGAAATCGGCCACGGTTTCAGGGTCAAGACCAAAGTGCCAGATGCCCTTCTGTACAGTACCTTTGTAAATGAGCTTCAGGTCGCCGATGTCGTCACCATCGAGGAAGGACTGCTCGACGTAGGTAAACAGCAGACGGCTACCAGAGGGCGCCTGACTGAGGAAACCAAAGGTCGAGGCAATACCGTCCTCGGTCAGGTATTGGGTAACTGCCTCCAGAATAAACAACGTTGGTTCGTTGCCCGCATAGCCTGCATCCCTGAGCTTTTGGGACAGATCCTCGTGATCAAAATCTACCGCTACCTGGGTCACATGATCCGGCACTCCCCCTAACGCGCGCTCCAGACCCTTGCGCTTTGTCGCGATGTTGACTGGCTGATCGACCTCCCAAGCCGGCAGGGAAGCGAGTGCTTTGGATCGGAACACGAGTGTGTCCAGACCAGCACCCAGATTAACGATCGCTTTGATCCCATGTGAAATTGCATCTTCGGCTTGTTCTTGGATGTACCGCTTTCGACA
>JAAEUB010000497.1 GCA_024227755.1 Paracoccaceae bacterium | reverse complement strand
GCAAGTTCATCCTTGACCATTGGTGGGTCGCAACCATGCCGGGCCTTGCCATTTTCACCGTCTCACTGGCCTTCAACCTTCTGGGCGACGGGCTGCGCGATGTTCTTGACCCCAAGGAGGGCAAGTCAGGATGAGCAAGCTCGGGTGGCTGACCACCGATACCCCAACTTCACGCAGGCACGCCCGCGCTGCGGCGATATATAACGGGTGGCTCACATTTCGTGGAAACCATATGGCGATGGCCGGGCTGGGTATCTTGGTGGCACTGGCAATCATTGCCACCATCGCCCCATTTTTGGCACCACATGATCCGTTCACCCAGAACCTAGCAGGGCGCCTTCGCCCACCGGGAACCGAAGGGCATTTGCTGGGAACTGACAGCCTGGGGCGCGACATCCTCTCGCGACTGATCTATGGCTCTCGCATCACGCTTTATATCGTTGCTGTAGTGGCTGTTATTGCGCCGCTTGCAGGGCTTCTGGTGGGTACGGTTGCAGGCTATACTGGCGGCATTATTGATGTGATCCTGATGCGCATTACGGACATATTCCTCGCCTTTCCCAAGCTGGTTCTGGCGCTGGCCTTCGTTTCAGCTCTGGGTGCAGGCATTGAAAATGCGGTGCTGGCAATATCATTGACCGCTTGGCCACCATATGCGCGCATCGCGCGCGCCGAGACCCTGACCATTCGCTCGTCAGATTATATCAGCGCGGTGAAATTACAGGGTGCGGGTGCTTTTCGCATCATCACAAAACACATCTGGCCGCTTTGTATTTCGTCACTGATCGTGCGGGTAACGCTGGATATGGCCGGTGTGATCCTGACTGCGGCTGGCCTTGGCTTTCTTGGCCTAGGCGCACAACCGCCCAGCCCGGAATGGGGCGCAATGATCAGCGAGGGGCGCAAGTTCATCCTTGACCATTGGTGGGTCGCAACCATGCCGGGCCTTGCCATTTTCACCGTCTCACTGGCCTTCAACCTTCTGGGCGACGGGCTGCGCGATGTTCTTGACCCCAAGGAGGGCAAGTCAGGATGAGCAAGCT
>JAAEUB010000496.1 GCA_024227755.1 Paracoccaceae bacterium | reverse complement strand
CCAAGGCCACGCAGCCGCCCTTGTTAAAGCCAATTACTTTGACGTCTTTGGCCATCTCCCCGTGGGTCGTCAGGTCATAAATCCCGACGCTCGGCGCGCCGGTTTCTTTCGAGATTTCGGGGGCGTCACCGGTGTGATCGCCGTGACCATGGGTGATCAGGATATGAGTGGTGCCGCTTACGGCCTCTGCCCGCTGCGCTTCGTCAACCATCGGGTTGCCTGTAAGCCACGGGTCCACCAAGAGCACCTGATCGCCGATCTCGATACGAAAGCCCGAATGGCCCAGCCAGATAATATTCATGTCGATCCTCCCATCTGTATGAGTAGCCTAGCACAGACCCATCATCTCGCAAGGCTTGCGGGCAGGCGCGAGCGGCGCTAAACGGACAGGCGAAAAACACTCGGAGCAAACATGTCCATTGATGTCGAAACCGCCCGAAAAGTGGCACATTTGGCCCGCATCAGGGTAGAGGAAGACCGCCTGCCGGGTTTGGCAGAGGAATTCAACACCATCCTTGGCTTTATTGAAGAGCTCAATGAGGTCGACATTGAAAGGGTCGAACCGATGGTTTCGGTCACGCCCATGCGTCTGAAACGACGCAAAGATGTGGTGACCGATGGCGATCAGCAGGCGAAGATCCTGTCAAACGCACCCGACGCGCGCGAGGGCTTTTTTGCGGTACCGAAGGTGGTGGAATAATGGTTGGTCTGAATAAACTGAGCATCTCGGATGCCCGCGACCGTCTGCGCGCTGGCGACATTACAAGTGCTGAACTGACCGAGGATTGCCTTGCCGCCATTGAGGGGTCAGATGCCTTGAACGCGTTCGTCCACAACACCCCCGATATTGCCCGTGATCAGGCGCGTGCTGCCGATGCGCGGATCGCAGCGGGGGATGCCCCAGCAATGTGCGGTATCCCGCTTGGTATCAAAGACCTTTTCTGCACCAAAGGTGTTGCCAGTCAGGCCGGGTCGGCCATTCTGGAAGGCTTCAAGCCGGAATACGAATCAACCGTCAGCCAGAACCTGTGGGACGCGGGCGCGGTAATGCTGGGCAAGCTCAACATGGACGAATTTGCCATGGGGTCGTCGAATGAAACCTCGACTTACGGCGACGTTGTCAATCCGTGGCGACGCGGTAACGAAGATACGGCGCTGACCCCGGGGGGATCAAGTGGCGGTTCGGCCGCGGCGGTGGCAGCGGATCTTTGCCTTGGCGCCACCGGCACCGATACCGGCGGGTCAATTCGCCAACCTGCGGCCTTCACCGGCATTACTGGCATCAAGCCGACCTATGGGCGCTGCTCGCGTTGGGGAATTGTGGCCTTTGCCTCTTCGCTGGATCAGGCCGGGCCGATGACCAAGAATGTTCGCGACTCGGCGATCATGCTGGAAGCCATGTGCAGCTATGACGAAAAGGATTCGACCTCTTCTGATGTACCGGTGCCCGACTTTGAAGACATGATCAATGGCGACGTTCGCGGTCAGAAAATAGGCATCCCGAAAGAATACCGCATGGACGGCATGCCCGGTGAGATTGAAACGCTTTGGGCTGAGGGCACCGCGATGCTGAAAGATGCAGGTGCCGAGATTGTCGATATCTCGCTGCCGCACACCAAATATGCCCTGCCCGCCTATTATGTCATCGCACCCGCCGAAGCGTCCAGCAACCTGGCGCGGTATGACGGGGTGCGTTATGGTCACCGCGCCAAGCTGGCCAAGGGCGAAGGCATCAACGAAATGTACGAGAAAACCCGCGCCGAAGGTTTCGGCGACGAGGTTCAGCGCCGCCTGATGGTCGGAACTTACGTGCTTTCAGCGGGCTTTTATGACGCCTATTATAACCGCGCGCGGCGGGTGCGCAGCCTGATCAAGCAGGATTTTGAACAGGTGTTTGCCGCCGGGATCGACGCCATCTTAACCCCGGCCACACCCTCGGCTGCCTTTGGTCTGGGTGAAATGGCTGACGCCGATCCTGTGCAGATGTTCCTTAACGATGTCTTCACCGTCACTGTTAACCTTGCGGGTCTGCCCGGTATTTCGGTGCCTGCGGGGCTGGATAAGATGGGTCTGCCGCTGGGGCTGCAACTGATCGGGCGACCGTGGCAGGAAGGCGAGTTGCTGAATCTCGCCCATGTGATTGAAGAGCGCGCGGGTTTTGTGGCAAAACCTGAACAATGGTGGTAAATCGGCCTGAGACGCGAAAAACTTAGGTAAAACTGACAATGGGGCCGGTATGCGGACTTATCTGATAACACTCAGCCTGCTGGCTCTGACAGCATGTGCCCCATCGGTTCCCAATAGCGGGGTTTCTGGTGTGGGCTTTGGCACCGAAATCGGAGGTGGTGGAATACCCGCAACCGTCGCCACACCGCCCCAAACCATACAAGTAGCGGGTGAAACCGCGACCGTTAACACCGGTTCAGTTGATATTTCGGATGAGCAGGATTTTGGTGCGGTGGCAGGGCGTGAAAGTATCGACAGTGACGCTGCACGCATCGCCAGCAACCGGGAAGTTTATGTCATAGTCGAGCCGAGAGAGCTTCCGGTTCGCACCGACAATTCCCTGTCTTTGGTGGTTGAATTCGCGCTTGCCACAAATAACCCGGTGGGACAGCCGCTTTATCGTCGCTCGGGCTTTATGGCTGAAAGACGGTTCAACCGGTCCTGTGCCAAGTTTACCTCGGCCGATCTGGCACAAGAGGCGTTTTTGAACCGTGGCGGGCCACAGCGTGATTCCAAGGGCATGGACCCGGATGGGGATGGTTTTGCTTGTTACTGGAACCCGGTACCTTACCGCCAGGCACGATTTGCTGCGCAAGAGGTGGTGCCTGAAATCCCTCCGAGCGAATAAACGAGTCTCACTTGCAGATAATTGCGCACCCATCGCCAAACCATTCTGAACGGCGTGACGGTTTGCGGCCCGAACTGGTGGTCCTTCACTTTACCGCAATGACTTCTTGTGAGGCGGCGTTAGAACGGCTTTGCCTGCCGGAACACGAGGTTTCGGCGCATTACCTGATCTCGCGGTACGGCGAGGTTTTCGGATTGGTCGATGAGCAGCGCCGTGCATGGCACGCAGGTGCGGGCTTTTGGGGCAGCGATGGCGACGTCAATTCACGCTCTATCGGCATTGAACTGGACAACGACGGCACCACGCCCTTTACAGCGGTTCAGATGGATCGGCTTGAGGTCTTGCTGAGGGTCGTCATGGAGCGATGGAATATCCCGCCCGCAGGCATCATCGGCCACAGCGACATGGCACCGATGCGCAAATCCGACCCCGGCAGGCGCTTTGACTGGCGCAGACTGGCCTTGTCGCGATTGGCGGTCTGGCCTGACAAAGGCGCAGGGACCGCGCCGGATGTGGACGATTTTCTGAAAGCCGCCCAACATTTTGGTTACTGGGCTGAGTATGGCTTTGAAGCTGTCCACCTTGCCTTTCGACAGCGTTTCCGCCCCCAGGCCGAAGGACCGTTGGATGGGGTTGATATGGCAATGATTTACAGCCTGACCCTTGACCAAGGCCGAGCGTGCACCTAATTCAGTCGGGCGCGGATGGCCGGATGGCCGCGGGGCCTTCAGGGGCCGCGAGGAAAGTCCGGACTCCACAAGGCAACGGTGCCGGGTAACGCCCGGCCGGGGTAACCCGAGGGAAAGCGCCACAGAGAACAGACAGCCCCTGCATGCAGGGGCAATGGTGAAACGGTGGGGTTAAAGCCCACCGCGTCTTTGGCAACAAGGGCGGCACGGCAAGCCCCACCGGGAGCAATGCCAAATAGGGGTCTTTTGGGTGCTTTGCCCGTGAGATCCGGGTTGGCAGCTAAAGGCACGTGGTAACACGCGTCTTAGAGGAATGGTCATCAGCACCGGGGCGACCCGGCGTTACAGAATCCGGCTTACAGGCCATTCGCGTATTTTTACTTTAAAACTTGCCGACGTGCATGCGTACCCAAAGTTGTTCACGTACGTTGCGTCCCCATTGGTCGCCCTCATATTCTTCGCGTAAGATGAAACCTTGGCGCTCGTAAAGGCGGCGGGCGGCGTTGAGACCAGTGAATGTCCAAAGCCGGGTTTCACCAAATCCCTGCTGGTCCACATGATCCATCGCGTGCTTCATTAATGCGCCGCCAACGCCTCGGCCACGCAGCACGTCTGAGATTATGAACCACCGCAAATGCGCACGATTACCACCAAGATGCTGCCCGTCAATGCTGACGGAGCCTTCGATCTGGCCGTCTCTCACAATTGACCAAATTTGATTTTGGGGGGCGCTCAGTCGGGGAAAAAACTCGGCCAGTTCCCCGGCGACCTGGCTTTCGAAATCCGGGCCAAACTGGCCGCTTTGAATGTAATAATTTGCGTGCAGGGAAACGATCCGGCCAAGAAGCCCCGCCTTGTATCCGGGCTCGATATTCCAGGCCGTTTGGTTCATGGCAGCAGAATAGGCGGGAGAATCGCAAGGTCAAGCGTTCGGTGCCGATTGCCTGTTGACTCGGGTAGCCAGACCGCTACAAGGCAGGCTTCAAGGTTTTACCGGGTGGGATGCCGCCCGATGCAGAGGACGATAACATGGCGAAGCCAACCACGATCAAAATCCGCCTGAACTCAACTGCGGATACAGGCCACTTTTACGTGACCAAGAAAAACGCCCGTACCATGACCGAAAAAATGGTCGTGAAGAAATACGACCCAGTGGTCCGCAAGCATGTGGATTACAAGGAAGGCAAGATCAAGTAATCTCGTTTACTGAGTGATATGAAGGCCGTGCCGTCTGGCGCGGCTTTTTTCATGCCCGCCTTATGCCCGAATATGTTGTGCCAGCAGGTGCGCCCAAAGCCGGTAAGCCTCAGGCGCCGGGTGAAATCCATCGACAGCCATCAGCGCCGGGTCATATTCAAGGGCAAAATGGATGTAATCGACGTCTTCGTATTCTGCCTGTGCCGCTAATGCCGCGTCAAAGCGGTCGGACTGGCGGCCCATCACCCAGCGCAGTGGCTGCGGCAGCAGGGGGAAGTGGCGCACCGGCGGTAAGCCAGAAACGATGATCCGCCCGACCCCGAATTTTGCTCGGAGCAGGGCGTAAATCTTGCGCCGTTCGCTCAGAAATCGGCTTAGCGTTGTGGTGCCGGTGACGTCGTTCACCCCTACTGCCAGCACCGCCATATCAAACTGGCGCGCCCCGGTGGCCTCAAGGGCGGCAAGGGTGCTGGCGCTTGTTGCCCCGGTTTTTGCCTCCAGCTGCCAGGTCAGCCTGAAATCTGGCTGCAGCGCACGCACCAAATGGCCGCTAAGGGCATCGCTTTGATGGCTGGCGCCAACCCCGGCGGCCGAGCTGTCGCCGGTGATCAGCAGCGAAAGCGGGATGCCACTGCCTGCTTCACCCGCCCGCGCCCCCGGCGGCTCGGCCAGATCCTCGGCCCTGTGGCGGGCTAAGGCACCCTGCGCGATCAACAGCGGAAGAAGCGCGGTTCTTACTGTGGCGTCGATGGAAAGTGACACATTCAACCTCGTGAAACAAAAAGGGCCGGTCGCTAAGGACCGGCCCCTGAAAACTGGTGTAACCGCCGGTTACTCTTGCGCGCCCATGAACATCAGCAGGAACTGGAACATGTTCAGGAAGTCGAGATAGAGCATCAATGCGCCATGGATGGCCGACTTGGCCAGCCATTCGCTGTCCATCGCGTGGGCATGGGCCAGATAATCGGTCTTGATCCGTTGCGTGTCATAAGCAGTCAGCCCCGCAAAAATCAGCACCCCAAGGCCGGAAATGGCGAACATGATCGCCGGAGAGCCAAGGAAAATATTGATTATCATTGCGATGATCAGGCCAATTACGCCCATGATCAGGAAAGAACCCCAGCCCGAGATGTCTTTCTTGGTGGTGTAGCCCCACAAAGAAAGGCCAGCAAAGGCAATCGCTGTTACAAGGAACGTCTGCACGATCGAGAACGATGTATAGAAGATGAAGATCGAGCTTAGCGAAACGCCGATCAGTGTGGCGAAAACGTAAAAGAAAAGCTGCGCGCCGGCAGCAGAGGCCCGCGCCATGACCGCACCGAAGGCAAAAATCATGCCAAGCGGGGCAAACATCACCACCCATTTAAGGGCCGACGTGTAAATCGCGGCTCCGAACGAGGTCAGCATAGTGCCATTCGCCATCTGGCCGACCGCCAGGGACGGGTCTGTTGTGGTGGCAAGTCCGGCAATCGCCCAGGCGGCAAGTGCTGTGATCAGCATACCGACCGACATGGTGCCGTAGACTTTGTTCATATGGGCGCGAAGCCCGGCGTCTATTTCGGCGGCACTGGTGCGAATACCTGTACGAGCCGTTTGATGTTGAGCCATTGATAGCCTCCTTGAAAAACCCGGCTTGCAAACCAAGCCCGTCGGTGCGCCCGACACGGACGCACCCTTGGTCTATATATCGGATGTTAGAGGATCGTTTTCAAGGCTTTTAAGCATGGCGTTTGGCAAACCTGCCGCTGGGCGGGCTGCACTTCCTGTCAACGCCAATAAGATGGTACATCCCAGATAGGCTTGGTGGCTTCCTGGCGCGCTTCTTCACGGCTAAGGCCGATATCGTCCAGCAGGTCCGCATCCAAAGCCTTCAATGCACGCCGAGTGTGGCTGGCTTTGAGCGCCAGTGAAATCCAGGACACAACCGCCATGCGGTTTTGGCGGGTACGGGGGATTGAGATATTTGTGCAAGTCGCGGTCATGGCGTTTTCCTTTCATGATCCAGATGATTCGAGGCGTTTGTATCAATTCTCTTGATGTGTATGTCACTTCGTGTTTCATATGGAAAGCGAATGATTGTTGGATGATACATCAAGGATTATGATATGCCACGAAATCTCGATATGACTGCCCTTCGCAGTTTTGCCACCGTTGCCGATGCCGGCGGCGTGACCCGTGCAGCGGGGCTTTTGAACCTTACCCAATCGGCGGTGTCGATGCAGCTAAAGCGGCTTGAGGAAAGCCTTGGCCGTGGCCTTTTGGACAGGTCCGGGCGCGGTGTCGCCCTGACGGCGGATGGCGAACAGCTTTTGGGTTATGCCCGCCGCATGCTCCACCTTAACGATGAAGTCTATGAGCGCCTGACAGATCACGCCTATGAAGGCGAGATCGTGCTGGGGGTGCCGCATGATGTGGTTTACCCGGCCATTCCCAAGGTGCTGCAGCTTTTGCATGCCGAGTATCCGCGGGTGAAGGTCAACCTTGTTTCGTCGTTCACGACCAGGCTTCGGGACATGTTTGCACGCGGCGATTGCGACATTATCCTGACCACCGAGGCCGGATTGAACCCCGGCGGCGAAACCCTGACCGAACAACCTTTGATTTGGGTCGGTGCCCCGGGCGGTAATGCCTGGAAATCCCGCCCGCTTCGCCTGGCATTTGAATACGGGTGCATATTTCGACAGGGCGCGCAACGGGCTCTGGATATGGCCGGTATCCCATGGGAAATGGCGGTTGAAAGCGACTCGTCGCGTACCATCGAGGCCAGTGTCAGTGCCGATCTGGCGGTGCATGCCATAATTGAAGGAACAGAGCCACGGCAAATGGAGCGCATTACTCATGGTGGTGTATTGCCCGAATTGACACGGGTCAGGGTCAATCTTTATGTGGCCGATACCTGCAAGGGTGAGGTCGCAGATAGCCTGCTGAACCTTCTCAGGCAGACCTACGGCGATTTGTGATCCATCGTTACCACAACCTTGCCGGTGGATTTTCGACTGCGTAGCAGTTCGTAAGCCTCGTCCGTCCGCTCAAGCGGCAACACGTGGCTGACATGCGGCTTCAGGCGGCCCTCGACGTACCAGTCCAAAAGCTGAGACATGCTGTCAGTCAGAACCTGCGGGTGAAACTTAAGGAAACCACCCCAGTAATAACCCAAAACCGAGATGTTTTTGACCAGCAGGATGTTGGCCGGGATCTGCGGAATGTCGCCACTGGCAAACCCAACCACAATTACCCGCGCCTCGGGCCTGCAAGCCCTAAGTGCCGCCGTGAACCCCTCTCCGCCAACCGGGTCATAGACCACATCTGCGCCTCCAAGCGCTTTAACCTCGGCGCGGATGTCACCACTTTCGCTGTCGATTACATGATCGGCACCCGCAGCTTTGCACACGGTCAGCTTGTCAGCGCCGCGCGCGCAGGCAATCACCGTCGCGCCCATCAGCTTGCCAATCTCTACCGCCGTCAACCCGACACCACCGGCAGCCCCCAGAACCAGCAAGGTCTCACCCTTGCGCAAATCAGCCCGGTGCGATAGCGCCACATGGGCCGTACCATACGCCACCTGAAAAGCGGCAGCGTCGGTAAAGCTCATTTCATCAGGCAGTTCCAGGCAGCGTTCGGCGCTAAAGACGCCCTGTTCTGCCAATCCGCCAAACGAGGCAAAGCCAGCGACACGGGTGCCAAGGGGCGGTGCTTTTGTATCGGGACCAACGGCCAAAATCCTGCCTGCGGGTTCCATTCCCAAGGTAAACGGCAATTCCGGGCGTTCCTGATACCGGCCTTTCGCGATCAGTAAATCTGCAAAGTTCAAACCGCAGGCGGAGATTTCCAGCAAAACCTCGCCCTTCGCAGGGGTTGGTGGAATGGTGGGCCGGACGGCCCCGGAGCTTTTAAGGTCGGTAATTTGATATGCGCGCATAGCTGTCCCCGTATCTTTGGCAGAACCCTAGGCAATCATCACACCGCCCTAGCGACTGTCAATTTCTAATCTCAGGCAAGTAGATAAATCGTTTTGGAGGCTTTCTTGTTTTGGGATGTTCTCTGTGTCTGGCGCCACAGTGTTGCCTG
>JAAEUB010000495.1 GCA_024227755.1 Paracoccaceae bacterium | reverse complement strand
TGCAGGCTGCGCAATGGGGGCGCCGATTCATCCTGTTCATGTTCCTGCGCCACTGCCAGGGCAGAAGAAAGAAGTGCGAAAACAAAGAGGGTCGAGACAAGTGGTCTAATGTTCATGCTTACTCTCTTGTATTGGATGGGCGCGTCCTATATTGGATGGGCGCGCGGCTGAGTATAACTAGAATAAACACTCTTTTCCATGAAATGCCCGTGTCAGGTCCACCCTCGCCTGAAGGCGAGGCCTTGGATGGGCGACCGAAGTCGCCTAAAGACCTCGCCGGCGTGATATGATCCGGGCGACCCAAGGAGGATCGGCCGCTGGCGATGGGAAAGCGTCGAAAACGGCAGCGGCGCCTGTGGGTGCCAACGTCTTCGCTGGCCAAAAGCCCGGGTCACGGATCTGTCGCGGCAAGCTGCGGTGAGCTCGGAACACCCCTCAGTGCTGAATTCCAGAACGGACAAGCCATGTGCAAAAGTTTACCGGCAAGAGGAGGGTTTGAGCCGTGTACGATGATCTAAAAGATAAACGTGTGCTCGTTACCGGTGGTGCCAGTGGCATCGGATTGGCTACTGC
>JAAEUB010000494.1 GCA_024227755.1 Paracoccaceae bacterium | reverse complement strand
TTCGATATTCGATAATCTGCGGTTCGCTTTTAGACGCTCTTTCCGCATTCCGCCTTCCGCATTCCGAATTCACTAAACCGCTTCCACCCGGCACGGAACAAACCGGTGCAGCGGCGTTCCAATCGGATCGCGGTGGGTGTTTTTTGTCAACCGGTTCACATTGATGCCGTAAACCTTGTCCTCATAGATCAGTCCGAAACCATGGGGAATCAGCACCATACCCCGCCTAACCTGATCGCTCACCTGCAGCTCACCCACTTCACTGCCCGACTCGGTGGTCACCCGCACCGGCTGTCCATCATGCAAACCCAGAGCCTCGGCTTCGGCCGCGTTGACGGCTACCGTGCAGGCGCGTTTACCTTCATTCCATCCCGGATTTCGCATCAGGGTGTTGGCATTGGTTGTCATATGCCGGCCGGCGTTGAGGATCAGCGGGAATGCTGTGGGCATCTTCAGTCCTTGTGCCTCACTGTCGGGTTCGATAGCCATCGCCGGTTCTTTCAACTCGGGAATATCGATCTCTATTTTGCCCGAGGGTGTTCTAATGCTCGCCATGGGGTTGTCCACATCCGCCTGACCGACCCACAAACCCTGGGGAGTGTCCAGAAGGGCCTGGAAGATACGGTCACCCTGGTCGATGCCGGGTTCAAAGCCGGCCCGTGCCGCATTTTCGCGAAAGACCTTGGGAGCCGTCATCAACAGGCCCCACAGCCCGGCTTTGGCGGCGCTGTCATACACCTGTCCCAGTGTTTTGGCCAGCACGAAAGGCATACCCGGCATTGCTTTGGGTTCGGTTGCCGCCCATTCCATCAATTTGGCCCCAAAGATCAGGCGATCGCTTT
>JAAEUB010000493.1 GCA_024227755.1 Paracoccaceae bacterium | reverse complement strand
TTCCTGCGCGCAGGATAGATACCAGCGCCATTTTCTTCCCCGCCAGTACCGGCGCATCCATCGCGGTTAACGGAGTTTCAATCCGCTTGGTGGTCATCGGCAATTCGCGGGTGACCTCATATGCTAAAAGCTGGCTGATTTCGCGCAGAAGCTGGCGAAAAACCGCACTTGAGGTTTCCTTTTCGCGCATCAGGCTCAGCTTGTGCTGCACCAGTGGGTGTTTCACAACGGTCAGGTGATCATACATGTTTTTTCTCCAGTTTTTCCTTTACACGCGCGCGGGTTTGATCATCGCAGAAAGCGGCGGCAAGTGCTATTGCGTTCAGTTCATTGAAATCCTCTTCTCCCCAGCCAAAGGCGTCGGAAAGGTTATTAAACTCATCGGTCATTGAAGTGTAAAAAAACGGCGGGTCGTCGGTCGAGACGGATACTTTCACGCCAGCATCGCGCAGAGCTTTGACAGGGTGCGCCTTCAGGTCACTATAAACTCCGAGGGTAACGTTCGAACCGGGGCAAACCTCCAGCACCACGCCTTCGCTTGCCAGCCGTTTCAGCAAGTTGGGATCCTCGATGGCCCGCACACCGTGGCCGATCCGTTCGACCTTCAAATGATTTAGCGCCGCGATAACCTCGTCCGGCCCGCACCATTCACCAGCATGAGCGGTTAAACGCAGCCCGGCCTCACGCGCCATATCGAATGCATAAGTAAAATCGGCCAGATTGCCTGCGCGTTCGTCGCCGGCAATACCAAAGCCGGTGACCCAGTCGCCTGCGGTTTCCTGCGCGCAAAGTGCCACTTCACGGGCCTTTTCCGGCCCGAAATGACGGATCGGGGTGACGATACCACGCATGATGATACCATGCTCGGCTTCGGCTTTGTCTGCCGCCTCGCATATTGCAGTAAGATACTCCTTCCACGCTGCCATGTCGCGCCCACCGCAAAAATCCGGGCTGAGGAATGCCTCAGAATAGACCACCCCGGACGCGGCACTTTCAGCCAATACTGCCGTGGTCACGCGGGCGTAATCCTCGGGGCTTTGCAGGCACGAGCTTGCTGCCTCGTAAACATCGAGAAAGTGCCAGAAATCCCGGTATTCATAGGTGCCATCCGGCGTAAATATGTTGGAAATATCCAGTTTCCTTTCTTGTGCCAAACCGCGAATAAAGCCCGGTGGGGCTGCACCTTCAAGGTGTAAATGAAGCTCGACTTTTGGCATGTCTGCAAAGCTCACAAAAATGACCTCCCCGCACCTCGTTCCGACAAACCCAGATGCGCCGCCACGCTGGCACCGATATCGGCAAATGCCACCTGCCCCAACGCCCGCGCACCAATTCCATGCACAATAACCGGCACCCTTTCACGGGTGTGATCGGTGCCGGGCCATGTCGGGTCATTGCCGTGGTCAGCCGTGAACAGGATCAGGTCATCAGGGCGCGCGCGCGCAAGGATGCGTGGCACCTCACGGTCGAACCATTCCAGCGCGCTGGCATAGCCCGCAACGTCGCGCCGGTGGCCAAAGCGCGCGTCAAACTCGACAAAATTAGCGAATGTCAGACTGCCGTCTTCAGCCTCGTCCATCAGGTCAACCAGATGCTCCATCAAGGTCGCATCCGCCCCTTTACGTTCCTCACTAATGCCATGATGGGCGAAGATGTCCCCAATCTTGCCAACAGCGTATACCTTGCGGCCAGCGTCATGTGCCCAGTCACACAATGTTGGGCTGGGTGGAGCCAACGCATAATCATGTCGGTTTATCGTTCGGGTGAAACCGACGGTCTCATTGCCCAGAAATGGCCGGGCAATCACCCGACCCACCCGCATCGCATGTACCATAGGTGCAACCGCCTGACAAAGTTCAAGTAACCGCTCCAACCCGAATGTTTCTTCGTGGGCCGCGATCTGTACGACGCTGTCCGCCGAAGTGTAAACGATAGGCAGGCCCGAGCGCATATGCTCGCCCCCCAACTCCTCTAGTATTACCGTGCCCGAAGCATGTTTATTGCCCAGTATTCCCGAAACCCCGGCTGCTTTGCAGATTGCTTCTGTCAGATCCGGCGGGAAAGCAGGCTCGGTGACTGGGAAGTATGTCCAGTCAAACGGCACCGGCACCCCGGCAATCTCCCAGTGACCCGAAGGCGTATCTTTACCGTTTGAAACCTCATTCGCGGCCCCCCAGGCACCGGTTGGCGTGACGCTACTTCCACCTAGGCCCGAGGCTAACTTCACCGCCGAAGACAACCCTAATGCATTGAGATTAGGCATCAAAAGTGGACCTGAACGCCCCTCGTCAGCACGCCCAGCAGTACAGGCCTCGGTAATATGCCCAAGCGTATTGGATCCGGTATCGGGCTTGTCGCCGTTGAAGAACCGGGCGGCATCCACCGCACCGCCGATACCGACCGAATCCATAACCACAACAAACGCCCGTGCCATTACTCCGTCTCCATATGCGCCTTGGCAAAGGCCAGCGGCAGTAATGCGCCAATGGTCGTTACTTCCTCGCTCCCGGTCATGTTGCACATGATCACAGGCACTTCGGGCGAGGCAAATTCCGCCAGCTTTTGTCGGCACCCACCACATGGCGCTACCACGCCGGATACATCGGCCACCACCAACACCTCGGCAATCTCGGTCTCGCCTGCTGCCACCATCGCCGAGATCGCACCGGCTTCGGCGCAAACCCCTTGCGGGTAGGCAGCGTTTTCAACATTGCACCCGGAGTATACCTTGCCAGAACTGGCCCGTACTGCAGCCCCTACCTTAAAACCTGAATATGGCGCATAGGCGTTTTCGCGGATGGATTTGGCCGCTTTCAACATTGTCATGGCGTCCCCCTTTTCATAACAACCCAAATTCGCAAGGACGCGCGCAACATGCAAGCGCTCACGCGATTTCGGTGCCAAATTCTCAGGCGAAAGTGGCTTTCGTCCCCTCAAGACCATCAATTTGCCGGCCGGGGCGAGCTTAATACCCGGCGAGATCACGAAGGTCTCACCGCGTTTACGTGTGTAAGGCTCCCTGCCCTCGCCTACAGCACCACGTTTCCATCTATGAAAAGGCTTAAACGAAAATTTGCTCAAGGGGCATTGCCGCTATCGGGGCGTAATTTTTTTGGGAAACACCACTATTGCTTGGCGCGCATTTGTGACCTGATATCCCCTATTGGCCCTGAGAGCGTTAAACCCGGCAGGATTTGCAAGCTTTGTTTGCAGCCCGGGCAGATTAGTTTATGATTGCCTCTTAGAATAGTAGTTTAATATTAAACTATATTGGAGATCGCCAGTGACGCCACCTAAAAAACCACACAACCCAGCGCTTGAATATCACGCCCTTCCGCGCCCCGGCAAACTCGAAATCCGCCCCACCAAACCGATGGCAAACGGTCGTGATCTTGCCCTTGCCTATTCCCCGGGCGTAGCCGAAGCCAGCCTTGAAATAAAGGCCGATCCGGCAAAGGCGGGCCTGTATACAACGCGGGCCAATCTGGTCGGAGTTGTCACCAACGGAACCGCAGTTCTGGGGCTCGGAAACATCGGCGCGCTCGCCGCTAAACCAGTGATGGAAGGCAAAGCGGTCCTCTTTAAAAAGTTTGCCGGGATTGATTGCTTTGACATAGAGCTCGACCAATCAGACCCGGTAAAGCTGGCAGAAATCATCTGTGCGCTTGAACCCAGCTTTGGCGCCATAAACCTTGAGGACATCAAAGCACCCGATTGTTTCATCGTTGAACAGATTTGTCGCGAGCGGATGAACATCCCGGTGTTTCATGACGATCAGCACGGTACAGCCATTGTTGTCGGCGCGGCCGCGACCAACGCAATGGCAATATCTGGCAAGACATTTGCCGACATAAAGGTGGTCTCGACCGGTGGCGGTGCGGCTGGCATTGCCTGTCTTAATATGTTGCTGAAACTTGGGGTGAAACGCGAAAACGTTTGGCTTTGTGACATTGATGGTCTGGTTTTCACGGGGCGTGAGGCTGAGACAACACCACAAAAAGAAGCCTATGCCCAAGATAGTGACCTGCGCCAACTTGATCAGGTGATCGAAGGTGCTGATCTCTTCCTTGGTCTGTCTGGCCCCGGTGTGCTCACACCAGAAATGGTCGACAAAATGGCACCACAACCGATTGTCTTCGCCCTGGCCAACCCGACGCCTGAAATCCTGCCTGATGAGGTGCGCAAAGTTGCTCCCGACGCTATCATTGCAACGGGGCGTTCGGATTTTCCCAATCAAGTCAACAACGTGCTTTGTTTTCCGTTCATTTTTCGCGGTGCACTCGACGTTGGCGCAAGCGAGATTAATGACGAGATGCAACTGGCCTGCATTGATGGTATTGCGGGTCTTGCCCGTGCCACCTCTTCAGCCGAAGCCGCCGCCGCTTACAAAGGCGAAAGCCTGACATTCGGGCCCGATTATTTGATCCCCAAACCTTTTGACCCGCGCCTGATGGGCGTTGTCGCCAGCGCAGTGGCCGAGGCCGCAACCCGTACCGGAGTGGCAACGCAGCCGATTGCGGACCTTGGGGCATACAAAGAAAAACTGGACGGCTCGGTTTTCAGGTCCGCCTTGATCATGCGGCCGGTATTTGAGGCCGCCGCAACCGCCAGCCGCCGTATCGTTTTGTGCGAGGGCGAGGACGAGCGTGTGTTACGTGCAGCCAATGCCATGCTGGAGGAAACCAGCGACAAACCAATCTTAATCGGCCGTGCCAAGGTCGTAGAGCGTCGCCTTGAACGTGCCGGTTTGCCGATGAAACCGGGGCGGGACTTTGAACTGGTGGACCCACAAAACGACCCGCGCTACCGCGAATACTGGCAGGCCTATCACCAGATCATGGCGCGTCGGGGCGTTACCCCTGATATTGCCAAGGCGATCATGCGCACCAACACAACTGCTATCGGTGCGGTTATGGTCCATCAGGGCGGGGCGGAATCACTGATTTGCGGTACGTTCGGGCAATATCTGTGGCATTTGAATTATGTTAATCAAATCCTCGGACATGATGGCCTGAAGCCGATCGGGGCACTTTCCCTGATGATTCTCAACGACGGACCGATTTTTATAGCTGACACCCATGTCCACCCCGAACCTACGCCTGTGCAAATCGCACAAAGCGCCATTGCCGCTGCCCGCCATGTGCGCCGCTTTGGGGTCGAGCCGAAGATTGCCATTTGTGCCTATTCACAATTTGGCAACCTCGTTTGCGATACTGGCACACGCGCGCGCGCCGCTATGGCAATCCTTGACGAAGCCCCGCGCGATTTCAACTATGAAGGTGAAATGCACGTGGACGCCGCCCTGAACCCGGATGTGCGCGCGCGCCTTTTGCCTGATGCCAGGCTGGAAGGCATGGCTAACGTGCTGGTCTTTGCCAATACCGACGCCGCTTCGGGTGTGCGTAACATATTGAAAATGAAGGCCGGCGGGTTGGAAGTTGGGCCAATCCTGATGGGTATGGGCAACCGCGCCCATGTTGTCACGCCTTCGATAACCGCGCGTGGGCTACTCAACATGTCGGCCGTGGCGGGGACACCGGTGGCTGAGTATGAGTAATGCCCGACAGGCAAAACCTTTGCAGCTTTGCAATTTGCACCCTGACAATTACCATATCTCTGCAAATATACCGAAAGCCACTTTCCTCGCTCGTATTGCCGCGTTAAAATGACCCCCGATCCTGGGAGGAAAAAATGACCTACGCCAATGTATATAACAACTGCAAATCAGACCCCGAGGCATTCTGGATGCAGGCTGCCGAGGCTATTACCTGGGACCGCATGCCCACAAAGGCATTGTTTGACGAGGCCGCCCCACTTTACGAATGGTTCTCGGACGGGCTTGTTAACACTTGTTATAACGCGGTGGACCGGCATGTGGAAAATGGCCGGGGCGACCAGGTTGCGATCATCCATGACAGCCCTGTCACGGATTCTATAGAAAAAATCACATACTCTGACCTGCAAACCCGCGTGGCAAAGCTGTCCGGGGCACTGGCAGAACGCGGAATTGGCAAGGGCGACCGGGTGATCATCTATATGCCAATGGTGCCCGAGGCCTTAATTGCGATGTTGGCGGTAGTGCGTATTGGCGCGGTGCATTCAGTCGTATTTGGCGGCTTTGCGGCGGCTGAACTTGCAGTTCGGATTGACGATGCCACCCCGAAGGCCATCATCGCCGCATCATGCGGGATCGAGCCTGCCCGGGTAGTTGAGTATAAGCCTTTGCTGGATGGTGCCATTGAGATCGCTAGCCACAAACCCGATTTCTGCGTAATTTTGCAACGCGACCGCGCACGCGCTGAAATGGTGGATGGTTACGATCTTGACTGGCATGAGTTCCAGCAGGACGCGGAACCTGCCCCCTGCTTACCGGTCGAGGGTAATCACCCGGCCTATATCCTATATACATCAGGCACGACTGGTGCGCCCAAGGGCGTAGTGCGCCATACCGGTGGCCATTTGGTGGCGTTGAACTGGACAATGAAAAACATCTACAACGTCGATCCTGGCGATGTATTCTGGGCGGCTTCGGATGTCGGCTGGGTCGTCGGGCACAGCTATATCTGCTACGCGCCTTTAGTGCACGGCAACACCACAATTGTCTTCGAAGGCAAGCCTGTCGGCACCCCCGACGCAGGCACCTTCTGGCGCGTGATTTCAGAACACAAAGTACGCAGCTTCTTTACCGCGCCAACTGCTTTTCGCGCGGTCAAGCGCGAGGACCCCAAAGGCGATTTGGTGAAGGAATACGACCTATCTTGTCTTGGACAGGTCTATCTGGCAGGAGAACGCGCAGACCCCGACACCATCCTGTGGGCCGAGACTATGTTAAAAGTACCGGTGATTGATCATTGGTGGCAAACCGAGACGGGCTACTCCATTGCCGCCAATCCACTTGGTCTGGAACGCCTTCCGGTCAAGCTCGGCTCACCAGCGGTGCCCATGCCGGGCTTCGATGTACATATTCTGGGCGATGACGGCGCAGAAGTACCTGTCGGTGAACTTGGTGCAATCGCCATCAAGCTACCATTGCCGCCGGGTTGCCTGCCCGGATTGTGGAATGCCGAGGAACGGTATTTTTCAAGCTACCTGGCCGCTTTCCCGGGCTATTATGAGACCGGTGATGCGGGCTACAAGGACGAAGACGGCTATCTTTATATCATGGCGCGCACCGATGACGTGATCAACGTCGCTGGTCATCGTCTGTCGACCGGAGCGATGGAAGAAGTGCTTGCAGGACATCCGGACGTTGCTGAATGCGCCGTCATTGGCGTGGCTGACAAACTGAAAGGCCAGATGCCAATGGGTTTCCTGTGCCTGAATGCCGGTTGTGACCGTGACCATGATGTTATCATCGCTGAATGTGTCGCCCTCATGCGCGATAAAATCGGCCCAGTGGCGGCCTTTCGCATCGCCACAATAATCGATCGGTTGCCGAAAACCCGATCCGGCAAAATCCTGCGCGCCACTATGGCTGCAATTGCTGACGGGGCGGACTTTAAAACCCCCGCTACAATTGACGACCTGAGCATATTGGGCGAAATTGAGACGGCACTGGAGCAACTGGGCTATCCAAAAGGTTAAATCTTCCCCAAATTGTATTTCCAAGATAATTTAACTAAACTTTTAGTGGAACTAGTGCTTGGTTCACGGCATTATGCGACCATTGTGTTCCAGATGTCGGGTTTGCGGAGCTGGAGAGATTTTTTGGGTGAGATTTGTTTAGGGTGAGATTTGACTAAAAAGAACCGGGGTGCGAACTCGTCTGGAAAACCGGATCAATCCGGATCATCCACAGACGTATTGATATTAACTGCGAACCGCGAGCCTTTGTCGGGCCGTGACGCCTTGACGGCAGAACTAAATCTCAATATTTTGGAATCGTTTGATTTAGACAGCGCCGGTACAATCTGGAATCGGAATGTCCCACGCATTCTGATTGCACCAGTATTGATCGGCGGGACCTCGGTTCTTCCCTTCGTATCTGACTGTCTGCAAAAAACCCCGGACCTTCAGGCCATTATGATTGTTGAGCGCAACCAGATCAATGAGGCATCCGAGGCGATGCGGCTAGGGGTTGCTGACTGCCTGTTCAAACCCTTTTCAGGCGACCGCCTAAGAAAGACGCTGGTGACAGCCCTAACTCGGCTGGGTCAGAAACAGGGCATAGCTATTACTGTTGCGCGATCCGACAAACGACCAAGCCCGGCGAAGGCCACGGCAGAAATCAAACCACGCAACAACCCATCTGCCCGGCCTCGACCTCAAGAGATCCTGATTGGCTCGCATCAAGTTACAAAAAACCTGCGCCGAGAGATACAAGCAGTGGCGACCAGTTCAGCGCCCGTGCTTATACGTGGCGAAAGCGGGACCGGGAAGTCTCTGGCGGCGCAACTGGTCCACACAGCATCAAAACTGACGGCGGCACCATTCTACCGGATTAACAGCGCAGCGATAACGCTTGAAAACCTGCAAAGTGAGCCAACCCGTCAGCCCGACAAGATTACCTATTATCTAGAGGAGATTTGCGACCTTTGCCCAGATGTTCAGGCGCGGATGATCGGGATGATCAACAGCAAGACCTTCAGCAACGCGCGCCTGATCAGCTCGACCAGTCAGAATCCGGACGACGCCATTCAAGATGGCCGCCTGCGGCGTGATTTTTACCACCGGATCAGCGCAACCCAGATTGAAGTCCCACCCCTGCGCGCCCGCCGTGCAGACATTGCCGAGATTGCCCGTGAAAAACTGAGGGGATTTACCCTGTCAGAAGGGGGCGTGTTGGAAGAATTCAGCGTAAAGGCGATGAACCAATTACTAGGTTATTTCTGGCCGGGGAATATTCGCCAGCTAACCAACGTCATCCGCAATATAGTGGTGTTGCACGGACAAAATGGTGGCCCGGTTCTGGTTGAGCCGCATATGCTCCCGCCTGATCTGAAACCTGACATGCAGCAAGACCAAACGCCCCCGCTCGATTTTTCGTTGGCAAACGATGAGGGAGCCGAGCAAATGGCGCATCATGTCAGGGGCCTCAGTCTGGCCCGCGTTGAACGCATTGCGATAGAAGCGGCGATAAAATCCCAGAATGGAAGCGTGACCCGTGCGGCAAAACTGCTCGATGTGGCACCCTCAACCGTTTATCGAAAACGCCAAAGCTGGCGCGACGGATAGCCGGTGCGGCAGGTGGGATGAAATGGCCTTGCCACAACACACGTTTCTCTGACGGGCGACCAGCTTAACGTTTGGGTTCTGCTTTCAAATGTCCCACCTCAATATCGGGAATCATCCCAACGGCACATCGCTTCGGGCAAAAATTGACTGATAAGTGATGACGTTGCGAGGAATCAGGGCTGCCTTTTTGCCTTAAGTCAAAAGACTTTTGCCGACTCCAATAGGTTTAGGGCAAACGGGAATCATTTTGTGAATCTCGTGCAACTTTTTGTTTTACCAAGGTTTTCACTCAATTGATAGCAGATAACAACCACTACTTTCCCTAGCGTTAAGCCATAACCCGGCCACGATATTGTTTAGCCGGGTTGGGGTGCGGCATCACTGGCTCATCGGCACCAACGCTCCCGACCGACACACAGACGAAACGGGCAGCACGGCGCAGATACCAAAAACTGAAACGCGAAACTGAAACGCATTAACACCAAACCAAAGGAACGAAACAATGACCTTCGCAACAACTCTGAAAACCGCTGCCCTTTCCCTCTTCGTACTGGCCGCTCCGGCCATCGCCGGTGACAACTTCGTCGTGATCGACCAATGGGGCGTTGATAACGCCGTTGGTGGCGCACAGACCGGTAGCTGGAACCAAATGACAGTCTTTCAAACCGGCTGGGGCAACACTTCGATTGCCACTCAGGACGGTTTTGACAACCTGACTGTTGTTGGCCAGGGCGGACATCACAACATGTCCGGAATCTCCCAGACTGGTGCCTGCAATGTCGCTGGCGTCGCCCAGTTTGGCGGCCATAATGACGCGGATGTTGCCCAGGACGGTACCTGTAACGCAGTTGGCGTGATCCAGGTCGGCGACGGCAACAGCACCTCGACCAGCCAATCAGGCAACGGCAATGTAGCGGTGATCGTACAAAACTGATCCCCTTCATACCCTGCCCGGGCAGGTGGTTCCCTCCCTCCCACCTGCCCGCCAATCCCCAAATCCAGAATGTCAGGAGACCGAAATGACCAAAACATCCTTCCTCCCGCACCCGATCCCGGCTGCTGCCATGCTGCTCGTATCATTAGGTGTTGCCGTGGCTGCCAGCCCCGCAGCCGAAGTGGTTGAGCTGCCGATGACCTGCGCAGTTGAGCTTAACGACAAAGGCCGCATGGTTGAAATCACCGCTCGCCTCGCAACGGACGAGCACATAACCGGCACATATGCCCTATCAATCTCAAGCCCCTCATCGCGTATCCGTCAGGGCGGCCCGTTTGACCTGGAAGCAGGCGATGACGTGACCCTTGGCAAAACCATGATGAGCGGCAATCCTGATCAGTTTGATATCGACCTGACCCTTGACTGGGATGGTAGGGAACTGACCTGCCCGTCTATCGAGCTTTAATCCCGAAAAAACCACGCACAATCTTACACTTAGGAGAATACCCATGAAACGCTTTATTCTTTCCGCCACCCTCGCCGCCTTCACCGCGCTCCCTGCCCTTGCTGGTGGATCAATCTCAATCGAGATCGCCCCAAGCAATACGGATGAGGCGAATGCCATCCGCGCCGGTCTGGCAATTTACTCTATCGCCCAGGCTCTTGAAGGTGACGCTAACATCTTGCAAAACGGCAATGGCAACGGAGCCGGCATTGGCCAGTTTGGCGACGGTAATTTTGGTGTCATCCAGCAAGAAGGCGACGGCCACAACGCCACTTTGGCACAAAATGGCGACAACAACGCTTTTGGAGTTTTCCAGTTTGGCGAAGGCACAGATGCCGCAGTTGCCCAGTCGGGCGGTGGAACAGGGCTTTTGTTCCAGTTCGGTTTCTAAACTCTGCCAGATCCCTTAAAAACCCGCCTCGGAAACTGCTTCCGGGGCGGTTTTTTCATGTCTTGTCAAAACCTTATTGACCGATGCCCGCCCACCTGCTTTTTTTGGCAAAACACCAGAGGGATCACCATGACCAACTCGCGTTTGCCCGGTTTTCATAATCTGACCCGGTCCCAGCGTCTGTCACAGATCGTCAAGATCACCGGCTTGACTGAGGATCAACATCGGAATTTAGCACGCTCCGCCAAAGCCGACGGCGATCTTGCTGATAACCTTTCAGAAAACGTGATCGGGGTGATGTCGGTACCGTTGGGAGTGGCAACCAACCTGATTGTTGACGGCGAAGATGTGCTGGTGCCGATGGCGACCGAGGAAAGCAGCGTCATCGCAGCCGTATGTAACGGCGCGCGGGCTTGTCGTGACACGGGTGGGGTGGAAACTGACGCAGACGCGCCCAGAATGATCGCCCAAATTCAGTTGATGGACCTTGCGAACATCAACCATGCCCACACCATCATCAAAGACAAAATTGACGCAATAACTAAGGTTTGCAGTCAATGCGACCCGACGCTGATTAAGCTCGGCGGCGGTTTTCACGACTTGGAGATACGCAAAGTTGGTGATCATCTGGTGCTGCATTTAATCATAGATGTACGCGATGCGATGGGGGCGAATGCGGTTAATTCCATGGCCGAGGCTCTGGCGCCGCATTTGGAAATGTGGACCGGCGGGCGGGTTGGGTTGCGTATCTTGTCAAACCTTGCTGATCGGCGTTTGGTACGGGCAGGTGCGGTCTGGCCTGCTGCAGTTTTGGGGGCCGAAATGGTTGAAGCGATGCTTTCAGCTTTTGCCTTCGCTGCCAACGACCCCTACCGCGCCGCCACCCATAACAAGGGCATCATGAACGGTATCGACGCGGTTGCCTTGGCCACCGGCAACGATACTCGCGCGTTAGAGGCCGGGGCGCATGCCTTTGCCGCGACAAGAGGCGACCCGTATAAGCCATTGACACATTGGGATAAAACCGAGGGCGGAGATTTGCGGGGACAGATCGAGCTGCCAATGCCTGTGGGAATTGTCGGCGGCGCAACCAAGGCGCACCCGACCGCACAGGCAGCCCTGAAAATCATCGGCGCGACCAGCGCTGAGCGGCTGGGACGGGTGATGGCGGCAGTTGGTCTGGTGCAAAATTTTTCAGCGATGCGGGCATTAGCGGGTGAAGGTATCCAGCGCGGCCACATGGGTCTGCATGCACGCAATGTGGCGATTGCGGCAGGTGCAACAGGGGATGAGATCGACCGGGTGGCGCGTGCGTTGATTGACCTGGGAACAGTGCGCGAAGACGTGGCGCGCGGCATTTTGGAGGGGATTTTGTAAATTCTCCTGTTATTTCAGGACGATTTTACAAATTCAGGCGCTCGCAAAATGAGTTTTTGTAAATTCTAAGAAACTTGATCTGGTCAAATGCACCATTTCTTTCCCAACTGGCAAGGCCATGAGGCAAACCCACAGACGGGAGAAAATTCTTCGAAGAATTTTGGCCGGAATTTTCGAAAATTCCGGCGAGCACTCAGACGAATTGTTCTCGGATCAGACGTTCCTCAAGCCCATGGCCGGGGTCGAACAAAAGCCGGTGGCGAATGCTTTGTTCCGAGCGGATCTCGACCGCCGTGACATTGCGCACCGAACGGCTATCAGCATCCGCCATCACCGGACGTTTATCCGCCTCGAGAACCTCAAAGCGCACCACAGCATTTTTCGGCAACAGCGCCCCACGCCAGCGTCTTGGGCGAAAGGCGGACATTGCGGTCAGGGCCAGCACATCGGCATCAATGGGCAAAATGGGCCCATGGGCCGAATAATTATATGCGGTCGAACCGGCGGGCGTCGCCACCAGCGCGCCATCGCAAATCAGCAGGTCCATGCGCACGCGCCCGTCGACGCTGATCTTAAGCTTTGCCGCCTGCGGTCCGGCACGCAGCAGGGATACCTCGTTAATCGCCAGCGCCGTATGCTCGGACCCGTCTATGCATTCGGCGCGCATCGCTAACGGGTTGATCACGGTTTCCTCGGCAATTTCCAGCCGCTCAGCAAGATTATCGGCGTTGAACTCGTTCATCAGAAAACCAACGGTGCCACAATTCATCCCGTAAACCGGCACATCAAGTTTTTGCGTGGAATGGAGCGTGTGCAACATGAACCCGTCACCGCCAAGGGCAACAATGACATCGGCGCTCTCGACAGCCACCTCGCCAAAGCGTGCGATCATCCGGGCGCAGGCTTGCCGGGCAATTTCGGTGTCACTGGCGCAGAAGTGAATATTGCGCGGTTGCGGGTCCGCCATTTCCGGGCATCCTTATTAAAGCTGCTCAGGCTTGTTACCCTATCCGTGAAAGACTTCAAACTCTTTCACATCGTAAGGTCACTGTCATATCGCTTTGCCCCGGCAACCCTTGCCCCCGTCAGATACCAAACAGGTTCGTGAATTTGGGAAACAAAAGACCCATGCACAGCTGCTTGGGCGCATTCCCGGTTGGCAATAGCGGCGCGGGGATGGGCGCTTTGCCCGCATTTTGAACCTACCGCGGGACTTTTTTTCGCAACAGGATGACATGAGTGACGTACATGGTGTCGCCCTTGTCGTTTTCCCGGTTCCCGAGGGCGCATGGGTCGGGTAAAGAGCGCGCAAGTGTGCATTTTGGATTTTGAGGAGAACCGCCATGACTGCATCCGTCCGTGACAAGGGTTTTTTCACCGAAACACTGGCCAGCCGCGACCCTGAGCTGTTTGGTGCCATCGAGGGCGAGCTTAAGCGCCAGCGCGATGAGATCGAGCTGATCGCTTCGGAAAACATCGTTTCAGCCGCGGTAATGGAAGCGCAGGGCAGCGTTCTGACCAATAAATATGCCGAGGGTTATCCCGGCAGGCGCTATTATGGCGGTTGTCAGTGGGTGGATGTGTCCGAGAACCTGGCGATTGATCGCGCAAAGCAGCTTTTTGGGTGTGAATACGTTAACGTACAGCCCAATTCCGGGTCGCAGGCCAACCAGGGCGCGTTCATGGCGATGATCCAGCCGGGCGATACAATTTTGGGCATGAACCTTGCCTCGGGCGGGCATCTAACCCACGGTGCTGCACCCAACCAGTCGGGCAAGTGGTTCAACGCGGTGCAATACGGTGTACGCCGCGAAGATAACCGGATTGATTATGATCAGGTGGCAGCATTGGCCGAGGAGCATCAGCCGAAGCTGATCATCGCCGGTGGCTCGGCCATTCCGCGCCAGATTGATTTTGCCAGGTTCCGCGAGATTGCCGATGCGGTTGGTGCGTATCTGCTGGTGGACATGGCGCATTTTGCGGGGCTTGTGGCGGCAGGCGAGCATCCCTCGCCTTTCCCGCACGCCCATGTCGCCACCACCACCACCCACAAAACCCTTCGCGGCCCGCGTGGCGGCATGATCCTGACAAATGATGAAGCCTTATCAAAAAAGATCAACTCAGCGATTTTTCCGGGGCTTCAGGGTGGACCATTAGAGCATGTGATTGCCGCCAAGGCCGTAGCCTTTGGCGAGGCGTTGCGGCCCGAGTTCAAGACCTATCAGAAAGCCGTGCGCGCCAATGCGGTTGCGATGGCCGATCAGCTGATCAAAGGGGGCTTGGATATCGTCACCGGTGGCACCGATACGCATGTGATGCTGGTGGACCTTCGCCCCAAAGGCGTGAAAGGCAACGCCACTGAAAAGGCGCTGGGTCGCGCCCATATTACTACCAACAAGAACGGCATTCCGTTTGACCCTGAAAAGCCGTTTGTCACATCGGGCATTCGCCTTGGCACCCCCGCCGGCACCACACGCGGATTTGGCGAGGCCGAGTTTCGCGCCATTGCCGACATGATTGTTGAGGTCGTGGACGGGCTGGCCGCATACGGCGAAGAGGGTAACAGCTCGGTCGAGGAGGTGGTGAAGGTTAAGGTCGCCGCACTTTGCGCCCGGTTCCCGATGTATGAGAACCTGTGATCCTGTCAGCGATCATTTCCGCCATCTGGACCGGCGTCGCCGCCGGTCCCTTTTACGGATCGCTATAATTTGGCACCTCGCGCCGCCCCATATATGACCGGGTTCCGAACTGCGCGGCTGGATGTACGCAACTGGGCCGAGTTATTGGCTGTGCCCGCAGAACGGCATGATCTGGAACGGGCTCTGATTGGCCTCCTGACGCCTGAGGTTACCCAGCGCCTGCCGCTGTCGATGCAGTTTCCCGGCACGTACGGGTCGATCGGAAAATGGGTAAGTACACAATCTGACGAGGCTGACATTTTCTGTGTTCATACACGCGATCCGGCGGTTCTGGCGGGGCTGATCGTGCTGACTCAGGGACAGGACCGAGGTGGCATTGCAACGCTGCATTTGGGGTATTTACTTGGCGTGCCGTATTGGGGCCAGGGATATGCCAGCGAGCTTATTGCGGCCTTGCTTGCGGCCCTTTCCAGTGACCCGCAAAAGTACATTCTTGCTGGTGTTGATCGCGACAATCATGCCTCAAGCCGGGTTTTACAAAAGGCGGGCTTTGAGATTGTGCCGGAGAAAACGACTGCAACACGCTTGATGTTTGAAAAACACCTGAGTTGACGGGCGGTCATTGAATAGCAGCCGGATCGGCCAGATCTTCCACACTGGACAAAAACCGCTCAATTGGCCAAACGATATCATGAGCACCAAAACTGAAACCACCCGCAATCTTGAACGCCACCTGGGTGACCGGGTGCGTACCCGTCTGCCGCATGGAATGGCCGAGTTTGTTTTGTTCGTCTTGAAACAAGGCTGGGCGGCCTTGTTCGGGGCCGCCATGTTGGCGGGGATCATCGTCACCAAAGCGATCTGGCAGGAAGGCTGGGCGCTGGCGCGCTATGACGCTTTGGTGATCTATGCCATCACTTTGCAGGCGGTGTTCCTTTGGCTGAAACTTGAAAGCTGGCGCGAGGCGCGGGTGATCCTGCTTTTTCATCTGACCGGCACGATAATGGAGATTTTCAAGATCAGCGCCGGGTCCTGGGCCTACCCCGAGCCGGGGCTTTTGAAGGTATTTGGCGTGCCGCTGTTTTCGGGCTTCATGTATGCCAGCGTCGGCAGCTATATGGCCCGCGTCATCCGTATCTTTGACATGCGTTTCAACCCCTACCCGCCTTTTTGGGCGGCGATGCTGTTGGCTGTGGCGATATATGTCAATTTCTTCAGCCATCACTTTATGCCCGATATCAGGCTGGGGCTGTTCGCGGCCACGCTGATCTTGTTTGCGAAAACCCGCATCTGGTTCACCATAGGCGGGCGTTACTGGATGCCGCTGCCGCTTGCGGCGTTCCTGACCAGTTTCTTTCTGTGGATCGCTGAAAATATCGGCACCAATACCGGCACTTGGGTATATGCCGGACAGGAGGACTGGGGCTGGGTCAGTTTTGCCAAACTTGGCAGCTGGTATTTGCTGCTTTATGTCAGTTTCGTCACCGTCACACTGGTTTACCGCGACGCCCTTGGTCCGGTTACAAGAAGCCCTGCCAGCGCAGTAGGGCAATCGCCAGAATTGCCAGCACAAGAAAGCTGAAAGCCTGCCCTGCCAGCCAATCGAGCACGTTTGCACGCCGCCGCGCCGATGGATCAAGTGCGCTCAGATAGCGCTCGATATCAGCAAATGCGCGCTCCAGTCGCGCGGGATCGGCGCGCTGTGACAGCTTCGGGTGACCCTCAAGCCTCAGCGCCTCGACCAAAAGTGCGCCTTGGGTGCGGATATGTTTTGGCAGGCGTCGCCCAGCGCGTTTCAGCTTGGTTTCCAGCCCCGTGCCACGCACGCCCAGCTTTTCCTCGATAATTTGCGCCAAATGATCAGCGCGCGCCTGCAAATCCATGCTTTTTCCCAAAATCAGACCGGCGCAGGCCTTTCCGGCGCGCACCTAACACCTTAAATACTCTTCCATGTTGGAAATGACCATATTCGGCCAGGATGAAACCCGCCCGCCCGTTCTTATTGTCCATGGTCTGTTTGGCTCGGCCCGCAACTGGCGGGTGATTGCCAAACGAATGGCCGAAGCGCGCCGTGTCATCACCGTGGACATGCGCAACCACGGGACCAGTTTTCAGGCGCCCAGCCATAATTACCATGACCTTGCAGGGGACCTTGCCGGGTTGATTGAAAACCTTGGAAGGCCGGTTGATCTTGTGGGCCATTCCATGGGTGGCAAGGCCGCGATGGTGCTGGCCCTGAGCGACCCGCAGCTTGTACGTCGCTTACTGGTCGCGGATATTGCACCGGTAAGTTATGATCACAGTCAGTCGCATCTGATTGAGGCGATGCGTAATCTTGATCTGTCAGGAAAGGTTACGCGTACAGAGGCAGACGCATTGCTTGCCCGCGATATCGACACGCCTGAATTGCGGGCATTCCTTTTGCAATCCTTTGACGTACAGAACCAGCGCTGGCGGCTTAATCTGGACACTCTTGAACGCGACATGGCGCTGATTACCGGCTTTCCGCAGATCACCGGGCAGTTTGATGGCCCGACCCTGATGCTTTCGGGAGCAACCTCGGATTATGTTCGGCCTGATTACCGCCCCGGAATCAAATCACTGTTCCCAGCGGTCAAATACGCCAAAATCCCCGGTGCCGGGCACTGGCTTCATGCCGAAAAACCGCGCGAGTTTATCGCAGCCGCGCAAGTCTTTTTAAGCGCTTAGTCTTCATCTTGGCAAAAATACTCTCGCCGAAGGCAAAATGCGCCGCGCAGCGGCCCCCCTCGACCCTGAGGAAGACGCGCCGAAGGCGCGCCTGACGAAGGGCGAAACCGGTTTAGTGCGTCCAGACCCGGCGTCTGTTTGTGGCGAAGTTCTCGCCATATCCGCCAGCGCGGATATTGGCTTTGCGCTTGTGCGGCTGTGACACCACCGCATCAATACCGTGTGCACTTGCATATTCAAGTGCGGCTTCCTGGCTGTCAAAACGCAGGCGAACCTGGCTTTGCGTGTCGCCAGATCCGGTCCAGCCCATCAGGGGGTCAATGGTGCGCGCTTGATCCGGGGCAAATTCCAAAAGCCAGACACGGGTTTTGCCCATGCCTGATGACATGGCATTACGGGCAGGCTGATAGATACGGGCGCGCATGGCACTCTCCTTGGAAGATACGGGCGATCATACGGGGCAAGTTATCCTAGACCCGCTGCTTTTACGCAAGCCTGAAGACACTAAACCACCTAGAAAAAGATCAGCCGGATAGCAGAAATCATGACCGCGACCCGGATCAGCCCCTTAAAGACGGCAAGATTGATGTATTTCAGGAACGCCCTTCCCAAAATCGCGCCCAGCACGATGACCGGCAAATACATCGCATTCACACTCAGGCTGGAAGGCGTGATGATCCCAAGGAACACTGCAAACGGAACTTTCGCCATGTTCATCAGCAGAAAGTACCAGCTTCTGGTGCCGACAAACTCGGATTTCCTGAGACCGAACTGAAGCAGATAGACACCAAAGACCGGCCCTGCCGCATTGGCGATCATCGACGATGCCCCGGCAATGATCCCGGTCACAAAAGTTACCGCCCAGCCGCGCGCGTGACGCTTCACGCTCTCGCTCAGCCCAAGATCAAGCCCCAGCATGCTCAAAATGATCCAGCCAATTACGTGTTCGAAATTCGCCTCGGGCAACAGCCACAAGATCACCGCACCAAGCACGACGCCGATCATCGCCATTGGTAAAAGGCGCACCAGCAAATGCCACTGGCACGCGCGGCGGTAGTAGATCACGGCCATGATATCCGCGGCGATCAGCATTGGCAAAAGCAACCCCGGTGACGCCTTGCCCGGTACCGCCAGCGCCACCAGCAAAACCGCCAGTATCCCCACCCCGCCGACTGAGGTTTTGGTGAAGCCGACCAAAAACGCCGCCGCGCCGATGTAGAAATATGATAGAAGACCAAGATCCATGACCAGGGCCTATCCCAAACCCATGCCTCAGAAAAGCGTGGTTTCATTTGGGGACGCAAGAGTTGACTGCCGGTCGCTGACGAGGGAGCGAGGGGTGGGGTGGGTGTTTCGCCGCGCCCGACAGTCTCTTCTGCTGCTTGCCCTTGAAAGCTAACGCGCAGAAATTGCGACTGCAAGAAAATAATACACTTTTAGCAGAATAAAACTAAAAGCAATTCTCCTTTTAGTGGTAATAGTTTGTTAACTGTTTGCAAACGAGGCGTTTGCGCGCGCCTCGAAAATAATAGTTTGGCGATTTGCTCGCTCCCTGAACCCCACGCCCTTCACACTTAGACCAGCTATCAGGCGCTGAAACAGGCGGGGCCACGGCCGGAAACCCGCCGTGGCCCGTTTTTTGCTACAGGTTCTCTGGCCGTTGAGCCACCAAATCAGCCGTGGCCGATCAGGATTGCTTGCCTGATGGCTTCTGCATCTTCGGCAAGGGCTATTATTTCGGCTTCACTCAGATCAAATCCAAGTATCTTGGTCACCACATAGACGGTCTCTGCAGAAACGGTCACCGTCTTGTCAGACGCCGTTCCAAGGAAGATCGCCATCAGGGTTTGCACGTCATTATCAACGTCCGGATGATCATTCAGCACCGACGCACCATCCAGAGCGTCCCTGAGCAGGGCGAGGTTTTGCAGCGGCGAGTCAAGCATCTCAACATCGTCCCAATGGTTGGACAGATAATCAACGGCCTCTTCAATTGTCATATTGTAAAGTGCGGCCATTTCGTCGGTAAAGCTTGCAAGTGCTTCTTCATAGGCCAGATCAAAAACGTGGACCGGCGAGCGGACAACATTCAGACGACCAAGTTCAACTTCCGGCAGGCCCTCTTGTGCCCAAATAGGCTTACCACCGTTTGAGCCGTCATCGGGCTTGCCGTATTCAGGCCCGCGACCTTCTGAATCGTCGTGACCGTCATCGCCATCTTCGTGATCGTCTTCGTCATCGTGGTCGCCGCCCTCACCGTGGCCGCCCTGATCTCCTTCACCACCCTGGCCACCCTGACCTCCTTGACCACCTTGACCACCATCATGGCCTCCGACATCTTCGTGATCTTCAGCTTGGGCGAAAGCTGGGGTTGCATAGAATGTTGAAGTTACAACGACCAAGCCGCCTACAACCAACAGCCCGATTGCAAGTGCAGACGTGCCCGTTTTTCAGGTGTTTCTGAGTTTTCTACTGTAAGTCATCTATTCCCCCTTTCTTGCGTCTCTCACTAATTCCTGTTAGTGCATATTTAATCATTCTGCCTCTGAATACTGAGAGGTAGAGCGGGAAAATCATCATCCTGAGCAATGTGCCGCACCCAATTGCAGACCTTTTCGTCAGCTACTTTTTGAGGTAGGGATTGATTTGGAACAAAAAGGGATCATGTACAGCAGATGACCGACGAAATAGGCATATCGTCACCACTGCCAAAGCTTGAAGGTGGCAAGCGCTTTGTGCTGCATACACCCTTTAGCGCTGCCGGTGACCAGCCCACAGCAATCAAGGAACTGGTTGCCGGGATAAATGACGGCGAGCGTGAACAGGTGCTGTTGGGGGCCACCGGTACCGGCAAGACCTTCACCATGGCAAAAGTGATCGAAGAGACCCAGCGCCCTGCACTGATCCTTGCCCCCAACAAAACGCTGGCGGCGCAGCTTTACGGCGAAATGGCAAATTTCTTCCCGGACAACGCGGTCGAATATTTCGTCAGCTACTATGACTATTACCAGCCCGAGGCCTATGTCGCCCGATCAGACACTTTCATTGAGAAAGAAAGCCAGATCAATGAACAGATCGACCGCATGCGCCACTCGGCCACCCGCGCCCTACTGGAACGCGATGATGTAATCATTGTTGCGTCGGTTTCGTGCATTTACGGAATAGGCTCGCCCGAAACCTACACGGCGATGACCCAGGATATCGTCGTCGGCAAGGAATATGACCAACGCACGGTGATGCAAGATCTGGTCGCTCAGCAATATAAACGCAACGACAGTGCTTTTGCGCGCGGATGTTTCCGGGTTCGCGGCGACAGTCTGGAGATTTGGCCCAGCCACCTTGAAGATCGCGGCTGGCGGTTGTCGTTCTTTGGTGATGTACTTGAAGCGATCACTGAATTTGACACCCTGACCGGGGCCAAGACCGATGATCTGGAAAAGGTGCGTGTCTACGCCAATTCACATTATGTTACTCCTACTCCGACCCTGAAACAGGCAATTGAGGGTATCAAAAAGGAGCTGGCCGAGCGGCTGAAGCAGCTTGAGGGCGAAGGCAAGCTTCTGGAAGCTCAGCGCCTTGATCAGCGCTGTACTTTTGACCTTGAGATGCTGCAGGCGTCAGGTTTTTGTTCAGGGATCGAGAATTATTCGCGTTATCTGACGGGGCGCGCGCCGGGTGAACCGCCGCCCACTCTGTTTGAATACATCCCTGATAACGCGCTGGTTTTTGCCGATGAAAGCCACGTTTCCGTGCCCCAGATCGGCGGCATGTATAAGGGCGATTACAGACGCAAGTTCACCCTTGCCGAGCATGGTTTCCGCCTGCCTTCGTGTATGGATAACCGCCCCTTGAAATTTGAGGAATGGGACGCGATGCGGCCTCAGTCGGTCTTTGTTTCGGCAACACCCGGCAAGTGGGAGCTGGAACGCACCGAGGGCGTATTCACCGAACAGGTGATCCGCCCCACCGGCCTTCTGGACCCACCGGTGGAGATCCGGCCGGTCGAAATGCAGGTTGATGATCTGCTTGATGAAGTGCGGATCGTTGCGGCGGCGGGCATGCGCACATTGGTGACCACGCTGACCAAACGCATGGCCGAGGACCTGACCGAATACATGTTCGAACAGGGCATCCGGGTGCGGTACATGCATTCCGACATCGACACCATTGAGCGCATTGAGATCCTGCGCGACCTGCGTCTTGGGGCGTTCGACGTGCTTGTGGGGATCAACTTGCTGCGGGAAGGCCTGGACATTCCCGAATGTGGGCTGGTGGCCA
>JAAEUB010000492.1 GCA_024227755.1 Paracoccaceae bacterium | reverse complement strand
TTCGCACAGAGGCCGGGCCAGTGGAATTTGGTGAAAGCCGAAATCTTGATTGGATACTTGCCCGTGAAACCTCCAACCGGCGGCGCAAGCGATACCGGGGCTGGCCGCATGATTTCACCAAGGCGTTTTGTCAGGAGCCATCCGCCTGGCGTCTCTATGTTGTGCGACACCACGGCCATTCCATAGCCGGGGGTTTGTTTTTGATCCACGGAACCCGCGCCACCTATCAGATTGGCTGGAGCGGGCATGAAGGGCGCCGCCACAACGCCCAGACCCTGTTGTTGTGGAACGCGATGTTCCGTTTGAAATCAATGGGTGTCTCGGGGCTTGATCTGGGTCAGATAGACACGATCAATGCGCCGGGTCTCGCCCGTTTCAAGCTGGGAACCGGGGCGCAGCCGGTTCGCCTTGGCCCAACCAGCCTTATAACGGCGGGCCGACCAAAGGCTTTGAACAACATTCGACCTTTCCACCGCAAAACATCCATGCAATAGGGAACCGCCAAACGACATGTCCTAAAGGAATCCGGTTATGGAGATTCGTGAGGCCCTCACATTTGATGATGTTTTGCTGGTGCCCGGTGCATCATCGGTCATGCCAGGTGATGCTGATACCGCCACTTTGGTGACGAAAGCCATCTCGCTGAACATCCCTCTGCTAAGCTCAGCCATGGACACCGTGACTGAGGCCAAAATGGCCATAGCAATGGCACAGGCTGGCGGAATGGGGGTAATTCACCGAAACCTGTCCCTCGGCGAACAGTCAGAGAATGTGCGCCGCGTCAAACGCTTTGTTTCAGGCATCGTCTACAAGCCGATCACCCTCTCGCCCAATCAGACCCTGGCCGACGCCAGGGAGCTGATGCAAAGATACAGGGTTTCGGGTTTTCCCGTGATTGATGAAAACCACAGGGTTTTGGGGATCGTAACCAACCGCGATATGCGATTTGCTTCCAGCGACGACACGCCTGTGCGCGCTATGATGACATGTGACAACCTCGCCATGATGAGCGAACCGGCCAATTTGGACGAAGCACGGAACCTGATGCAGGCGCGGCGCATTGAAAAACTGCTGGTGGTAGACGCAGAGCACCGTCTGACCGGGCTTTTGACCCTGAAAGACAGCGAACAGGCGGTTCTGAACCCGCAGGCCTGCAAAGACGAACTTGGGCGCTTGCGGGTGGCGGCGGCGTCAACAGTGGGCGATACGGGGTTTGAGAGGTCCGAACAGCTGATTGATGCGGGCGTTGATTTGATAGTCATCGACACCGCC
>JAAEUB010000491.1 GCA_024227755.1 Paracoccaceae bacterium | reverse complement strand
TACGGGTGAAGTTTTCAAATCATCAAGTCGTGGAGACCCGTTCACCTACTCAATCTACAACTTAGAGACCTCCACTTGCGACTCCTGTGGTGACCTCGCTCTTTGGTCTCAGGATAGGATGATATATCCCGTGTCTGGCCCAGCGGGGCAGGCATCAAAAGACATGCCCGAAAAGCCGAAACTTCTTTTTGGAGAAGCGGGGGTCGTTTTCCAGCATTCCCCCCGCGCAGCAGCAGCCCTTTTACGCCTTGCCCTACAGCATTTACTGGTCGAATTGGATCAGCCTGGTAAGAATATTAATAGCGACATCAACGCTCTTATCGACAAAGGTCTAGACCCAGATATCGCAAAAAGTATGCACGCGGTACGGATTATTGGGAATGAGTCCGTCCACCCAGGTGTTATTGACGTTGATGACGAACCATCCGTCGCTGAAATCATGTTCGATCTAATGAACCAAATTGTGGGCCAGATGATCACCAGACCAAATCAGAATGCGGACCTTTGGGAAAAACTGCCGGAAAGCAAGAGAGAGGAAGTTGAGGTAAGGCTGGCGAAAGCTAAAAAACCTAACTCAACCGACTGAATAACAAATTGGGGAACCTGCGGGCGAGAGCATCCGCAGCGTTGTGGTTTATTGAGCGGCCAAAATTCTTCGAAGAATTTTAGCAAGAAAATTCGAATTTTCTTGACCACCCAGACGCGGTTAAAGCCCTTGCGCATGTCTGCTTTGACACTAGATTGGGCGCAAAGCTTAGCATGCGCCTTACAGGAGATTTGACGATGACGACCCTTCAAAAAGACGGTGGCGACAAAGAAAACGGCGATGACAAGTCGCCTTCGCTCGAGAAACTATTTTTCAAAAGCCGCAACGTACTGATCACCGGCACCATTGATGACAAGGTGGCGCGCAAGGCGGTGATGCATTTGCTTGCATTGGCCGAAGATGGCGACGATCCGATCAACATGTATATATCATCCCCCGGCGGGCATGTGGAATCGGGCGACATGGTGCATGACATGATCAAGTTCATCCGCCCCGAGGTGCGCTGCATCGGCTCGGGTTGGGTCGCATCAGCCGGTGCGCTGATTTTTGTTGGGGCTGAAAAAAGGAACCGCTATTGCCTGCCAAATACCCGGTTTTTGCTGCACCAGCCTTCGGGCGGCATTGGCGGATCTGCCACCGATATGATGATCCAGGCTGAACAGATCCGCATTATGCGCGAACGCTTTGATCACCTTTTTGCCGAGGCAACCGGGCAGACGGCGGAACGTATCCGTAAAGATACCCAGCGTGATTTCTGGCTTGGTACTGACGAGGCGCTGGAATACGGGCTTTTGGGTGCGGTGATCACCTCAGCCGACCAACTGGGCGCACCGGGTTGATTTCGACCGAAAAAACAATTCTACGGGATCGTCCATTGCTCGCGGTCCTGATTGACGCGGATAATATCGCTGCCTCTGTTATCGGGGCAATTTTGGAAGAGATCAACAAACTGGGCGAACCTGCCCTGCGCCGGGTATATGGTGACTGGTCTTCGGGCGGACTTAAGAAATGGTCGGATAGCGCCCGCGAATTGGGCATTGTAGAGCACCAAACCGCCGCCAATACACGCAATAAGAATGCCACCGATATTGGCATGGTCATTGACGCGATGGATATCTTGCATACCGGGCGCTTTGATGGCTTTGTTCTGGTATCCTCGGACAGTGATTTCACCGCACTGGCCAATCGAATTCGTGAGAACGGAAGAACGGTTTACGGGATCGGAGAAAAAAAGACACCGGCAAGTCTTCGCAAAGCCTGCAACCAATTCATCTATGTAGAAAATATATTGGCCGAGCAGGATACAGACGCCCAAAAGGCCGCATCCCTGGAACCGATCACCAAAGTGGTCCCGCTGATCCTGAAAGCCATGCGAAAGATTGAGCAGGAGGGAGATTGGTACACCTTGTCGCGCATTGGCAGCGCAATACGCGCCGACAACCCTGACTTTGATCCGCGGTCATACGGAAAAACCAAGCTTTCTGATCTGGTTAAAACTCTGAACGAGTTTGAAACCAAAAAAAACGGTACGCATTTATTGGTGCGACGGGTAGTTAAGGACTAAGCGCAGAGCGGGGCATGAAAGCATGGACAAACGTGTTGCGGTCATCGAGTTTTCACATGAGACCAATACATTCAGCAAGTTGCCTACGAAACTGGAGACGTTTCAGGTCGAGCGATATTTCATCGGCGATGAAATTGAACCGGCGATGCATGGAACCAATTCCGAAGTCGGCGGCTTCCTGACAGCGGCCCGTGCGCATGATTGGGAACCGGTGTTCACAATCGTCGCCAACGCCACCCCCGGCGGCAAGGTGACCGAGGCCGCGCGCAAGACCATTACCGATAAAGCCCTGTCGCGCCTCAGGGCCGCTGGACCCTTGGACGGGGTGTTCATCGCCCTGCACGGCGCGATGGTGACCGAGACCTCGGACGACGGTGAAACCCAGTTTCTGAAAGCGGTGCGAGAGGTAGTTGGCAAAGAAATTCCCATTGCTGTCACTTTCGATCTGCATGCGAATGTTTTTTCGGAGCTGGCGGAATATGTCGATATCGCTATCTCTTATCGCACCTATCCCCATATTGATATGGCTGAGGTAGCTGCCGAAGCCTGCGGGTTGCTGCACCATGCCATGGTCGGAGGCATTGACCCCGCTTTGGTTATTTCCAGACCGCCCATGTTGCTGGGCTGTGACGATGGGCGCACAACAAATGACGGGCCGATGTGCAAGCTATTGGCCTTGGCTGCACAGCAAGCTCAAAAGGCTGGCATCCTCGGCGTCAGTATCAACGCGGGCTTCACCGAGGCGGATGTTAACGCGGCCGGTCCGTCTGTCATTGTCTGTTACGATAAGTCTTCCGGTGTTTTTACAGCGGCCGAGCAAACCGCGCGGATAATCACAAATGAAATCTGGCAATGGCGCGATGTCTACAACCACCCCGAACCGCTGGTGGACAGCATCGAAAAACTGGTTGTTTCACCCAGTGGCGCCGGACCGGTTGTGGTGGCGGACTACTCGGACAATCCCGGCTCGGGCGCTTATGGCGATTGCACAGCGCTGATCCAAGCACTTTTGGAAAGCGGCATAGAAAACGCTGCCGCCGGGGCGCTGTGTGATCCTGAAGCGGTGGCCGAGCTTATCCAAAAAGGTATTGGTGTCAAAGTCAGCGTGACCATCGGCGGCAAGGTTGACCCACAAGTTGGCGGCGGGCCCCTGCAAGTTACTGGCGAGGTGAAAGCGATCAGTGACGGTAGCTTTACTTATGAAGGGCCGATGTTTGCCGGTCTTCCCGGTAATCTTGGACCGAGTGTTTGCCTACGCGTGGAAGGGCTGGATATCGTTCTTACCTCAGAACGGATACAGATGCTGGACCAGAACATTTTTCGCGCAGTCGGAATTGAACCCGTCAATAAATCCGTTCTGGCGGTTAAATCTATGCAGCATTTCCGGGCCGCTTTTGCCCCCATAGCGCGTGAAATCATCGTCACCGATGCTGGCGGGTTGTCAACGCGGAAATCCCAAAACCGTGTCTACCAAAATCTGCGCCGCCCGGTTCTGCCATTTGATGACGTCGATGCGTGTTTTGAGGTGCTGAACAGCCGTTAGGTGATTGCAATCCGCGGAAAAAATTTGTACTTGGAACCGTTCTAAAATCGCGAGGCATGCCATGATCCCCGGAATCTCACACCGTCGCCGTTTTGCGGACTTGAATGAACAGGAAATACTGGCGCTCGCAATCTCAAACGAGGAGGATGACGCGCGCATCTATCGCCAATATGGCGCGCAACTGCGCGAAGATTTCCCATCTTCAGCCAAGGTTTTTGATGGCATGGCGCTGGAAGAGGATGAACACCGCCGCTTATTGATCGAGGCGCATCAGCGGCGCTTTGGCGAGGTGATACCGCTGATCCGGCGTGAACATGTGTCAGGGTTTTATGCCCGCAGGCCGATATGGCTGGTCGAGAACCTCGGCCTGGAAACCATACGCGCCGAAGCGCGTGGAATGGAGCGGCAGGCTGAATTATTCTATCGCAAAGCCGCAGACCGCTCATCCGATGCAGGTACCCGCAAGCTCTTGGGCGATCTTGCAGCGGCTGAGGCCGGACATTCGGAAACTGCCGGGCGACTTGAGGCTGAAAACCTGGGCACTGATGCCCGTGACATAGAGGATCAGGACGCCCACCGACAATTTGTGCTGACATGGGTGCAGCCGGGGCTGGCGGGACTGATGGACGGATCGGTATCAACCCTGGCCCCGATTTTCGCCACAGCCTTTGCAACCGGCAATACCCACACAACGTTCCTGGTCGGGTTGGCTGCCTCAATCGGCGCGGGCATCTCGATGGGCTTCACCGAAGCCGCATCGGACGACGGTGAATTATCCGGGCGCGGTTCCCCGGTAAAGCGCGGCTTTGCCAGCGGGATCATGACCACTTTGGGCGGGCTGGGCCATGCGCTGCCTTATCTGATTACCGATTTCTGGACCGCAACCATAATTGCTTTTATCGTGGTTTTCATCGAGTTGTGGGCGATTGTCTGGATCCAGAACCGCTTCATGCAAACCCCGTTTTTCCGCGCCACTTTCCAGGTGGTGCTGGGCGGGGCTCTGGTATTTGCTGCTGGTGTGTTAATCGGTGGCGGTTAATCGCGGCGCGCATCCGTCAAATTGGCGTCTTCGCTGGTGCCATTTTCAATACCGTGCTAGGCGCATGACATGCTGGCCATTTTCCTTAAAACCCTACCGTTTTTCGCCCTTATCGGTCTTGGCTTCTGGGCCGGGCGCAGCCGGTTTTTTTCAGCCGAGGCCACAGCTGCACTGACCAAGTTCGTTTTCTATTTTGCCCTGTCGGCAATGCTGTTTCGCTTTTCTGCAAACCTTTCAATTGCGCAAGTGATCGACTGGACCCTGATCGGTGCCTACCTTTGGGGCACATTCACCATCTACCTGATCGCCACCGCTGTTGCCATGATCCGGCGTCTGCCGTTTGAAGAGGTGGTTATCGAGGCGCAGGTTGCGGTGATTGGCAATGTTGGTTTCCTTGGCATTCCGATGCTGGTGCTTTTGCTGGGCGAGGCGGCGATTGGACCGGTGATGCTGGTACTGGCCACGGACCTGATCGTTTTTTCCAGCCTGTTCACCATCTTGATCAGCGCCAGTCGGGATGGGCGGATTTCAATGGGGCTGCCGCGCTCGATTGCGCTGGGACTGATGAAAAACCCGATGATTGTTGCGATGGCTGCCGGACTTTTGTGGTCAGCGATGGCTTTGCCAATTCCGACCCCGGCCGACGAATTTCTGACAATTCTGGGCGGGGCTGCGACACCCGGAGCACTTTTTGCCATCGGGGCGTCGCTTGCCGGTAAAACCGCTGAGCGGATGGTTGTTGCCGGTTGGCTGAGTTTCGCCAAGCTGGTTTTACACCCCGCCGCCGTGGCGTTGGCAGCTTTGGTCATTTTTTCGGTGGATCGCTTTGACGCGGGCGTTATCATCGCCGCGGCCTCGCTTCCGGTGGCAGGAAACGTCTATATATTAGCCAGTAACTACAACGTGGCACCGGCGCGGGTGTCAGCCTCAATTCTGGTTTCGACGCTGGTCAGCATCGTCACTGTGTCCGTCATTATCGCATGGGTAAGCTTATGATACTTTTTACCGCCGCATGGCGCCTTTTCTTTCCCGCTGCCGGGCTTTTTGCCGGTTTGGCTTTGCCACTTTGGCTGCTGATGCATGCCGGGCAGGTCACACCCGTCACCGACCCGCTGGCATGGCATATGCATGAAATGCTGTTTGGCTACCTGCCCGCCGCACTGGCCGGGTTTTTGTTGACTGCCATCCCCAACTGGACCGGCCGCCCGGCATTAAAGGGCGCACCTCTGGCCGCTTTGTTTGCCCTCTGGCTGGCCGGGCGGGTGGCGATGTTCATGGCACCTGCAGGCTTTATCGCGCCATTGATCACCGTCATTTTCTTACCTGCTTTGGGGATCTTGGCGGCGCGCGATATCATCAAATCTGGCAACATTCGAAATCTGGTTGTGGTCGCTCTGATCGGAGTGATGGCTCTGGCACAAGCGTTGATGCTTTTTGGCCCGGCAGAAATCGGCATCAATGCGGGTTTCGCCACGGCCCTGGCCCTGATGGCACTTATCGGCGGGCGCATCACACCCGCGTTTAGCCGCAACTGGCTGATGATGCGCAAGGCCACCGCCCTACCCGCCCCTTTCGGACTGGTCGACAAGGCAGCGATGGCTTCGACAATTGCCGCAGCCATTAGCTGGAGCGTCAGCGGATCGACAGCCATCACCGGCGTCTTGGCCATTGTTGCCAGCATTACGCTTGCTGCCCGCGTGGCGCGCTGGCAGGGATGGGCGGTGCGAAGCGAGCCACTGCTTCTGGCCCAGCATATTGCTTATCTGTGGTTGGCAATTGCCATGGCGCTTTTGGCGCTAAACAGCCTTACGGACTGGGTTACGCTTAGCCAAACCAGGCACGCTTTCGGAGCGGGCGGGGTTGCCACAATGACCATGATTGTGATGCTGCGCGCCGCTTTGGGGCATTCCGGCAGGCCGATCATTGGCGGCTTTGGTGACTGGCTGTTATTTGTCACCCTACATTTGGGTGCTGCGCTGCGCGTCATTTCTGGCTGGATGGAAGAACCCGCATGGGTACTCAACAGCGCTGGGCTGCTTTGGGCATTTGCCTTCCTTCTTTTCGCAATCCGAGTGATACCCATTGCCATGACCCCACGTCAGTAGGAGAAAACTAATGCAGATCATTTCTGAAAATACCTGTTTTGGGGGCCTGCAGGGTGTCTACAGCCACGCGTCCAAAACGACCGGCACCAACATGACCTTTGGCCTTTTTCTGCCGGTCGAGGCGAAGGACGGCCCGGTTCCCGTGCTATGGTATCTGTCGGGCCTGACCTGCACCCATGAAAACGCCATGATCAAGGCAGGTGCGCAGGTTTGGGCGGCTGAACAGGGCATAGCGTTGGTGTTCCCCGATACCAGCCCGCGCGGTGAAAGCGTGGCCGATGATGATGCCTATGATCTGGGACAAGGTGCCGGGTTTTATGTCAACGCCACCGAAACCCCTTGGGCGACGCATTTTCAAATGTATGATTACGTGGCGCACGACCTGCCCGAGTTGATATTTGCTGAATTTGCGTTGGATTCCAACCGGCAGGGCGTTACAGGCCATTCGATGGGTGGGCACGGGGCACTGACATTGGCGATGACACTGCCGGGGCGTTTTCGGGCAGTGTCGGCATTTTCACCTATATGCCATCCTGCCAAGTCGGATTGGGGACGCAAACAGTTCACCGCCTATCTGGGCAAGGATGAAAGCAGATGGGAAGGCCATGACGCGACACTTTTGATGCGTGAGCATGGTTTTGACGGGCCGGTGCTGACCGATACCGGCACCAAAGACCAGTTCATTGACCTTCTGATGCCCGAGGCACTGGCTGAGGCCATCGCTGCGCGTCGTCAGCAGGCAGTTTTGCGGATGCAACCAGGCTATGACCACAGCTATTTCTTTGTGCAAAGCTTTATCGAGGACCACGTGGCCTTCCATGCCGAGGCGCTGTGGGCGTGACGGCTGGCGCGATATATATCGACGCCGATGCCTGTCCGGTAAAGGCCGAGGCCGAGGTCGTCGCCACCCGTAACAAAACAAAGCTGTTGATTGTATCCAACGGTGGCCTGCGTCCGTCGCAAAATCCGTGGGTCGAAATGGTTTATGTTCCCGACGGTGCCGATCTGGCCGATATGTGGATCGCCGAGCGCGCCGGGCCGGGGGACGTTGTGGTGACCGGGGACATCCCGCTGGCGGCGAAATGTGTCGAGGCCGGTGCCCAGGTGATCCGCCATAACGGCGAGGCTTTCACCCGCGCCAATATCGGCCAACAACTGGCAATGCGCGATCTGGCCGCCGATCTGCGCGCTGCGGACCCATTTCGGCAAGGCGGCGGCAAGACGTTTTCAAAAACGGACCGGTCGCGGTTTCTGGACGCGCTCGAACGCGCTTTGCGCAAAGCCGCCAGCGCCCGCTAAATCTACGCGTGTCCGCCCCCAATTGTTCACTGGGCAACCTTGCTGTCGCTATCAGGCCAGACATGTCGCGGGTCTGCTGATCAATTGCCCGGATGAGCACACAAAGAACCAACCTGATCGGCATATCCTCGGTAATGGGCGCCGGGGTGTTTTTCACCATTAATGATGCAGCTATCAAGTTTCTGTCGGGTGATTATGCCTTGCATCAGGTTGTCCTGATCCGCTCGGGTATTGGGCTGGTTCTGATGCTGACACTCCTCATGCCGCTGATGGGCGGATACCGGCATTTACGCACAGGCCGTCTACCCCTGCACATACTGCGCGGGATGGTTGTTGTCTTTGCCAACATGACTTTTTTTCTTGGCCTTGCCGCCATGCCTATTGCTGACGCCACCGCGATTTTCTTTGTTGCGCCGCTGATCATCACCGGCTTTTCGGTGATTTTCCTGGGCGAGTATGTCGGGTTGCGGCGCTGGGGGGCGGTGTTTGTCGGCCTCATTGGCGTGATAATAATCATACGTCCGGGCACGGAAAGTTTTCAGCTTGCTGCCCTTTTACCGCTGGCGGCGGCCTTTGGTTACGCCGGGCTGCATATCCTGACACGCTATATCGGGGTAAGTGAAAGTGCCCTGACTATGACCTTTTACATCCAGCTGACATTTGTCGTTGTCTCGGTCTTGTTCGGCCTGACCCTGGGAGACGGCAAGTTTGCCAGCACCTCGTCCGTGTCGCTGGAATTTCTTACCCGCGCCTGGGGCCGCCCTGATAGCGGGGATTATCTTGTCTTTATGCTAGTCGGGATTGCCAGCACGGCCGGGGGCTTCCTGATATCTCAAGCCTACAGGTTATGTGAGGCCGGACTGGCCGCGCCATTTGAGTACATTGCCCTGCCTCTGTCCGTGTTTTGGGGGCTTGTTGTTTTCGGCGAATGGCCAGACAGAGCAAGCTGGATCGGTATTGGACTAATTGTAGGATCAGGGCTGTATATGGCGTGGCGCGAGGCGCGCCTGCATTCCTATATAGCCACCAAGCGCCCAAAACGGCGGTGAAAAGCACAAAAAATTCCCCGTTTTGAGCTATTGGGAAAAATTGTAAATACTCCATCATGCGATGATGGGGTGGATTATCGTCCTATTTCGAACCACCCGAACATGAAGGAGCATCTAATGGAATTGATTATTTCCCTTATTTCAGGCGCTATCGGCGGCAACGCGGCGGGTGGAATACTTAAAAATCTCAACCTTGGTGTGTTGGGAAATTCGATTGCTGGTATTATCGGTGGCGGGCTTGGCGGGCAAATTCTGTCCATGCTCGGCGCGGGCGGCGTGGCCGGAGCAGCCGCCGGGGGCGGCATGGATATCGGTACCATTGTCAGCCAGGTTGCTGCGGGTGGTGTTGGCGGTGGTGCTCTGCTGGCCGTGGTTGGGATCATCAAGAATATGATGGCCAAGTAACACCAAGCGAGCCTTGCCTAGACAGCCCCCGCCTTGTACGCAGAGAGCGTAAGTAAGGCGGGGGTGACATGCCACATTCTGATCCGAAAACTCTGGTTTCAACCGACTGGCTGGCGCAGCACATGAATAATCCGGACCTGAGGATCATTGATGCCTCGTGGTACCTGCCGGATGAGGGTCGCGACCCGCGCGCGGAATATGACGCTGCTCATATTCCCGGCGCGCGTTTTTTTGACATAGATGAGATTGCTGACCTGCGCTCGGACCTGCCACACACGGTACCGCCGGTGGAAAAATTCATGTCGCGGATGCGTGCAATGGGTATTGGCGACGGCCATCAGGTGGTTGTTTATGACGGGGACGGGCTGTTATCTGCCGCCCGGGTCTGGTGGTTGTTTCGCCTGATGGGGCAGTTTGATATTGCCGTTCTGGATGGTGGTCTGCCCAAGTGGCAGGAAGAAGGGCGCGAGATCGAGGACCTGCCGCCGATTTTGCGCGACCGCCACATGAATGTGCGTCGTCAGGCCCATATGATCCGCGATGTGACACAGGTCGCCGCAGCATCGAAACTGGGCGACCATGAAATTCTCGACGCACGCTCACTTGGGCGCTTTCAAGGCATTGATCCTGAGCCGCGCGAGGGGTTGCGGGGGGGCCATATCCCCGGCTCAAAATGCCTGTATTTCCGCGATCTTCTAAATGAAGATGCGACGATGAAAGACAATGCCGGCCTGCAAGCGGCTTTTGATGCCGCCGGGGCCGACCTGAGCAAGCCTGTCATAACCACCTGCGGGTCAGGGGTAACTGCCTGCATCATCTGCCTGGCTCTTGAGCGTCTGGGGCACGACCGCCATTCGGTCTATGACGGGTCATGGTCAGAATGGGGTATGTATAACGATCTTAACGTCGAAACTGGAGCCTGAAATGTTTGAACACCTGAGCCCACAGCCTGAAGATAAAATCATGGCATTGATGAAGATGTACCGCGAGGATACGCGTGAGAATACCATCGACCTTGGTGTCGGGGTATATAAAACTGCCGCTGGCGTCACGCCGGTGATGGATGCTATCAAAACCGCCGAAAAAATGCTGTGGGAAGTTGAAACCACCAAAGTTTATACCGGCATTGCCGGTGATCCGGGTTTTGGCAGGGCATTATCTGGGCTTGTGCTTGGCGACGCGGTCGCGGGTGAACGTCTGTCCTTTACAGCCCAGCCCGGCGGCACCGGCGCCATTCATCAGGCGATCGAGCTGATCAAGATGGCCACACCCGACGCGACCATTTGGATTTCCAATCCCACATGGCCCAACCATCCGTCTATCATCAAGCATCTGGGCATGAAAATGGCCGAATACCGCTATTTCGACGATGATAGCCGGGGGGTGGATTTTGACGGACTGATGGCCGATCTGGCAAAGGTCAAAAGGGGCGACGCGGTGCTGCTGCACGGCTGCTGCCACAACCCTACGGGCGCAAATCTGACCTTGCCGGAATGGCGCGAGGTTGTGGCATTGCTGGAGAAAACCGGAGCGACTCCTCTGGTGGACATCGCCTATCAGGGTTTTGGTGACGGGTTGGAGGAAGACGCAGCCGCCACACGTCTGATCGCATCCAGCCTGCCCGAGACCCTGATCGCCGCGTCATGCTCAAAAAACTTTGGCATCTACCGTGAACGCACAGGGCTTTTGATGACCGTTTCAGACGGGGCCAAGGCAAGCGATATCACCCAGCAGAACCTGACCCATCTCAACCGGCAAAACTTTTCGTTCCCGCCAGATCACGGTGCCCGTCTGGTCACAATGATCCTAGAGGACGAAGGCCTGCGGGCGGACTGGATGAATGAACTTGAAGAGGTGCGCAAAGGCATGTTGAGCTTGCGTGAAGGTCTGGCAGCAGAACTGCGCCGCGCCACCGGATCCGACCGGTTTGGTTTTATTGCTGATCACCGCGGTATGTTCTCGCGCCTTGGGGCGGCACCTGAGAAGGTTGAAAAACTGAGGGTCGAGCATGGCATTTACATGGTTGGTGACAGTCGCATGAATATTGCCGGGTTGAACACCGAAACCATTCCGCTTTTGGCCGATGCTATTGCTGAGGTTGGGATTTAGATCCTGGATTAATACCCGAACCGGGCGCTCCCGCCCATCGTCCACCCATCAAAGATGGGTACTCCTCTCGTCGGGCGTGGCCTCGCTACGCTCGGCAGATTTTATGCCTTCGGCAAGAGTATTTTTGCCAAGATGAATGGGCTGGCAATTCGGCGCTGAATCGTAACCTGGCTGCCTGTTCAAATTCCCACAGACTACGGGCAATAAAAGTGGCGGCCTTGAACCTAGCCGTTATCTGCCGCCACAACCGCGGCTAACTGTTAGTGTGAGCAATAGTGAAGCGTCGCGGCACACAGGCCGGTTTCATCTTAGAGAGCTGGCCGCGTAATATGTCAGATTTGTTTTTCCGGTATATGCACAATCAGCCCTTCCAGAGCATCGGTGACCTTCATCTGGCACGAAAGGCGCGAGCGTTCGGGGCTGGGTTCATAGGCGAAATCCAGCATATCTTCTTCCATTGCGTCCTTGGCGGGCACTTTGCCTACCCAAGCCGGATCCAGATAGATATGGCAGGTGGAACACGCACAGGCACCGCCGCAATCGGCCTCGATGCCTGGCACGTTGTTGTCACGCGCGCCTTCCATCACTGTCAGGCCACTTGCCACATCGACGACATGCTCGGCTCCGCTAAACTCGATATAAGTGATCTTGGCCATCCGGCTCTCCATTTTCAATTTCCCGGGGTTGTAGCGAAGCCGGCATCAACCTGCCAGTCAGAATTTTGTCGGGAAAGGTCACACTTGCAGAGCTTCCAAAATGTTCTATGTTTGTTCTTATGCAAATGATCGCCAGAGCCCACCAAAGCTGGCCGCGCCCGCCCGCCGCTTTGCCACATGCCCGCCTGAATGAACCGCCAAACGGCGCACGGGTAACAGTGGCCGGGCTGGTTTTGGTGCGCCAAAGGCCGGGCACTGCAAATGGTGTGATTTTTCTGACGCTGGAGGATGAGACCGGCATCTCAAACATCATCGTCTGGCGCGCCGCTTACGAAAAATTTCGCCGCGCCGTGGTCTCGGGCCGTTGCCTGCGCGTGACCGGCCAGTTGCAGCGTGAAAGCGGGGTAGTGCAGATTGTTGCTGAAAGGATCGAAGATATCTCGCATATGCTTGATGACCTGGCCCGCCCGGCGCAAGGTTGATCTGTGCGGGATGCGGGCGCATGGCGAAGAACTGCCTGCAATAAAAATGCCGCACAGCCCCCCTAGGATCGAAGGTAAAAAGAGGTTATAAACCGTCAAACGGTCCAATGAGAGATCCGGCGAGCAGTATGAAGAATATCCTTACCCATCTCGGCCTTAGCATGGCTGCTGGCGTCTTGCTGGCTGCCTGTGGCATGGTTAACGACCCGGTTTCGCGCAACGAAACCACTTTGATAACCATTCCCGGTGATGGCCCGCCCGATGCCCAACCTGGCGCCTGTTACGGCAAGGACGTCACCCCCGCCGTGATCGAGGTCGTCACCGAGCAACTTTTGGTTCAGCCGGCACAGATCGCCTCGGACGGGGCAATTATTCATCCGGCGGTTTACAAAAACTCGACCCATCAGGCGATTGTTCAGCCGCGCGAGGAGTTCTTTTTTGAAGTTCCTTGCACCAACGTGCTTACCAGTGAATTCATCACCTCGCTT
>JAAEUB010000490.1 GCA_024227755.1 Paracoccaceae bacterium | reverse complement strand
CAGTGGTAAAATGATGAAACTTGAACAGTTACGCGCGCAGATTTTGAAAATTGAACACCGCCCTGCGGTGTTTCAGCCCGTGGTTGGTGAGGATAACTCACGCTGGCAACTGGGATGCGAGGTCATCGACAAGGTCTTGCCGGAAGGCCAACTGGCACAGAACGCCCTGCATGATTTTTCTTGCTCTCAGCCACGGAATACACCCGGCATGGACCGCTTTGTGCTGGCCCTGCTGCAACGGCTTCCGGCGACTGAGCCGCAAAAACCGATTATCTGGTGCCAGAGCAAGTACAATATACGCGAGAACGGGCATCCCTACGGGCCGGGACTGAAAGCCATCGGCATTGCCCCGGAGCGGCTGGTCAATGTCTCTTTGCGCAAGGAACGCGATCTGGCCTTTGCCATGGAGGAAAGCCTGCGTTCGCGCGCGGTGGCCGTGGTTATCGGCGAGGGTGTGCCGGTCGGCTTTACCGCATCAAGGCGGCTTTCGCTTGCCTGTCAGGAGATGGCAACGCCTTGTTTGTTTCTCAATACGACAGCCACAAACGAGGCCAGTGCCGCCGCCACCCGCTGGCGTATCGCACCAGCCATCGGTCCGCCCGATGAGCGCGACCCACACGGGCCGGGCCTTGCGGCATGGTCCGTGGTGTTGGCACGCGCGCGCGGCGGGCGCGCTCATCCAGACAGTATTCCATGGACAATTTTGTGGAACAATGAGACGCATTCTTTCAATCTGGTTTCCCCGCCTGGCAATCGAGCGCTGGCAGATAGCCAAAAGCCGCGCCCAACGCTATATGGCTTCGGAGCAGCGCCTCAATCCGCAAGGAAAGTCAGTTGATCAACTTATGCCCATGGTGCTGGTTGAATCAGGCGTCAAGGGCACCCGTATCACCGCCACCAATCCCTGTGCTGAAAAATCCGGTGCCCTGATCGGCCAGATGCTGAGTGATGCCCGCGCCGGTTGTCCAGAAATTCATGTGGCACAGGCAGAGCCGGAACTGGATCAGGTTTGGCTGGAAAGGCTTGGCAACTGGGCCATGCGCTACAGCCCGGTGGTGGCGCTTGATGGAGCCGATGGCCTGCTGATTGATATAGCCGGATGCGCTCATCTGTTCGGCGGTGAAGAGGCCCTGCTCAATGATGTGGTGATGCGGTTTGAAAAGATCGGGCTAACCACCCGCACCGGTCTTGCCGATACGCCGGGGGCCGCTTGGGCACTGGCGCGGTATGGGGTGGGAAAAACCAGCCACCAGTCTTCCCCCCCGATTGCCCCGTCAGGCCAAACCATCGAAGCAACCGCCGCCCTGCCGGTTGAAGCATTGCGGCTTGATGAACGGGTGCTTTTGTTGTTGCGGCGGCTGGGGCTGAAAACCATAGGTGCCGTGCGTGCCATACCGCGCGCCGCCCTTGAACGGCGCTTTCGCTCACGCGAGGCGGCGTTTTCAGTGCAACTGCGGCTTGACCAGATGGCCGGTAATATTCGCGAACCGCTTGCGCCGCTAAAGGAAACGCCACCCTTTCGCGAGGTTCTTGCCTGCCCGGAACCGGCGCTTGAAACCGGTGCCATTTCAATGGCGTTGGATCATCTTTTACAGCGCCTGAATCACCGGTTGGAGCGTGACGGACTTGGTGCCCGCACCCTTACGCTAACCGCCAGCCACAGCGATGGCGGCCATGATGCGTTGCATGTCAAGCTTGGCCGTGCAGCACGCGATCCAGCTCATATTGTCCGGTTGTTCAAGGACCGGCTGGAACAAATCGATCCGGGCTTCGGCATTGATCTGTTTATTCTTGCCGCCGACCGGGTCGAGGAGATGGCTGAAGACCAGCAAAGCCTGACGGCAGAGGCATCATCAAGGGATGTTATCCTGCTGATTGACCGGTTGATGAACCGGCTGGGGGCGGAACACATTACCCGGCTGGTGCCGGTTGAAAGCCACCTGCCGGAGCGAGCCCAAAAGATTATTCCGGCAGGTCTTGCAGAACAGGCTGTTGCCTGGGATGTGCCAATTGCCACTGCCCGGCCGTTCCGGTTGTTTGAGCGCCCCGAGGCAATTGAAACCATCGCAGAAGTACCGGACGGGCCGCCCTTGCGTTTCACCTGGCGGCGGCTGGTACGCAAGGTCGTTCGCACCCGTGGGCCGGAGCGCATCGCACCGGAATGGTGGCGTGATATCAGCGGACCGCAACTGCTTTTAACCAACGCCCGCGATTATTATGAGGTCGAGGATATGGACGGCGTACGCTACTGGCTGTTTCGCGCCGGGCTTTATGGCGAAGTACGCAATGGCAATACACCACAATGGTTCATCCACGGATTATTCGGATGAACATCTATGCCGAACTACAATGCATCACCAATTTCTCCTTCCTGCGCGGTGCCTCGCACCCGCATGAACTGGTGGAAGAAGCTTCCAGGCTCGGACATTCAGCCATTGCCATTGCCGACCACAATTCCCTTGCAGGCGTCGTGCGGGCCCATATCGCAGCCAAAAAAGCCGGGCTGAAACTACTGGTCGGCAGCCGCATCAACACGCTTGGGGGTGATAATTTTCTGTGCTTCCCGCAAAACCGTGCCGCCTGGGGCAGGCTTTCAAAATTGCTGACCCGCGGCAAACTGGCCGCCCCCAAGGGCGAGTGCTATCTGAGCCTCGACGAGGTGTTGGGGGAGCTTGAGGATTGTTGCGTGATTGCATTGACCGTTCTCTCCCCTTGTGAGGAAAATTCTGATTCCTCCCCAATCCACAGCCCACTCCAATCTCCCCCTTTTAGGGGGAGATTGGATCCTGTATTTGCCTCATCTGAAGTGCATACATCAACCTCCAACACCTTCCTGACAAAACTCAAGGCCGCAGCCCCGGACAATCTCTGGCTGGCAGCCAACTATCTCTATCACGGTGATGACCGCCGCCGGTTGCTGCGGTTGCAGGAGATTTCAGCCCGCATGAATATCCCGCTGGTTGCCACCAATGATGTCCATTATCATGTGGCCTCACGCCGGGTATTACAGGATGTGGTCACCTGCATCCGTGAAAAATGTACCATTGAGGAGGCAGGCTTCCGCCTTGCCGCCAACAGTGAGCGGCACCTGAAAAGCTTGGCTGAAATGGCCCGGCTATTTTCTTCCCACCCGCAGGCGATCGACAACATCGCCACCATTATTGATCGCTGCAATTTCAGCCTTGATGAACTTTCCTATAATTACCCCAACGAGCCGGTACCGGCGGGTAAAACCCCACAGCAGCATCTTGAAAACCTTACCTGGCAGGGGGCCAGGT
>JAAEUB010000489.1 GCA_024227755.1 Paracoccaceae bacterium | reverse complement strand
CCTTCACTCGCTTGACGTGTCTTTACAACTCGCAGAGGTAATCGAAGGTCAGACATCCTGATCTCACCCCATGGCGTTACGGCAGCCCCAGAGCGGCATAACCCGCATGGGCACTGGTTTTTCTGCCAGAAATTGGTACTCCACCGGTTACCAGCTTGTTTCCTTGGTAGGATTTTGAAACGATACCATTTCACGCCGCCGAGGATACCAAACGGCGGCCAAGCCCAAGCAAGCCCTCACAGAGATACCTACGATGCCGCAGATGCATTTGCCCCTTTTTCCGGATGGAGTGGAGCACATCACCTCGGAATTAGCCTGTGAAAGAAAGGATGGTCAAGTCACCTACTTCAATGGGCACATGCCGGTATTTGTCCACGCCGAGCAGGATATTCAGACCTTTCGCATGATTACCGCGCAGTTTTGCATCAATGGCAACGCCAAACAGGCGGATATTGCCCGCGCCTTTGGAGTAACGCTAATCAGCGTCAAGCGGGCGGTTAAGCTCTATCGGGAGAAAGGGGTATCGGGTTTTTATGAGGAGCCAAACCGGCGGGGGGCGGTGGTGCTGACCGAGGAGGAGGTGAAGGAGGCGCAAGAACGGCTCGATGCGGGATTGGAAATCTCGGAGGTAGCCGAGCAACTCGGCGTGAAACGCAATACCCTGGCCAAGGCGATAGGGGCCGGGCGTCTCCATAAGCCCACCAAAAAAAAGAGCGCGACACAGCGCTAAGCAGCAAGAGCCAACGCAGCGGCGAAGACGCAGCGGCCCTGATG
>JAAEUB010000488.1 GCA_024227755.1 Paracoccaceae bacterium | reverse complement strand
GATGGGTCTGACGAAGGTATCCCGGCCATTACCGGCTGGCCTACCGAAGATTTTGTCATCGCCATGCACGCTTACAAGGAAAAAGTAAGACCACACCCCGTCATGCAGATGATGGCGGGGCGTTTGTCAAACGAAGAAATTGCGGCACTCGCCGCGTATTTTGTGGACCTTTAGAAAAAGGGTCTTTTTTGGGAGGAGAAAACATGAAACTTAACAGACGTGGATTTATGGGCGCAGTTGCCGGGGCTACGGCCGCGTTTAGCGCACCGATGGTACGTGCAGCAGCAAATGGTAAGCCAAGGGTGGTGATCGTTGGCGGTGGTGCCGGCGGCGCGACTGCGGCGCGCTATATTGCTAAGGATTCAAAGGGTGAGATTGACGTAATCCTGATTGAACCCACACGCACCTATTACACCTGCTTTTTCTCAAACCTCTATCTGGGCGGCATGCGCACGATGGACTCGCTGGCCCATTCTTACGGGACGCTGGCAGCTGAATACGGCGTTAACGTTGTGCACGACTGGGCTACCGGCATTGACCGTGACGCCAAGACCGTGGCGACCGCTGGCGGCCATAGCATTGCGTATGACCGGCTGATCCTCAGCCCCGGTATCGACTTCATCGATGGTGCGGTGGCTGGCTGGGATGTGTCGTCGCAAAACGCCATGCCGCATGCCTATAAAGCAGGTTCGCAAACCGAGCTTTTGAAAGCCCAGATTGAGGCAATGCCGCAAGGTGGTGTTTACGCAATGGTTGCACCACCCAATCCTTTCAGGTGCCCCCCTGGGCCGTATGAACGGGTTTCGATGGTTGCGCACACTTTGAAAGCGATTAATCCGACAGCGAAAATCATGATCGCTGACCCCAAGCCGAAGTTTTCGAAGGAAGGTCTGTTCCGTGAAGCATGGGCCAACCATTACGACGGTATGATCGAGTGGGTCGGACCTGATTTTGGTGGCGACAAGGTTTCGGTTGATCCCGGTGCTATGACGCTGGATATCGACGGTGAAGTGACCAAGGTTGACGTTTGTAACGTCATTCCGGCGATGAAAGCGGGTATGATCTGCGATATGGCCAACATCACCGAAGGCAATTGGGCGCCGGTTTCGGGCCACTCCATGCAGTCGCGGATTGACGAAAACATCCACGTGTTGGGCGATGCCTGCTCGCAAGGTGACATGCCGAAATCCGGCTTCTCGGCCAACAGCCAGGCCAAGGTCTGTGCCAACGCGGTGCGCGCAGCACTTACCGGCTCGACCCAGTTCCCGGCCAAGTTCTCGAACACCTGCTGGTCAACACTTGATACCGATGACGGTATCAAAGTCGGTGCCACATATGAGGCAACAGACGAAAAGATTGCCAAGGTTGACGGCTTTATCAGTAAAACCGGCGAAGATGCCGCTTTGCGCAAGGCAACTTACGAAGAAAGCCTTGGCTGGTACGAAGGTATCACCTCGGATATGTTTGGCTGAAACCGGACTTGAAAATCAAGTTGTGGCAGGGCCCCTCGGGGCCCTGTCTTTTTGGGGACGCAGGAGGAAAGAGAAATGCGCGCAATTACGATGGCAATCGCCCTTAGCGTGACGCTTGCCACCCCACTGGTGGCCGGGGACGGCTACACCACCTATGCATATGACGGTAGTTTCGAAGACGCCGCATTCAGCGTTGAAAACGCTATCATAGGTGCTGGTTTGGTGATTGATTACGTCAGCCATACCGGTGAAATGCTTAGTCGCACGGCGGCCGATGTCGGCTCGCAAACTCATCTGTTTGATGCCGCCGATATTTTTGTCTTCTGCTCGGCCAGTCTCAGCCGCAAAATGATGGAGGCCGACCCGATGAATATCGCCCAATGTCCTTACGGGATATTCGTGGCGGAAAGAAACGGCGAAGTGATGATCGGGTTTCGCGACTATCCCGACGGAATTATGCAAGAAGTTCAGGCACTTCTGGCATCAATTGCCGAAGAGGCCGCGGCGTTTTAGATTCTTGTTAACTTTTACCCGCTGTGGGAGTATCGGAAACGGCCCACTTTCCCCGGTATTTGGCGCTTAACAAGTTCTTTTCAAAGGCGCCAAAACAACCTGGGGCGCTTACGGCGTAGCCCTTGTAATTGTAAACACATGCAATATCTTGAATGCTGATCCGACCGGCCGGACGCAGAAATTCGAGGTGCCCCATGCGTGATACTATTGCTGAAACCACCCTCACCCCGTTGACCCGAGCAAACCTGCACAATGCACCATTGCCGCGTAATGAAGATACCTCTACTGCCTACCTCAAAACGTCCACTAATGCGCTGCAAATGGAAAAACCGATGAAACTCAAGCAATTAGACGAAAAAATTCAGATTTGCGGTCAGATCGAACCGTCGGATGTTAAAGAGATTGCGGCTTTGGGGTTCATAGGTATCATCTGCAACCGTCCCGATGGAGAGGCAGATGATCAACCTGATTTTGACGATATCGAAGACGAGGCTGAACGCTATGGCCTGTCAGCCAGCTATATCCCCTATCTGAACGGATTGCTGACGCCTAAATTGCTGGCCAAGCTGACAAATGCAATTGACGCCGTGGACGGGCCTGTCTTGATGTATTGCCGTTCTGGTCGGCGCTGCATGATCTTGTGGGACGCTGTGCGTGGGCCGCTCGTGCTGGCCGCCGGGTAACTCAAGACGTCACGTCATCGCGGCCACACTTTATTGAACGCACGTTCATTTCCTGCTAGGCCAATTGCGAGTTTGGCAGGAGAATATCATGGAAATATCAACAAAAACCCCGGTAGTGGTCTCTGGCGGGGCATCCGGTTTGGGCGCCGCAGTGGTGCGCGCCTTTGCGGCAGCAGGCGCGCCGGTGGGAATATTCGACCTCAACGAAGACGGCGGCAATGCACTGGCGGTCGAGCTTGGCGGCGCTTTCGCCCAAGTAGATGTTAGCGACCCTGCATCGGTTGCCAAGGGGTTTGAAATCTTGCGCGCCAAACATGGTCAGGAACGCATCATGGTCAATTGCGCCGGTATCGGTCCGGCGTCAAAAACCGTCAGTCGTGGCGAGCCGCATGACCCTGCGATGTTTGCCAAAGTAATCGGGGTCAATCTTTTGGGCTCTTTCTATTGCGCCAGCCAGTCGGCCGCAGGCATGGTTGCGGCCGAACCCCTGAACGATGACGGCGAACGCGGTGTGGTTATCTCAACCGCTTCGGTTGCGGCTTTTGAAGGGCAGGTGGGGCAGGTGGCTTACGCAGCATCAAAAGGCGGTATTGTCGGCATGACCGTGCCAATGGCACGTGATTTGTCGCGCGACGGGGTCAGGGTGACAGCGATTGCACCGGGCCTGTTCAAAACCCCGCTGCTTGAAGGCTTGCCGCAAGAGGTGCAGGACAGCTTGGGCGCGCAAACCCCCTTCCCATCACGACTGGGAGCGCCGTCCGAATTTGCCGCCCTTGCCCGCCATATCGCCGAAAACCCGATGCTGAATGGTGAGGTTATCCGGCTTGATGGTGCTATCCGTATGGCTCCGCGCTAGGCAGTTATAAGCCACGACATATTTGGTTGACTAAGGATAGCCGCTGAGCAAAATTCCGGTATTCCGGTATTCCGGAATACCGGTATTCCGGTATTCCGGTATTCCGGTATCTTCTTGCCTTGGCAGCAAAATCTCAACCTTTCCGTTAATGCGCAACGCGGATAGAATAGCTCCATGAGCCTGACCCAAGCCGCCCGCCTCTCCGTCGCCCCGATGCTCGACTGGACTGACCGCCATTGCCGGTATTTTCACCGGCTGATGTCTGCGCGCACGCTTTTATACACCGAAATGATCACTTCCCCGGCGCTGGTGCGCGGTGGTGCGCAACATCTTTTGGACAACGACCCGGCCGAGCATCCCCTGGCGGTCCAGCTTGGCGGTTCGGACCCGGATGAGCTAGGCAAGGCGACGCGCATATGCAGCGATCACGGCTTTAACGAGGTTAATCTCAACATCGGCTGCCCCTCTGACCGGGTGCAAGCAGGTGCTTTTGGCGCGGTGCTGATGAAGCATCCGGATCTGGTTTCCGCGTGCCTAAATCACATGCAGGAAGCTGCGCAAGGCGCGGAAATAACAGTGAAATGTCGCATCGGGGTAGACGATCAAAGCCCACCCGATACCCTGCCTGATTTCCTTCAGACGGTCGCGTCAACAGGCGTTACCCGCATCATTATCCACGCCCGCAAGGCCTGGCTTTCCGGGCTCAGCCCAAAACAAAACCGCGATGTGCCGCCTCTGGATTATCCTCTGGTATACGCGATGAAACAGCAATTTCCCGGGCTACACCTGTCGCTGAACGGCGGTGTGACAAGTCTGAACGAGGCGCAAGTCCATCTGGATGCGGGCATGGATGGGGTGATGATCGGACGCGCCGCTTATCACAACCCGGCTGATATTCTGCTGGCAGCCGATGCCAGGATCTTTGGCGGGGGCGCCCAAAAAACAGCCCATCAGATAGCCTGGGAGATGCTGCCATATATTGAGCGCCACCTCTCATCTGGTGGCAGGCTGCATGACATTACCCGTCACATGTTTGGCCTGTTTGCAGGACGTCCCGGAGCGCGCGCATGGCGCCGCGCCCTTTCTGAGGGTGCCACCAAACCCGGTGCGGGCACGGATCTTGTGCTTGAGGCCCTGTCGCATGTGCCAAGTGAGGCTGTGGCCTGATGGCTGAACTGGCCCCATACCTGCCGATGGCTGCGCTTCTACTGGTGATCGGTGGCTTTGCCGGGGTTATGGCCGGGCTGCTCGGGGTTGGCGGCGGCATCATCCTTGTCCCGGCCTTCTATTATGCCTTTTCAGCGCTGGGGTTTGGCTCGGATCAGTTGATGCAAATCTGTCTTGCCACCTCATTGGCGACAATCATTTTCACTTCCCTTCGTTCGGTTGCGGCACATCACAAGAAGGGGGCGGTCGACTGGAATATCCTGCGCGGCTGGGCACCGGGCATTGTCATCGGGGCAGTAATCGGCGTTATAATCGCGGCCAGTTTGCGTTCGGTTGTTCTTCAAGGTCTTTTCGGGGTGCTTGGTATTATCGTCGGGGCATATCTGGGACTGGGGCGCGCCCATTGGCGGCTGGGCGACGGCATGCCCACCGGAATAAAACGCGCAATCATGTCGCCCTTACTCGGCTTTTTGTCCGTCCTTATGGGCATTGGCGGCGGAAGCTTCGGGG
>JAAEUB010000487.1 GCA_024227755.1 Paracoccaceae bacterium | reverse complement strand
TTCAAAGGGGCAAAATTTGAGGTTCAAATGATCAAAGATGCCGCCGTCGGCGCGCCAACCATGGCCCAGGTGGAAGTTTTAGCGAAAGCTCTGGAGAACCCGGAAGTTGCCCAGCAATGGCAGGCGATGGGATTTAGCATTAACTATTACGGGGCCATCGCAGTTATGCCAGACCGGCCGATCAGCGGGCATTCCATGGTGTTTTCTGACAACTTGCACAGCCCCGAGGCCGCAAAGGCAACGGCAATTGCCGCCTGTGATGCGCTGGATGGTCCCAAATGTGTTGCGGTGGCTTTAATCTTGCCTAATCGCTATAAGCCGCGTGACCTCACGCTTAGTCGTAATGCAACAGACGGGTTTCGGGACAATTGGGGCAAACCCGATGTACCGCAATACCTTGCCTATTCCCCGACAAGCGGCGCGTGGGTTGTTGCCAAAGGCGAAGGGGCGGATATCTCCGCGATTGAGCGCTGTAATGAACAAGCCTCTCAGTCAGGGGCCGAGGATTGCCTGATCGCGATTGCTGGAGAATAGCGTATGAAAAGGGCGCGAGGAGTTGATTTTTGTCAAAATGTTCTTCCGCGTCAAGTTGTATCAACACATATGTATATGTTTTGTGGCCGGATTGGTGTAGACCAGCACGGCGACGGGAATTCTCACCGGGGGAAACGGCTTGGACTATTCTGCGAAACTTGATGAAGCACTTAAAGCTTTGCACGACGAAGGGCGCTATCGTATCTTTATAGATGTCGAGCGTAAGCGCGGTCAGTTCCCACACGCCACCTGGCGCAAACCTGATGGCGCAGTGGTGCCGGTCACCGTTTGGTGCGGTAATGATTATCTGGGCATGGGACAGCACCCCGAGGTTCTGAATGCGATGCACGAGGCGCTGGATGCAACCGGTGCGGGGTCGGGTGGCACCCGAAATATATCAGGCACCACGGTCTTTCATAACAGACTCGAGGCTGAACTGGCGGATCTGCACCGCAAGGAAGCCGCGCTGATATTCACTTCGGCCTATATTGCCAATGACGCCACCCTTAGCACCCTGCCACGACTATTTCCCGGCCTTATCATCTATTCCGATGCTCTTAATCATGCGTCGATGATCGAAGGTGTGCGCAGAAACGGCGGTGCCAAGCGCATCTTCCGTCACAACGATGTGGAACATCTGCGTGAGTTGTTACAAGCAGACGACCCGGACACGCCCAAACTGATTGCTTTTGAAAGCATTTATTCGATGGACGGCGACTTTGGCCCTATTGAGGCGATCTGCGATCTGGCGGATGAGTTCGGGGCGCTGACATATATTGACGAAGTGCATGCGGTTGGCATGTACGGGCCGCGCGGCGCGGGTGTGGCCGAGCGTGATGGGATGATGGGCCGGCTGGACATCATCAACGGCACCTTGGGTAAAGCTTACGGCGTGATGGGTGGGTATATTGCAGCAAGTGCAAAAATGTGTGACGCCATAAGGTCTTACGCGCCGGGCTTCATCTTTACCACCTCTATGGCCCCGGCGATTGCTGCGGGTGCTGCGGCAAGCGTGCGTCACTTGAAAACGGATCAGAAACGCCGCGACAGCCAGCAAACGCAGGCGGCAATTTTGAAGACACGGCTGAAGGCGCTTGGCCTTCCGGTAATTGACCACGGATCCCATATTGTGCCGCTTATTGTTGGCAATCCGGTACATACCAAAGAACTGTCGGATATGCTGCTGGATCAATTTGGCATTTACGTACAACCAATCAACTATCCCACCGTGCCCCGTGGCACCGAACGCCTGCGATTCACCCCGTCTCCGGTCCATCAAGCCGAAGAAATGGATAAGCTGGTGCAGGCACTGGATAAACTCTGGTCGCAATGTGCGCTAAATCGCGCCGAACTTTCTGCCTGATTACCAGAGGCGGGTGTTAAAAAGTTCGAATTGTGCTAAATAAGCACCATCACGACGCTGTGATGGCGAATCGCCAACATCTTGGGGAAAATGGCGAATGAAATTGGGGTGCAGCATAATATGATCGGTCGGTGGCGCACACCGGTAGAGGAAGAAACGCCAGAGCCGCGTGGCTTTGACGATTTTGAACTGCGCCTGGGCGATCTTATGCGCGGAGAACGCGCGACCCTCGGAAAATCCCTGCTTGATGTACAACGTGAACTTAAAATCAAAGCCCCCTATATTGCCGCGATTGAAAACGCTGACCCAACAGCCTTTGAAACACCAGGTTTTATAGCAGGTTACGTGCGTTCTTATGCGCGCTATCTGGGGATGGACCCGGAATGGGCTTATGAGAGTTTTTGTGCCGAGGCCGGATTTACGGTGGCGCATGGACTTTCGGCCGAAGCTTCATCAAATAAATCCCTGCGCCGTGAGTATTCCGGCGACCCTCTGGCCAACCCCAATGCCAGCTTTGTCCCTCAGGGCGAAAGCGTTTTAGCCAATATTGAAATTGGCGCTGTTGGCTCGGTCGCGGCATTGCTGGCACTGATTGGGGTGATCGGTTTTGGCGGCTATTCGGTCTTGCGCGAGATTCAGCAGGTTGATTTCGCCCCGGTCGAGCAAAGCGCCGGTGTGCTTTCGGACCTTGAGGATTTTTCAGGGGCAAACACCGATATTGCCGTGGTGACGGGCGGGGCAGGGCTGAACACGCCGCCTTCGGTTGAGGCTATGGACCGGCTTTATCGTCCTCAAGCACTGGACGTACCGGTTTTGGTCGCCCGCGATGGCCCGATCTCGACCCTTGATCCAAGTGAAGTTGGCGTTCTGGCCGATGCCGGACCATCGCCATTGGCCCCGGCGTTGAATTCGCTGACCTCGTCTGAAACCGGGCTTAATGAAGCAACGATCGAGACGGTTGCCAGCAGCGGTTCGGGCACGGTGCAGGTGTTTGGGGCTGACGCGCCGGAAGTGATGATTTTCGCGGTGCGCCCGGCATGGGTGCGGGTGCAAGCCGCTGACGGCTCGGTGATTTTTGAGAAAATCCTTGATGCCGGCGAGCAATATGTCCTGCCAGGTACCGAAATGCCGCCAGTTTTGCGCTCGGGCAATGCGGGCTCGGTTTATTTTGCGGTTAACGGTACGGCATATGGTCCGGCTGGTGTCGGACCCTCGGTGGTCAAGAACATCGAATTATCATCCGAGGCGCTGGCGGAAAATTATCAGCCCGCGGATCCGAACGCAGATGACGCCTTAGCAACTTTCGTGGCCGAAGCACGGTTGGGTCAGTAAAGCCGTCACGCTGCGATTTCAGGCCCCTGCTGGGGGTATTTTCAGCAAGAGGAAGTTGGGACGCCTTGTTGGCGCATCGGCCTGGCGTTAAGCAAGGCAGGACAATTTCTTAAAAGGTTCAGCCCATGTCCCATAATCCCATCCGCCCTTGGCGCGACATTGAACGGCGTAAATCACGCAAGATTATGGTCGGCAATGTGCCGATCGGTGGCGATGCCCCGATAGCTGTGCAAACGATGACCAATACCGACAGCTCGGACGTGAAGGCAACCCTTGGACAGGTATTGGCGGCAGCCGAGGCGGGGGCGGATATCGTGCGTATTTCCACCCCGGATCAGGCTGCGACCGCAGCTTTGCATCAAATCGTCGCCGAAAGCCCGCTGCCAATTATTGCCGATATCCACTTTCATTACCAACGTGCGATCGAGGCGGCTGAGGCGGGCGCGGCCTGTCTGCGCATCAATCCGGGCAATATCGGTAATGCGCTTAGGGTGCGCGAGGTGGTGCAGGCGGCCAAGGACAATGGCTGTTCGATCCGCATCGGGGTCAATGCCGGATCACTGGAAAAGCATCTGCTGGAGAAACACGGCGAGCCGTGTCCCGAGGCAATGGTGGAAAGCGCGCTTGCTCATATCCGTCTGCTGGAAGACAACGATTTTCAGGAATACAAGATAAGCGTCAAAGCCTCGGACGTGTTCCTTTCGGCCGCAGCTTATCGCGGGCTGGCAGAAGCGACCGACGCGCCCATACACCTTGGTATAACCGAGGCAGGCGGGTTTGTTTCGGGCACGATCAAAAGCGCTGTTGGGTTGGGTAACCTGCTTTGGGCAGGCATAGGTGATACCATACGTGTCAGCCTGTCTGCCGATCCGGTTGAAGAGGTGCGGGTAGGGTTCGAGATTCTGAAGTCCCTTGGACTGCGTCACCGCGGGGTCAACATAATCTCATGCCCCAGCTGCGCCCGGCAGGGCTTTGATGTAATCTCGGTCGTCGCAGAGCTTGAGCAAAAGCTTGCGCATATTCACACGCCCCTAAGCCTGTCGATCATTGGTTGCGTAGTAAATGGACCGGGCGAGGCGCTGATGACGGATATTGGTTTTACCGGCGGCGGGGCCGGGTCGGGCATGGTTTATGTTGCTGGCAAGCAAGATCATAAGCTGGGCAATAACGAGATGGTCGCGCATATTGTCGGGCTTGTGGAAAAGCGGGTTACTGAGATTGAGGCTAAGGGCGAAGAAGCCTGAAGTCAGAGGAAAGCGGTTTCGAAACCGCTTTTCAAGGCGTTTCGAAACGCCTTTCCCCGGGCCGGTCTATTCGGTCCCGCCCTGAGAAAGGGTGCAAAAACTGTTCACTGAAATGGGTTCTAAACCACAAAGGCCGCCAGCATCATGCAGGCGGCCTTTATCATGTAAGTCCACTGAAGCGCGTTAGCTTTTTGCACCAGGGGCTGGTGCTTTGCCGCCTTTGCCGCCATTAAGCGGGTCTTCTTGCCGCTGTACAGTGCCTTCGAAATGGGCACCGCTTTCGATTGCGATGGTCTTGTGAATAATATCGCCTTCGACACGAGCCGAGGCGGTCAGCCGTACTTTCAACCCACGTACCCGGCCGATGACACGGCCGTTAACGACAACGTCGTCAGCGGTAATTTCGCCTTTCACTGTCGCCCCTTCGCCAACCGTCATGGTATGGGCGCGAATATCACCTTCGACGGTGCCTTCAACCAGAATGTCGCCGGTCGATTTCAGGTTGCCCTTGATGACCAGATCGGTCGACAGGGTTGATGTGGGTGGCTTCGGCTTGTTGCTTGGCGCACCCTGCGCGGGCGGCGGCGGAGCTGCTGTGGATTTTGTCGGAGGGGTTCCTGCTGGTTTCATATCACCTTCTCCGGCCTGTTTTGTACCTGGTTCATTGATTCTGCTTTTAGAAAACATTGTTTGCTGCCTTGATATATGTCATCGGATTAGTGGCCTTGCCACCTACACGAATTTCATAGTGAAGGTGAGAGCCGGTAGAGTTGCCAGAGTTTCCCATATCACCTATTCGCTCGCCGCGCGAGACCCTTTGGCCTTTTTGCACCTTAAAGGCGGAGAGATGCGCATAGCGGGTCTCGATCCCGAATTCATGTTGGATGGTGATCATGCGACCATAACCGCTGGTCCAGGCGGCGCGGGTGACCACGCCGTCGGCGGTGGCATAGATCGGAGTGCCCACCGGGGCGGCAAAATCAGCCCCTTTATGCAGCCGTCCCCAGCGCATGCCATAACCCGAGGTAAAGCGATAGGCGGCGCGAACCGGGTTGCCAAAGGGAATTTTCTGGGCGGCAATGCGGTAAAGATTCATCCGGTCAAGTTGGTTCAGGATTGCATTTGCACGCATCGCGTCCGGGTCAAGATCGCCGCTCATGGTCGAGACGACAAGCGGTGCCATTGCCCCGCCCTGACCGGAATAGCCCAGGCGGATCTGGTCAAGTATCTGTTCCGTGGACATCCCCGAGGCGCGGAACAATTTGTCCAGCGGCTCAAGCGAGATCGAAACAGCGTCTTCCAGTTGCTGAAATATCTGGTCGTTGCGCTCGTCGCGAAGCCGTTGTTCATATATCATGTTCTGGGCGAAATCTTCGGCTTCCAGCGCGCTGGCTTCCATCAGATCACGCTCGGCTGCAGTTGCCTCAAGGGCCGAAGTCAGAAAACCTAAGGTTTCGTTGACTTCACCACTATCTGCCAGGCTGGACGGCTTGGCGACCTCATCCGTTTGGGCTGCTGCAAGCATTGCTTCCAGTGATGTTCGCGCGTCATCACGTTCGTTCATAGCCCGACGCAGGGTTGACTGTATCACTCCAATGCCGGTTTCGAGTTCCTTAAGCCGGTCTTCCGAGCTGAGAAGGGCCGATTGCATAACGCTGACCTGTGCCAGCGCCAGATTAAAGCGTTCCTGTGCGGCCAGCGCTTCCGAGGTGCGAATGTCACGCTCAGCCGCTAAAACCTGAAGCCGTTCTTCATAAAGACGTTGTTCGCGTTCGGCCTGATCGCGAATATTGCCTGACCCGATTGCACCCATCAACAAAATTGCAGTGGCGATAATGGCCCAACCGACGAAAGCGGCAGAGCCGGTCCACGCTGCCATTTGACCAATGGAGGACAGTCGAAGAAAGCGCGTACCTTCTTCCGAACGCAAGAATATCCGTTGCTCGGGGAAAACCCGATTCAGAACGTGATTCAGCTTGTTAGCAAGCGATTTCAGCAAACCCACACCCTTGTTATCGTCCCTGTGCATTCGTCATTTGGCGCGAATGCTGCGATATTACTTAAAGGTTGCTTGACCCCTGTGCAAGATTTTTTTACACGATTCCATTGGTTTGCCAGACAAGACAGGCGAAATCCCGCCGGACGCCATCTTTGCCTGCATGACATCTTGATATGAGCTGTTTACTCAGGTTGCACTTGGCGGTCGATGGATTGTGCTGGTTCGGCGGAAAACGGGCGGCAAGCGCGGGCCACATTCGTGGTTTATAGGAGTGGGCAGGTGCTGAGTTGCCAGTTTCGCCGGTTTATTCTGTGAGTGCTTGGCTTCCACCGGCACTTCTCTTAGTGCAAGTGTGGGCTTTCGTTTTTTGGCGCGTCGCGTCAAGATGTGCCTGGTCATGTGAATCCAAATGGGGCTTTTATGAGCGACGAGAATGAAGCTCTGGAAAACGATGCAGGCGCTGAGGATTCGACGGATTCTGCGCCTGATCTTCAGCCGCCCACTGAGCATGATGGCCCACGTACCCGGCGTAAGAAACGAAGAGTATTACGTGCAAGTTTCTGGATGTTGGCTGGTTTTGTGCTTGGCCTCGGATTTCTCTGGCTGGCCAGTATGTCGCTTACGGGGCGTGTCGCAAGACTACCCGATTGGGTGGTAGAGCGGGTTGAGACGCGGCTGAATGCAGGACTGCAAGATGGCAGCCTTTCACTCAGTCGCATTGAGTTCGGCGTCTCATCTTCTGGGTTTCCCCGCCTCAGTCTGATGGATTTGTCCTATCGTGACGGCTCCGGGCTGGAAATTGCCCAGATCCACCGGGTTCAGGGTGGGACCAGCCCGTTGTCACTGCTCAGGGGCAATCTGGAGCCATCCCGACTTTATCTGACCGGGGCGCAGGTTACTTTGCGCCGCCGGGTCAATGGCGAATTTGATCTGTCTTTTGGTCGCGGCGGTGGGGCCTCGGGTGATCTGGCCAGTGTATTGGATGCAGTTGACGGGGTGTTCGCTGAAGGGCCACTTGCCATGGCCGAGGAGATTGAGGCGGATGAACTGACAATTATTTTGGAGGATGCGCGCACGGGCCGGTTATGGCAGGTTACCGACGGGCGGTTGAAGCTTTCTCAGGGTGAGAAAATCGTCGATATGACGCTGGCCTTCGACGTCTTCAACCAAACCGAGGAATTGGCTGAGATCGTGCTTGGCTTTCGCACCGACAAGGCCAGCTCTGAAGCTAGCTTTGGAGCGACCTTTCGCAACGCCGCTGCCGCAGACATTGCCGCCCAATCCCCGTTTTTGACTTTCCTGGGGGTCATTGATGCGCCGATATCAGGCGCCCTGCGTTCCTCGATCAATTCCGACGGAGAAATATCTGAACTTGCGGGCACCTTGGAGCTGGGCTCGGGTGCATTGTCGCCAGCTTCTGGGGCAAAGCCGGTCAGATTTGATCTTGCCAAAATATATATCGACTATGATCCGGACGCAGAGCGCATAGATTTCACTCATTTTAATGTGGTTTCCGAGCTTGGAGAGGCAAGCGGGGATGGCCATGTTTACCTGACCGATTTCAATCAGGGCTGGCCAGCAACCCTGCTGGCACAGTTTCAACTGACCGAGGCAAAGATAACCTCAACTGAGCTTTTTGAGCACCCGGTTGAGATTGAGGGCGGGGCGGCGGATTTCCGTCTGCGCCTGGACCCCTTCACCCTTGAACTTGGTCAGCTTGTACTGAACCATCAAAACACAGCTTTTACTGTTGCGGGTGAAGTTTCGGCTGATTATGACGGCTGGTCTTTGGCGCTTGACGCCAAAGCCGCACAAATCAGCGGCGCACAGGCAATGGCTTTGTGGCCTCTGACTCTGGCACCAAAACCGCGCACTTGGGTGACGGATTTCGTCTCACAAGGTGTGCTGGAAGGGCTGAGGGCCGGTGTGCGTCTGGAAGCGGGGGCCGAGCCGCGCCTGTCAGCTCAGACCGGATTTCGCGACGGAACAATTCGGGTGATCAAGGAAATGCTGCCGGTTGAAGGCGCCAGTGGCTATATGAGTATCGAAGATCAGACCTTCATGGCTGTCGCCGAGGGTGGTCATGTCACCCTGCCGTCGGGCAGGCAGGTGGATATCGCCGGGACGGTGTTCACGGTGCCGCATATGCCAACCAAGCCAAGCCCGGCGCATATAGATTTAGAGATCGCCGGACCGGTGACCGCAATCTTGAAACTTCTTGATGCTGAACCATTTAATGTCTTTAAAAACAGTGATTTGGGGCCAGATTTGGCCACTGGATATGCCAAAGTTAGTGGCCAGATCGATCTGGTTGTTAAGCCAAAGCTGTTGCCCGAGGATGTAGATTTCAGTGCGCGCGCCGAGGTAACCTCGGTCAGGTCAGACGTATTGGTGCCGGGGCGTGTATTGATGGGTCCACATGCGGTGGTGAATGTTAATAACCAGAGGATCGAGGTTTCTGGTGATGTGCGTATCGGTGCAGCACGAGGAAGCGGCACCTGGTTCGCCGGGATTGGCGAGGCTCAGGACGGCACCTCGCGACTGGAAGCAAATCTGGTGCTCAATCAGGCATTTTTGGATGAGTTTAACATCGGTCTGCCCGAGGGATCCCTGAGCGGTGAGGGTATCGGCCAACTTGTCATGGAATTTGCCCCTGACAAGGCCCCGACATACGAATTGGTGTCAGACCTGAACCGGCTGCAAATATCAATTGAGGATCTTGGCTGGTCAAAGGCGCGCAATCGCACCGGACGGCTTAGGGTTACGGGACATTTGGGAAAGCCCGCGGCCGTCGATCACCTTGAATTCGAAGCCCCCGGTTTAAGCGCAACCGGGCGGGTTTCGGTCCTTCCTGACGGTGGTTTGGATGAAGCGGAGTTTTCGCGCGTGCAGCTGGATGGCTGGCTGGATGCACCGGTAACCTTTACCGGACGAGGGCCTGACCAGACCGCGGCGATCTCCATAAACGGTGGCAGCGCCGACATGCGGCGGGCGTCGTTTACCGGCAGCACCGGCTCAGACTCCGACGATGCACCTATCCGGGTAGTACTGGACAAGCTGATCATAACCGAAGGTATCGAGCTGACTTCGTTGACCGGCAACCTTAACAGTCAGGGCGGGCTGAGCGGCACCTTTACGGCGCTGGTCAACGGTGGCCCGGCCATCCGCGGCGTGGTTGCCCCACAGGCAAATGGCTCTGCAATACGTATTACCAGCTCAAATGCAGGCGGCGTTTTAAAGGCGGCCGAGGTGTTTGAGACCGGGCGCGGAGGAGATATGACCCTCGTTTTGGCCCCTTTGGCGGCAGAGGGCACTTATGACGGAAAACTGACCATCACAGATATTCGCATGGTGGGAGCTTCGGCGATGGCAGAGCTTTTGTCGGCCATATCCATCGTCGGCCTACTGGAGCAACTTGACCAGGAAGGCATCCTGTTTTCCGAGGTTGAAAGCCGTTTTCGTCTGACCCCGACCCAGGTCATCATTCGGCGCGCGTCCGCGATTGGCGCATCGCTTGGCATTTCGTTGGATGGAACTTACACGCTGGGCGGCGGCGGAATGGATATGGCCGGGGTGATCTCGCCCATATATATTCTCAACGTTCTTGGTCAGGTTTTTACCCGCAAGGGCGAAGGCTTGATTGGGTTTACTTACACCATGGCTGGCACGCCGGAAGACCCGGAGATCGAGGTTAATCCACTTTCACTGTTCACACCGGCAATGTTTCGCGAGATATTCCGCCGACCTCCACCGGAGCTACCAGACGAGTAACCAAAGCACCTATGAAACTCAGCGATTTCGACTTCAACCTGCCAGAACACTTGATTGCCACCCGGCCGGTCAGCCCACGCCCATCGGCCCGGATGCTTGTGGCAACTCCGGATGCGATCATCGATGCAAGCGTGTCAGCATTGAGCGACTGGCTGAAGCACGGCGATCGGTTGGTTTTGAACAATACCAGTGTGATCCCCGCGCGTCTTTCTGGTTCACGAATAAGGGCAGGGGCCGGTGCCGGGGGACAAGATGCCGTGGCGCAGATCGAGGTGACCTTGCTGGCACCCTCTGGGGGGGCTGAATGGTCAGCCCTGATAAAGCCCCTGCGCAAACTGAAAATAGGCGAAAACGTGACCTTTGCTGGTGGTTTGAGCGCGCGGCTTTTGGCCAAAGAGGACGGCCAGGCGCGGTTGGCATTTAACCTGACCGAAGAAGCATTTGACGCAGCCCTTGATGAAGCAGGTGAAATGCCGCTGCCGCCCTATATTGCCGCCAAGCGCCCTGCCGATGCCCGTGATCGCAATGATTACCAAACGGTTTTTGCCCGTATTCCCGGCGCCGTGGCGGCCCCGACCGCGTCGCTTCATTTTGATCAGGAATTACTGGATGCGTTGAAGAAAAAGGGCGTGGATTTCACTCATGTAACCTTGCATGTGGGCGCGGGCACATTTCTGCCGGTCAAGGTCGACGACATCAAAGATCACGTTATGCATTCTGAGCGGGGTGAGGTGACGGCGAAAGCAGCGGATGAGATTAATGCAACCCGTGCTGCCGGTGGGCGGATTATCCCCGTCGGCACCACCGCATTGCGTTTGATCGAGACTGCCGCGCGCAACTCCGGCAAAGTGACCGCCTGGCAGGGCAGCACCGATATCTTCATCACGCCGGGCTTTCAGTTTCTGGTTGCGGACGGGCTGATGACGAATTTTCACCTGCCAAAGTCGACGCTGATGATGCTGGTCTCGGCTTTTATTGGCGCCAGTCGGATACGCCAGATCTATGCCCATGCCATCGCTGAAGAATATCGGTTTTTTTCCTACGGAGATGCGTCACTGTTATTGCCCGGGGGCAGCTAAATCCGCTCGATGGTGACTTCATCAGAATAAAAGGCCAAATGATCCTTGATCATGGCCACATCCGCCAACGGGTCCTCATACGACCAGGCCGCATTTTGTATTTTCTGGCTGTGGCCTTGAATTGTGAAATACGAAGCATCGCCCTTATGGGGACAATTGGATTGCTTGCCAGAGGGTTCAAAAAACGCCATCGCAATGTCACCGCGCGGGAAATAAATCACGGGGGGCAATCTGCCCTCAGTCAACTCCAGCGCGGTGTCGGTTTCACCCAGAACCGCCCCACATGCACGGATAACCCATTTGCCTTCGGCTTTGCGAATTGTGATATGATCTGCCATCCATCCCTCCGGTTTGAACCGCGAGTATATCAGAAACATCGAGCTTCAGGTCGGATCAAATCGGCGTGCAGGCTTGCGACAGCCATTTTCGGGCTGCGGGCGAGACCCTGGGCGTAAGCTTTTTCATAGTCATCTGGTGATAGGTATTAAGCCATTCACGTTCGCCACCTGACAGCATTTCCACCTTGATCAGTCTTCGGTCAATGGGCACAAAGGCGAGTGTTTCAAAGCACAGCATCTCGCGCGCATCGCCGCCATCGGGGCGTTTGGCTTCGCGCACCACTATCAGGTTCTCAATACGGATGCCGAAAGCCCCGTCTCGGTAATATCCCGGCTCGTTTGATAAGATCATGCCGGATTTGAGTGGTACTTCCGACAGGCGACTAAGGCGCTGTGGTCCCTCATGCACAGACAGATATGACCCAACCCCATGCCCGGTGCCGTGGTTGAAATCCTGATGTGCCAGCCACAATGGATAACGGGCGATGGCGTCCAGATCACGCCCGGCCAGCCCGCAGGGGAAGCGCAGGCGGGAAATCGCAATCATCCCCTGTAACACACGGGTAAAACACGTCTTTTCCTCATCCCCAACCTCGCCAACCGGCAAGGTGCGGGTGATATCGGTGGTGCCGTCCTGATATTGCCCACCACTATCAAGTACCACCAGATCGCCATTCTTCAGGGTGCGGTTGCTCTCATCTGTCACCCGGTAATGCATTATCGCACCGTTGGGGCCGGACCCGGCTATGGTTTCAAATGAAATGTCCTTGAGCGCATTGCGGCTGCGCCTTTGGCTTTCCAGCTCGCATACCAGATCAATCTCGCTTAAAGTGGCCCGCCCGGCGGTCGCGTCGAACCATGTCAGGAACTCAACCATTGCCGCCCCATCGCGCAGATGGGCTTTTCGGCTACCCTCAATCTCAACCTTATTCTTGCACGCTTTTGGTAAAATGCAGGGGTCATCATCCCAGGCAATTCCCACACCGGCATTTTCCAAAATACGCGCCACCGCAACCGGGGCCGAGGATTTGTCCAGCCGCACCGGACCTTCAAGGGCACAAAGTGCTTCTTCAAAGGCGGTATCCGAATAAAGGCGCACGTCGACGCCAAGGTGGTCGCCAATGTCGCTGTTGCGCGATGGATGGGTGAAAAAATCAACCCGCGCATTGTCGTAAAGAATGGCAAAACCCTGCACCACAGGGATGTGAGGGATGTCGTCGCCGCGGACATTCAAAAGCCACGCAATCGAATCAGAAAGGTTTATGACTGTTGCACGCTGACCTGCATTGGTCAGGTCTTTGGCAAGATCGGCGCGTTTTTCAGCATGGCTTTTTCCCGCAGCTTCAAGAGGTTGGGGAATGATACGGCCGCGCGGCGGGGCAGGGCGATCCTCCCAGATCTGGTCGACAAGGTTTTCGCTGGCGACCAGCTCAACACCTTCGCCGATCAGAACGGCCTCCATTTTTTCGATCTCGCGGGTTGTGTGCAGCCAGGGATCAAATCCGACATATCCGCCCTTGATCAAGTTATCCGCGAGCCACGGACCGGGCTGGACTTCGGGCCAGTCAACCGGGGCGAATACGCCAAGATCGACCTGACCGCGCACCTGATTGCGATAGCGGCCATCGACAAAAACCCCGACCATCTTGGCCAAAGCGATGCAGAACCCGGCCGAGCCGGTAAACCCGGTTAGCCATTCCAGCCTTTTATCAGCGTCAGCGACATATTCGCCCTGATGGGCATCCGCACGTGGAATGATAAACCCGTCCAGTTTATCCTCCTTCATACGTGCGCGCAGTTGCTTCAAACGGGAGGGACCCTGAGAGGGATCGGCGTGGCTTTTGAAGCTCTGAAACATCTATCTGGCTTTCCTGATCCCGATCATCCGCGCACGCGCGCGCGGGTCTTTATCAAACAGGCTGGCAAGTTGTTCGGTCATTGCGCCCGCCAGTTGCTCGACATCTGTGATGGTCACAGCGCGATCATAATAGCGCGTCACGTCATGGCCAATACCAATGGCCAAAAGCTCGACCGCTTTGCGTTTTTCCACCATTGCGATCACATCGCGCAGATGTTTTTCCAGGTAATTTGCGGGGTTAACGGAAAGGGTTGAATCGTCCACCGGCGCACCATCACTGATCACCATGAGGATTTTGCGCGCCTCATGGCGGCCGGATATCCGCCGGTGCGCCCATTCCAGCGCCTCGCCGTCGATGTTTTCCTTCAGCAATCCCTCTTTCATCATCAGCCCCAGATTGGGCCGCGCCCGACGCCACGGCGCATCGGCGGATTTATAGATGATGTGGCGCAGATCATTCAGCCTTCCGGGTTGCTGTGGTCGGCCTTCGTGAAGCCATTTCTCGCGGGCCTGCCCGCCTTTCCAGGCACGGGTGGTAAAGCCCAGGATCTCGACTTTGACCTGACAGCGTTCAAGCGTGCGTGCCAAAACGTCGGCGCAGATCGCGGCAATCGAAATGGGACGGCCGCGCATCGAGCCGGAATTGTCCAAAAGCAGCGTCACCACAGTGTCGCGAAACTCGGTGTCTTTTTCGCGCTTGAAACTAAGCGGCGTGGTCGGGCTGACGACCACGCGCGCCAGACGTCCGGCGTCGAGTATGCCCTCTTCCAGATCAAACTCCCATGACCGGTTTTGCTGTGCCTGCAGGCGGCGTTGTAGCTTGTTGGCCAGTCGCCCAACTGCCCCCTTGAGAGGTTCAAGTTGCTGGTCGAGATAGGCGCGCAGGCGTTCCAGCTCAGCCGGTTCTGCTAGGTCTTCGGCGCGTATTTCTTCGTCATGTTCCGCCAGAAAGACCTGATAATTCGGGTCTGCGTCACTGACCGGGGCCGGGGCTGGCGGCTCCATCGGGGCTTCGCCATCCGGCATCTCGGCCTCGTCGCCCATTTCCATATCCGACAGATCATCCATCGAGACCTGCGCCTCGCTCTGATCCAGAGTTTCGTCCTGGCTCTGCTCAGGGTTGGCCTCGGTCTCTTCCGAGCCTTCCTGGCTGTCCTCTTCGCCCTCTTCCTGGGCCTGATCCTCGTCCGCCTCGGCCTCATCATCCGGGTTTTCATCGTCCAAGTCCGGGTCATCACCCAGTTGGTCGCCGTAGCCCAGATCTTCGATAATCTGACGTGTGAATTTTGCAAAAGTCTTTTGGTCAGAAAGGCTTGCGTCAAGGTCCTGAAGTGTTTCTTCGGCCTGTCCCTCGATGAAATCGCGCCGCAAATCCATCACGTTCTGCGCGCCTTCGGGCAGGTCGCGCCCGGTCGCCAGATGGCGCACCAGATAGCCCGCCGCTTCGGCCAGCGGGGCCTGCGCCCCCTCTTTGATCTGGGCAAAGCCACGCCTATCAGCTTCGGCACCGATCATGGCGTCAATATTGCCGGCAGTGCCGGGCATTACCCGTGCACCCATCGCCTCGCACCGCGCGGTTTCCATTGCTTCATAGATGTCACGCGCCATCTGCCCATCAGGGGCATAACGGTTATGGGTCGCCCCATCGTGAAACTTGTGTTTCAGCGCATAAGCATCCGCCGTGCCGCGCGCCAGCAGCACCTCATCGCGCGTCATGCGCCTGGTGACCTGAGGCAGGCGCACCGCATCCTCGGACAGGCCCGGAGGATCGACGGTGAAACTAACCGCCAGTTCCGGGTCATCGGCCATGACCTTGGTAGCCTCGGCAAGCGCCTTTTTGAACGGATCAGCGGGGTTGTCGGTGGGTTTGGTCATGCGGCGTCTCTTTCGGACATCTTTCGATTGTCCGGCTCAATTAGATGCCATGCCTCATTGAACTTATCTAGCCACCCAAATCCGAATTCTGTATTTTGACCAAAGACGGAAGTGAAATCAAAATGAACGGCGCGCATAGAAGTGTTTTTTCGTGTTTGTCCGCTTTTTTTCTTGCCCGAAAGCCACGCTCGATGCGAATCCGCGACAAGTCCTGCTATTAGTTTGCTGGGCACAACGTATACGCTCGACCGGTGTTTTTCTGGAGAATCCAAATGCACAAGACAGTAGAACAAATTCGCATTGTCGATCTTTTCGTGCTTCTCCGCGAACCGCCAACTATGAGAAGTTCTAGTTGTTTTTACTTGGATTGACTTGAGCATAGATCCATCAGCCGAAGTGACCAGAATGTCGATGTTTGGCGCACCTTGAGGCGCGAGTGAGGCAATATATCCTTTCGAAAGGAGACGCGACATAACCAAGTGCTCACCGGCTGCGCCGATTATGGCGGACGTGCTCATCTCTACCCCAAACTCATGCTCGCCGCACTTTCCGGCAGTTCTTCGTCAAAGCAGCGTTGATAGAACTCGGCCACGGTCTGGCGTTCAAGCTCGTCGCACTTATTGAGGAAGGACAGGCGGAAGGCATAACCGACATTGCGGAAAATCTCGGCATTCTGTGCCCATGTGATCACTGTACGCGGGCTCATCACTGTTGATAGGTCGCCGTTCATGAAAGCGGTGCGGGTCAGGTCGGCAACGGTGACCATCTGGCTGATGGTTTTGCGCCCGTTTTCCGAGTTGTAATGCGGGTTTTTCGACAAAACGATGGCGGTTTCAGCGTCGTGGCCCAGATAGTTCAGCGTTGCCACCAGCGACCAGCGGTCCATCTGGCCCTGGTTGATCTGCTGGGTGCCATGGTAGAGCCCAGTCGTGTCGCCAAGCCCAACCGTATTTGAGGTCGCGAACAGGCGGAAAGACGGGTGCGGGGTGATCACCTCGTTCTGGTCCAGAAGCGTCAGCTTGCCGTCAACCTCCAGCACCCGCTGGATCACGAACATCACATCGGCGCGCCCGGCATCGTATTCGTCAAACACGATCGCGGTCGGATTCCTGAGCGCCCAAGGCAGGATACCTTCTTGAAATTCAGTGATTTGCACGCCGTCCTTCAACTTGATCGCATCCTTGCCAATAAGGTCGATACGGCTGATATGGCTGTCGAGATTAACCCGCACACAGGGCCAGTTCAGGCGCGCGGCAACCTGTTCGATGTGGGTCGATTTACCCGTGCCGTGATAGCCTTGGATCATCACCCGGCGGTTATGGGTAAAGCCAGCAAGGATCGCCAACGTGGTGTCAGGATCGAACTTGTAGGTCATATCAAGATCGGGCACCCGGTCGATGCGGTTTTCAAAGCCCTTGACCTTCATATCACTATCAATACCAAAAACGTCCCTGACCGAGATGTCTTCGGTTGGTTTTGCACCTATTTCCATGTTCCCGTCCGCCATTTGATCTTTCCCATACCGGCCAGTATCGGGCCGAAAAACTATACTGTTGGTGGTGCCTGAATTCCCAAACAGGTGCAAGGGGAGTGCGTTGTGAAAACGAGATCGGATAACTCTTTTTAAGAGGATTTAGAGCATTTGCTGGCCCAGTTTCACTGGCGAGAATGGTCTAGTCCTTGAAGTGGCGACTTATCTTGATCTGCTCCCATGCCCAAACGACCTCTTGCAATTGCTCTTCATGGCCGCGGTCTCCACCATTCATATCGGGGTGAAGAACTTTGATTAACGCCTTGTAAGTTTTGCGAATTTCAGGTTTACGCCAATGGTCCTTTGCCTCAAGAATGTCAATTGCCCGCCGCTCGGTCGGTGGCAATTTGCGTGTGCCGGTAATGGATTTGCCAGGGTTTCTGGTGGCATTCTCGCCCAAAACCTGGTGTGGGTCATCAACGCCCAGACGCGACCACGCCCGCGCCTCGTCGCTGCGTTTACCCAAGGGTTTTGTCTCGCGTTCCCAAACCCGGTCTTTGTCTTGCTGTTCTGCGATTTCCTGTTCGCTGGCGGAGTTGAAGTAATTCCACTTAAGATTGTATTCCCTTACGTGAATCTTACAAAACCACAAAAAGTCATCGAGGCTATCTTGGGATTTCGGGGCGCGGTACTGGCCCCGCTCTTCGCAGCCCTCATGTTCGCACTGACGGTTTGAAGTTTCAAACGCGCCAGACATTCCGCGTTTGCCGCGGGGGTTTCGCTTTTTAGCGGTTGAGACTGACATGTCGAACCCGAAGGGGTCATCTTTGGTCATGGATTTTGC
>JAAEUB010000486.1 GCA_024227755.1 Paracoccaceae bacterium | reverse complement strand
CGGCGCCCTGGACGATTGTCGCGATGTTCATTGTCATGGGCGCGTTGGTGCGTACCGGGGCGCTTGACTGGTTCACACAGCTGGCGGAATCTCAAGCCGAACGCAGCCCGGCGATTGCCATTGGCGCATTGATGGGGTTTGTGATGATCGCCTCGGCTTTCATGAACAACACGCCGGTGGTTGTGGTGATGATCCCGGTCTTTGTGCAACTGGGTCGTAAACTGAACATCTCTGCCAGCAAGCTGTTGATTCCGCTGTCTTATGCAGCGATCTTGGGGGGCTGCCTGACATTGATTGGCACCTCGACCAACCTGTTGGTCGATGGGGTGGCGCGCGCTAACGGGCTTGAACCCTTCACTATTTTTGAGGTCACGCCGCTGGGCATAATACTGGTTCTGTGGGGTATGGCCTATCTCTATTTCATTGCCCCGCGTCTTTTACCCGATCGTGAAAGCATGGCCTCGTTACTGGGCGGCAAGGCGAAAAAGAAGTTTTTCACCGAGGTTGTTATCCCCCCCGATAGCGCCCTGATCGGACAGAACGCGCGCGAAGTCACCTTGTTCAAACGTGCAGGTGTGCGGCTGGTTGATGTGCTGCGCGGGGATGCGTCGCTCAGGCGTGATCTGGCGGCGGTGGCGATTGAGGTTGGTGACCGGGTAGTCCTGCGCACCAAGATGGACGAATTGCTGACCTTACAGGAGGATCGCAATATCAAGCCGGTCGATCAGGTATCGTCGGTTGAGACTTCAACGGTTGAGGTTCTGGTGACGCCGGGCTGCAAGATGATCGGCAGATCGCTTGGGCAGATGCGTCTAAGACGGCGTTATGGTGTTTACCCACTGGCGGTACATCGCAAAAACCAGAACCTGGCCCAGCAACTGGATTCTCTGGTGGTACGGGTGGGCGATACCCTGCTTTTAGAGGGCGCTGCCGGTGATATTCAAAGGCTGGCCATAGATATGGAGATGGTCGACGTCGCGCAGCCTTCGGCGCGCGCCTTTCGCCGTCGCCGCGCCCCGGTGGCAATCGTGGCATTGGTGGGCATCGTGGTTCTGGCGGGTTTGGGTGTTGCTCCAATTTTCGCGCTGGCCGTGGTCGCGGTAGCGTTGGTGCTGCTGTCACGCGCCATTGACGCAGACGAGGCTTTTGGTTTCATCGACGGGCGGCTTCTGGCGCTGATCTTTTCGATGCTGGCCATTGGCGCTGCACTTGAGGCATCGGGCGCGGTTAAGATGATTGCCGAGGTTCTGGCACCCCTTTTGGGGACCTTGCCACCATTCCTGATCATATGGGCGATTTACCTGCTGACCTCAGTACTTACCGAGCTTGTCTCAAACAACGCCGTCGCCGTGGTGGTCACCCCAATCGCCATCGGTTTGGCCGACGCTCTTGGAATTGACGCGCGGCCATTGGTGGTGGCGGTGATGGTTGCCGCCAGCGCCTCGTTCGCCACCCCGATCGGATACCAGACCAACATGTTGGTCTATGGTCCGGGCGGCTACAAGTTCACCGATTTCATGAAAGTGGGCATACCTTTGAACCTGTCCATCGGCCTGCTTGCCAGCGCCGTCATACCGTTCCTGTGGCCGCTGTGAGGCTTTTTCGCGGACATTGGCAACTCATCGCCTTGACAGCGCTGGTTTTTGTCCTGTGGCAGACGCCGGTGATATTGCCGTTGAAAATCCTCGTGGTTTTCCTGCACGAGGTCAGCCACGGGACCGCTGCCATGTTAACCGGCGGCAAGGTTGAAAGCATTTCATTGTCGACGATGCAGGGCGGGGTGACGGTGACAAGGGGCGGAAGCCTGTTTGTGATCCTGTCGGCGGGCTATGTCGGGTCACTACTGATCGGGGTGGTCATCTTGCTGATTGCCTTGCGCACCCACGCGGACCGGGGTTTGATGGCGTTGCTCGGGCTGGTAACTCTGGTCATTACTGCATTTTATATGCGCGAGATTTTCCCATTAGCGTTCGGGCTGGGCACCGGGATTTTGATGCTGGCGATGGCGCGTTATTTGCCGCGTGATGTCAATGACCTGGTACTGCGCCTGATCGGTCTGACCAGCATGATCTATGTGCCTTACGACATTTTCAGCGACACGATTGTCCGCTCCTCGCTGCGTTCAGACGCCTATATGCTGGCCGAAAACTACGGCGGGGCGACGGTGTTGTGGGGCGGGTTGTGGTTGGTGCTTTCTTTGGGAGTGATCGGGCTGTGCCTGCGCTTCGGGTTAGGGGCTGAAAGCAACATTTCCTTCAAGCGCTGAAAAATTCTTCGAAGAATTTTTGCCAAGAATTTTCGAAAATTCTTGTTTCGCCTCAGCCAAATGCTTGCTTAATATCGGCGATCAGGTCGCTTGCGTCTTCGATACCCACCGAAAGCCGGATCAGGTCATCGGTCACCCCTTCGGCGTCGCGTTTTTCTTTGGGCACGGTTTTGTGGGTCAGCGATGCCGGGTGCTGGATCAGACTTTCAACGCCGCCAAGGCTGACCGCGAACTGGAACAGGTGGCTGCGCTGCATGACCTGTTCAAGTCGTTGCAAACCGCCATCGACGTAAAGCGAAATCATCGAACCAAAATCGCGCATCTGGCGGGCGGCAACATCGTGGCCGGGATGGTCCGGCAGACCGGGGTAGCGCACGGATGTGATGCCATAACGGGTTTGATTGTCCAACAAATGCTCAGTGATTTTTTTTGCATTGGAACAATGACGTTCCATGCGCACAGGCAGGGTTTTAACCGAACGCAAGAGGAGCGAGCTGTCCATCGCGCTTAGAACCGCGCCGGTGGCGTTCTGCATCAGCTTCAGGCGCTCAGCGACACCGTCAGGCGCGCTGGCGGAAACCGCAGCCACACCCGCCATAAGGTCCGAATGACCCGACAGGAACTTTGTGGCCGAGTGCATGACAATATCGACCCCAAGCTCCAGCGGGCGTTGCAGGTAGGGTGATGAAAATGTGTTGTCACAAACGCTCATCGCGCCCACGGATTTTGCGATCTGGGAAATTGCTGCGATGTCGACGATTTTCAGCATCGGATTTGAAGGTGTCTCGTACCAAAGCAGTGTGGTTTTTTCGTTCACCACACCAGCGACAGCATCGGTGTCGGCGAAGTCGACAAAGGTAACCTGATGGCCTGCCGAACGGGTGCGAACGTCATTCAGTAGCCGGTGAATACCGCCATAAAGGTCAGCGTGCGCCACGATATGCGCACCCGCATCAACGCATTCCAGGATGGTGGCAGCTGCAGACAGCCCGGTGGGAAATGCAAACGCAGTTTTGGCGCTTTCCAGATCAGCCAGACAGGCCTCGACCGTAAGGCGTGTGGGGTTGCCCGAGCGCGAATAGACAAAGCCCCGGTTCTTGTCGATCCCGTCCTGCACAAAGGTCGTGGCATGAATGATAGGAGTAACAACCGCCCCGGTCAGCGGGTCAGGTTCCTGCCCGGCATGAATGGCGCGGGTGTCGAAATTGAGTTGGTTGGGTTTTGTCATTTGGGTGAGCTTTCTGAAACTGCTCAACAGACTATAATTGCCGAAATGGAGAGTACAACGGCGAATACTACATCAGAAGTTTCAATATGCAGGCATAGACCTCGCTCGTAACAAGACGCTTTTGAAAAGGCTGCCCGGCATTCTGGTTGATGCGCGACTACCGAGAAGAAACCCCAATCCTAGGGTGTAAACCACGGCCAGTTATACACTTGTGAAGGCCGGTTCAGCGGGCTTCCTATTTGCGTCAGCGCGATTAGAACGGGATTTGAAGCCCAGCATGTAAACGCCGGGTCGGCGCGCAAGACAGTGGATGTAATGAAGCGTGGCCCAAACAGAAAAGGCCGGGCGTTTTTCGCGCCTGGCCCCTACTTTGTTCAAGTGGCAGTTTGCGGACTGCACCACGTACCTTAGAGACAGCTGGGCGATAATCACCGCGAGCAATCTGCGTATCAGAACTCAGCGAGGATGCTGATCCGGTATTACCAACCGGATTAGTCAGTAGCCCCCCCCGCCACTGGCCCGAACTAGTTGCCGGGCGGCTTGTGATATTTGTTGCCCGGTTCGAGTATTCGGCGATCACGGAGACTTGGTGGCGGGATTGGCTTATATCCAAAAAAAGTAGATCTGAGTAGCTTAGTGGTGGTTTGTACATTCTGGTGGTGAGCCACGCAAAAAAAACCCGCCTGAAAGGCGGGCTTTTTCAAATTGTCGAGGTGCAATCGACTTTATTGGTGCCAGCTCAAGCCAAACATGAAGGCTGTGGCGGCAAGCGTGACGTCGGGTATACCGAACATGTCGGAGTAAGTTGTGTGGCGCACACGTGCATCCAGCATTAGGTTGTCGGTGGCCTTGTAGGCGACGCCAGCTGTAACGGCGAAGCCATCGGTGCTTTCGCTGAAACCAACTCCTGTTACTGAAAATGTTAGGTTTGCGTAACCAATACCAGCAAACGGCATGACTTTGCCGCCGTCATAGCCAAGCATAACATCAGCACCTACCCGCTGAATCTCGTGATCCGATGGCATCGTGATATCGGTTAAGTCCAACCGATCTCCACTGATCTCACCGATAGCAACCAAATTGCCGAAGTCATGCATATACCCTGCGTGCAATCCATAGCCTTGGTACGCAAGCGTTATACCGATTGGAATGGGATCAAATCCAATTGTTGCGTCGCCAAAGCCGCCGTGCAGACCGCCGTAAAAGCCGCTCCAGTCGCTGTCAGGTTCGGCGAAAACAACCGGTGCCGGTGCAACGACCGGCACAACCAGATTGCCAGCTATTGCTGTTCCTGTAAGTGCGACTAATGCGACAGTAGAAAGTAATACGTTTTTCATGATGAGTTCCCCACCCATAAATTTCAGATGTGTCCATTATAGTTTTGGTGCCGTTGGCCTGCCATGTAATCACCCGCGACATTGCCAAGTTATTGTCGTGTGATGCAACTCGACAACGGTTTTAGGTGCATCCAATACCGCTATGCGATTACGTCCAATCTGACGCTAAACCTACACGAGAATAGCCTAAATTTTACGTCCGGACATACGTGCGTTTTCCTGCTGAGTCGAAAAAAAAATGGGAAAAACAGCGCGCATTGCGGGTAGTTCTGACCCGCGTGGGGTGGGCTTTCTTTTACAGAAATTCCAGATACGCGTCCGAACGACTGGGCGCATATTTGGACGAGTTTGCAGCCAACGCCTCGGTTGAAAACTCAAGTCGGCAATTAGGCCCATAACCTGCACTTATCTTTGACCAGGATCATTGCGTCGGACCTTCATGCAAGTCACACTTGTGCGAACATCTGGCATTCACTTTTCATGAAGGGGCGCGTTATGGGTCACGGCAATCAAAATATCATCTGGTTCGAAAATTTAGTCCGTGCCGATGTCGGTTTGGTCGGTGGCAAAAACTCGTCGCTTGGTGAAATGGTCAGCAACCTGGCCGGGGCAGGCATCAAGGTCCCCGCCGGTTATGCCACCACCGCCGACGCATATCGCAGCTATATGGACAGAAACGATCTGAATGATCTGATCGCGGACACTTTAGCGCGTGAAGTGGCAGGAAAGATTACCTTGCAGGAGGCTGGTCAAAGCATCCGCAAAGCAATTATTGCCGGTGAATGGCCCGAGGATATCAGCGCAGGTATCCTTGACGCTTACCGCGAACTTGGGGAGCGTTGTGGCAAGTCCGGTCCCGCGGTCGCGGTGCGTTCAAGTGCCACTGCCGAGGATCTGCCGGACGCGAGCTTTGCCGGTCAGCAGGAAACCTTCCTGAACGTACGAGGCGAGGTCGCCTTGCTCAACACCTGCCGACGGTGCTTTGCGTCCCTTTTTACCGATCGCGCCATTTCTTATCGCAAGGCAAAAGGCTTTGATCAACGCGAGATCGCGCTTTCTGTCGGGGTGCAGATGATGGTGCGCTCGGACATCAACGGTTCAGGTGTGATGTTTTCGATTGATACCGAAAGTGGTTTTGACAAGGTGGTATTGATAAATGCAGCCTGGGGCCTGGGTGAAAACGTGGTGCTTGGGGCGGTAACGCCGGACGAATACCAGGTTTACAAGCCGTTGCTGGACGACAAGGCTCTGGTGCCAATTGTCGAGAAAAAGCTTGGCAGCAAAGAAAAGAAAATGATCTATGCCGGGGCCGAAGGCGGCGAAACGATGAACGTCCCGACATCAAAAGCCGAACGGTCGAAGTTTGTTCTGTCTGACGCCGAAATCCTTGAACTTGCGCGCTATGCCTGCACGATCGAGGATCATTATGGCCAGCCGATGGATATGGAATGGGCCAAGGACGGTAAAACAGGTGAGCTTTATATTGTGCAGGCGCGTCCTGAAACGGTGCAGTCACGCGCCGATGAAGGGGTGCAAAAAACTTACAGCGTCCATTCTGCCGGTGAAACAATTCTGACCGGCCTGTCTGTGGGAGCGGCGGCGGTGTCCGGGCGCGTTTGCCTGATCGAAAGTGCAGCTGACATTGCCAATTTCGTTGATGGCTCAATTCTGGTGACGTCGACCACTGACCCTGACTGGGTACCGATCATGAAACGAGCCGCCGCTATTGTCACCGACCACGGCGGGCGCACTTCGCACGCAGCGATTGTCAGCCGCGAACTTGGCCTACCTGCAATCGTCGGCACCTCTCAGGCAACGCATGTTCTGCATGACCACCAGGAAATCACCGTATCCTGTGCCGAAGGGGACGAGGGTTTTGTCTATGCCGGTCTGGCCGAGATTGAGGTCGAGGATGTCGAGATCGGCAAAGTG
>JAAEUB010000485.1 GCA_024227755.1 Paracoccaceae bacterium | reverse complement strand
TGGTGATCGAGATGGCCGAAGTCATCCGCGGCGGCCGCGATCAACTGGTGGCAAAACCCTATTTCGCTCACGTCGTAACCCCGTTGCCGCTTTATTATGCCCAGATCCATACCGACCAGATCATCCGAGCAGTCAATTACGGCATCCCGCTGATCATGGGAACCGTTACCATGGGCGGCGCCTCGGCCCCGATAACCATGGCGGGTTGCCTGGTCCATTCGCTGGCCACCGATCTGGCGGCGCTGGTGCTGAGCCACCTGGTGCGCCCGGGCTCGTTCTGCGCGCTGGGGTCTGATGTGTCTTTCATGGAGGCGGCAACCGGCGGCATGGGCGGATTCTCCCAGATGAAGCTTGGCGATCTGGCAATCTGCCAGGTGATGCGATCGCTGGACCTGCCATCCGCCACCGGAATCGGGGGTGGTTCGTCAGCCCGGCGCTTCGATGAAGATGCGGTGTGGGAGATTTCCAGCAACATGTTGAACGCCTTTTACGCCCGTCCCGCAACCTGCGAATATCTCGGTTCGTTGGATGAAGGGATTACCTATTCCCGCCATGCGCTGGCTTTCTGCGACGAACTCGTCGGGCTGTTGCGCAAGATGTGGGAGGGTCTTGTCGTCGATGACGAAACCCTGGCCCGCGACCTCACGCGCGAAGCAGGCGTGCGGGGCAACTATCTGGCACACCCACACACGGCCCGACATTGCCGGGAGGAATACTGGAACGCCCGCTATTATGGCGCCAACTTTCCGGTCAGCTCAGGCAATGTTGAAGACGAAACCCTGGTCGAGCGGATTGAGCATGATATCCGGCAGACGCTGGAAAATCATACGCCGGACAGGCTCTCCGACGATATCCTGGGTCAAATCCGTGCAATCCAGAAACGCTTCGCGGCAGAACATTCAGTCTCCGATTGAGCGTGTGCCTCACTAAGTCCTCCGATTGAGCGTGTGTCTCACTAAGCCCCCAAGCCCTGTTCTTGATTTTTGAACTTTTATCGAAAGACTGTTATTACCTGTTGTATTTCGTCTGATCTTTCATACAATCGCAACCCATCTACATGATCAGATAATTATTATCAGAAAAAGCCGGGGGGCATATGGACACGACAATACCATCGGGCGCACGGGCGCCACACTTTTGGGAAGCGATGATATCGCTATTCTCGCTAATCGTGGGGATCAGTATATCGATAGTGATCTACGGGCTTGATCCGCACATTCCCATGCTGCTCGGCGTACTCGTCGCTTCAATTGTTGCTTTACGCTGCGGTTTTAACTGGCACATTATTCAAGATGGAATGATTCGTGGCATTACCAATGCCTTACCCGCGACGATCATTCTGATCATTGTC
>JAAEUB010000484.1 GCA_024227755.1 Paracoccaceae bacterium | reverse complement strand
GCCCGTGATGTCGTGGAGATATTGCACCGTAACAGGGTACGGCTTGTCATGGCTGGATAGCCAAAGCTGCAAATGCTTGGCAAGCGGGGAACGCGCCAGCTTTTTGCGCTGCTCCCATTCAATAACCGTAAAACCACGGTCAAACAGCTTTATCAGGTTGCGGTTAACGCGGAATGAGAATTTGCCGTCCTCTTCCCTGTCGGCCCATTCAGGCAGCAGGGAACCGCAATAGGTACCGTGTCCTTTGCGTTTGATGGTCACAGCCGTTGTGGTCAGATGCTCCAAAGAACGTAAAAGGCGGTCATGGTCGCTCTTGCCTGTGCTGCGGCCTATGAGCTTCAACAGGCTATGTGCGGTAAAACGCACGGCATTTTCTTCCGGCATTTCCCTTGCCAGATGCATGATAGCCTCGAACACGTCCAGATGGTCTTGCGTGAGGCTTGGGCCGCTATAGGTGATGCTAAAGTCACCTTGTGCGAACACGGGTACGCGTTCGTTGTATTGCCCGTCTATGCCCTTCGCGGCAGCAAACAGGGCGCAGCGTATAAGGTCATTCGGTACGCCCCGTTGCGGATCGCCCCACAAGGGGAACTGGTAGATTTTGG
>JAAEUB010000483.1 GCA_024227755.1 Paracoccaceae bacterium | reverse complement strand
AGTGCTAGCTTACGAACAATTGCGGCAGCCAGAACGAGCCATGGCATTTCTAAGAGCTTACGAAAAAGTGTCACCGGGAGATCCATGGGTAGCTCGTGAGATCAAGCAACATCAGTAGTTCCAAGTTTGCCTCCTCGTCAAGGCACTCGCTCAGCGACCAGGGCATCGTTGGTGCCGAAGGTTTCCTCGGCCAAATGCGTCAACCACGTCAACAACGTTTTGAAGCGCAGCTTGTCCAGGTTAAGTTTGCGCGCACCGCGGCGCGGGCTGGCTAAATACGACCAATGCACCCACACCCAGACATTGCGCAGCAGCAGCGCGATGCCGACAAAGAGCAGGCGCAGTTCCGGGCTTCGGGTAGTGGTCTTAATGCACGCCTCGTTGAGCTGGCGATAGCTGGTCTCAATGCCAAAGCGCTGGCGGTAGATTGTATACACCCACTGGGTGGTTTTCGGCTGGAAGCCCCAGAAGGCATACACCAGTGTTTGTCGGCCCCGGCGCTGGCGTCGCCCTTGCCAGTTGCGACAATGGACACAGATGCCCACCGTGGCCTTGCGTTTGCTGGCACTGGTCAAGGTATAGCGGAACCAGCCGCTACGCTTTTTGGCCACGAAGACATTGGTAGCGCTGGGACCGCGCGGGTCACTGGGTTTACGCCCACGGCCGATCACTGGCATGACAAACGGGTAGCGGGCCGCTTGCAGATAACGGATGACCGCGACGCTGTAGAAGCCGCGATCGAGCAGCAACAGGTTCGGTCGCACGCTCGCGCTTGCGGCTGTGCGCAGCAGCCGCTTGAGGACCTCAACCAAGCTCGTGCCTTGCTCGACGCGGGTCAGGGCGACCGTGTAACGGCAGCCGTTTTTGATGATATAGGCCGTCGCGTAGGCGTGAAAATGGGTGGTGCCGCTTTTCGCCTGACCGCGGTAGAGTTCCTCAGGACGGCACTGGGGTTGGCCGTAGTAGGGGCGTAAATTCAGATCAATCGCCAACCGCCAGCGGCGTTTCTTGACCGCT
>JAAEUB010000482.1 GCA_024227755.1 Paracoccaceae bacterium | reverse complement strand
GTTATCGTGCGCCTGGACGGTGGCGAAACGTGTAGTGTATCGCTGAAAAAATATCGAGAGTTCGCCCGCCCGGCCTGCCTTTATTGTCTGGATTACGGCGCTGAAAATGCCGATATTGCCGCCGGCGGCATTGGCCTTGATGGCTGGACCTATACCCTGATTCGTACCGAACGAGGCCATGCGGCGTTCCAGGCGGCATTGGCAGATGGCTGGCTTGAGACCCGCCCGTTGGACGATGAACCCAGGGGCGAATTTCTGATGAACAAACTGTCTGCCCAAAAGAAGAAAAACCGACCACTGCCGGCGCAAATGCCAACCCTGGCCGAACGTCAGGCACTGAACTATCTGGATCCAAAAACATTTTATACCAAAGGACCGGGTGCACCGTCGGAGAAGACCTGAGCATGGCTGGCCATAAACCACTTACTGACCTCAATGTCATGGTCGCCGGTCAGGGGGGTGATGGTTCGCTGACAGTGATTTCGGTGCTGACTGAATTGCTGGCGCATCGGGGTTACCACTTGTATATGGCGCGTAATGTCGCCTCCCGTATCAAGGGTGGCCATGCCGCCGCGATGATGCGCGGCTCTTTGCTTTGCCGTGGCTGCATGGGTGATCACATCGACCTTCTGCTTGCTTTCGATCAAGAGGCCGTTGATACCGCAGCGGCCGAGATGGCTGCAGACAGCATTATTATTTTCGATTCTTCGGACGCTGCGTTGTGCCGCAGTGCCCTGGCGGATAGCGTGCGGGTCATTGAAGTTCCTTTTGGCCGATTTGCCGTTCGCGATCTGCGCCGGGATCTATTCAAGAACAGTCTCAGCTTTGGTGTCGTGTCACATATCCTCTGTATAGATGAGCAAGAGGCGATAAGCTGCCTGCGCCATACCTTCCGACGTTTGCCAGCGCACCTGATCAAAGCCAACCTGCACGCCTTCAACAACGGTCGTCAATTTACCGCTGAATTGGGATTGTCCGACCAGCAGGGTCAATGGACACTTGCTGATGCGAAACGTCACCAGCAATGGCTGATCAGTGGTAATGAGGCGATTGCGTTTGGGTTTCTGGTTGCCGGCGGCCGCTTCTTTGCGGGTTATCCCATCACCCCGGCAACCGAAATAATGGAATGGTTGCAGAATAATATCTCCCATTTTGACGGTGTGGCTGTGCAGGTGGAAGATGAGCTTGCCGCCATCAATATGGCTCTTGGCGCGGCAATGACCGGCGTACGCTCGATGACGGCAACATCGGGGCCCGGCTTTGCCCTAATGCAAGAGGCGATCAGTCATGCCGGTTCAGCGGAAATCCCGGTGGTTGTGGTTAACTGTCAACGAGCCGGGCCGTCTACCGGAATGCCAACCAAGCCCGAACAAAGTGACCTCAATAT
>JAAEUB010000481.1 GCA_024227755.1 Paracoccaceae bacterium | reverse complement strand
CTCGTATTCCACATCTTCAAATTTCACCACCGGGGTGATTTTCGCCATATTACCACTCATGAAGACCTCATCAGCGCCAAGGAAATCGTCAAAGCTCAGGGTGGCTTCTTCGACCTCGCGCCCGGCCTCGCGCAACAGATTGATCACTCGCTGGCGGGTAATGCCGTTAAGGAAGGTGCCGTTGGGAATGGGGGTGTGAATGATCCCGTCCTTCACCATGAAGATGTTCGCGGTGGCGGTTTCGGCAACATTACCCAAAGCGTCAGCCACCAGCGCATTATTATACCCGCGCGCCCGTGCTTCACGGATCATGCGGCCATTGTTGGGGTAAAGGCAGGCGGCCTTGGCATTGACGGGGGCCATGGCAAGCATCGGGCGCACAAACGAGGTGCGGCAAAGCGTTTGCACCGCATCTGCCGGGGCCATCGGCAGTTGTTCAAGTGCCAGACAGAACGTCGTTGACGTCGGGTCCGGAACCACTGCGCCAACGCCGGCTTCCTTCGACCAGTACATCGGGCGGATATAAATCGGGGCGTTTGGCCCAAACTTGGCCAGGCCTTCCTTAACTAACGCGGTAAGTTCCTCCAGCGTCATGGTCGGTTCCAACCCCATCACCCGGGCCGAGGCGTTTACCCGCTTCAAATGCGGCTCAAGGTCAGGCACCACGCCCTCAAACGCCCGCGCACCGTCAAATACCAATGAGCCCAGCCAGGTGCCATGATCCGAGGCGTTCATTACCGGCAGGTCGCCTTGGTGCCACATCCCGTTAAAATAGGTCCAGATAACGTCGCCAATAGCCATTTTTGTCGTCCTTCTCAGGGGGTCAGAATTGTTGAACCCGTGGTTTTCCGTGCTTCCAGCGCCCGGTGCGCTTTTGCCGCGTCCCGCAATGCATAGCGCTGATTGACGTTGATCTTCAACGCGCCTTTTTCAATCATTTTGAATAAGTCACCGCTTGCTCCGGTCAACCAGGCTGGATCAACGGTGAAATGAAACAGTATCGGTCGGGTGATGGTGAAGGAACCAGCCGCCAGATCCGACAGTTTGAAATCCAGTGCCGGGCCTGAGGATTGGCCAAAGTTAACCAATGTTCCGAATGTCTTAGGGCAGGAAAGCGACCCGGCCAATGTGTCCTTGCCAATGCTGTCGTAGACTGCATCGACCCCTTTACCACCTGTCATTTCCTGTACGCGGCTAACAAAATCCTCAGCCTTGTAATCAATAACATCGGCAAAGCCGTGGGCGCGGGCAAGGGCGCATTTTTGTGGCCCCCCGGCAGTTCCGATGGCGTGCACACCTATGGCGGCCAGCCATTGCCCTGCGATCAGGCCAACGCCACCCGCAGCGGCGTGAAACAGAACCGTCTGATCCTTTTGTACTGCGAACGAACGATGCAGCAGATAATGCGCGGTCAGACCTTTCAGCATTGAGGCCGCCGCAACCTCGTCACTGATGCCATTCGGTAGGGCAACCAGATGGCGCGAGGCTATGACGCGCTCATTCACATAGGCCCCGTTGGGGATGGTATAGGCAACACGGTCGCCGATACTGAACCCCGTCACGCCCGCGCCCAAAGCGACCACGACACCTGCAGCCTCGCTTCCCAAGACAAGGTCCTTGTCCACCGGCCACGGGTACAGACCTGAGCGAAAATAGGTATCGGTAAAGTTTACGCCGATGGCTTTGTGCGCCAACAGCACCTCGCCCTTACCGGGGGTCGCTGCGGGCACGCGGATCTCATGCAGAACCTCAGGGCCGCCGGATTCTGTGGCAGCAATCGCAAGCGCCATCTCAATCTTCTTTCAGCATAAATTCAGGGTCGACGGGCAATTGCATGGCGTTCGAGATGACATTAGTTTTGGCCGCAAGGGCCACGATTTGCAGCACTTCCGCATGTTGGGCCGGGGTCATGCCCTTGGCACGCGCGGCTGCCGAGTGGGAATGGACGCAATAGTCGCAATTATTGACGATCGACACCGCCAGATAAATCAGTTCCTTGGTCAGCGGGTCCAGATCAGATGGCGTCGCCATCACCGCCTTGATTTCGTTCCAGGTGCGTTCCAGAAGGTCTGCGTCAGCGGCAAGATAGCGCCATATGTTATTGATGAAATCGGTTTTGCGGGTGGCTCGGATATCGTCGAACACCGCTTTGACACGCGGATTATCCTCGGGGTTTTCTGGTGGCAGGAGAGTGGCCATTTTTGGCTCCCTTGGTTGTTTTTGGGCCTTGTCCCGACCCATCGGCAACAACCTAGCCTTCAGCTTGTGGCTTTGAAAGGCCCGGTTGATGATCCCACCAGCAACTCGGCCTCCAAAAGCCGGTTCTGCGGGATGGATTGTGGGTTGCGTATGCGCTCGATCAGCATTTGCGCAAGCTCTTTCCCAGCCTCGCGGACCGATGAACGCGTGGCCGTAAAAATGGGCGTTTCAGCCCCGTTTTGCAGGTAGGAAAGGCAATCATCATAGGTGACGATGCTGACGTCACTGCCCATGACCAGCCCGCGTTCTTCAACCGCTCGTCGCACTCCGACCGTCTCGATCATTGATGAGACCAGAAAGGCGCTGGGGGGCTTGGGCAGGCCCAGCATCCGGGTTGCATTTGCATATCCGTTGCCCTCGGTCATTTCGCTGGTGCTCATGATGTCGGGGTCAGATGCAATCCCCTGGGCAGTCAGTGCGTCCTCGTATCCCCGCCTGCGCCGATAGGCAAAATCCATGTGCTCCAACCCGTTGATCAGGGCGATACGCCGGTGTCCCAGATCCAGCAGGAACCGCGCGGCGCGGCGAAAGGCCGAACGGTTATTGACGTCCAGCCAGGAATAAGGCGCGTCAAATGAACTGGCCCGACCGTGTACCACGAAAGGCAGACCAATATCACTGAGCAGCCCCAGCCTATGGTCAAGCATGCGCGGGGCCTGCACCACCACGCCATCAACGGATTTGCGGGTGCGGAAGGATCGGTAAAGCGCGTCCTCCTGGTCCTCTTCGACCATGGTGACAATCATCTCAAAACCGTTTTGCGCGTAAACCTCGCCCGCCCCGGCCATGAAGTCGCCAAAGATTGGGTTCACCATCTCGCGCTTTTCAGAAACCGGGATGATGTGGCCAATGCAGTGGGTGTTACCAGTGGCCAAAGCCTTGGCCCTGGTGTTGGGTGCATAGCCGTACAAGCGCGCCGCTTCGACCACCAACTTGCGCGTCGCTTCTGACACTTCAGGGTAACCGTTCAGCGCCCGGCTGACGGTTGTCTGGCTTAGCCCAAGCTTAGATGCGAGTTCTTTAAGGTTCATCGTTGGATATGCTCAAAGCGCTTTCAATTTTCCGGCCTTTTTAGCATTCAGTGCCATGTCCGTCAAAGATATAAGCCGGATCGATATACATTCGGTATCTATAATATTAAGGGTGGGCAGCATTTTTGTTGACAAGAATCGGGGCGTGGCAGAGGATATGCGGTATCCAAAGCGCTTTGAGAGATCTTCGGGTCCACGCGTGCGGAGAAATTAGAGCGCCACCTTTGGCGCAGATTTGGGAGAGATAGATGAGATATGTACTTATGTCCGGCGCGGCAGCACTGGCGCTTGGGGCCGGAATGGCCTCGGCAGAGCAATTAACGGTTTTTGGTCCCTGGCTGGGGCCGGACCAGGAAAACGCCGAAACAATGCTTGCAGGATTTGCCGCAGCTTCGGGTCACGACGTGCGCTATGTCGGTTCGGACAGTTTTGAGCAGCAAATTCTGGTCGATACCGAGGCTGGATCAGCCCCGAATATCGCCGTATTCCCGCAACCTGGCCTTGCTGCTGACATGGCGTCGCGTGGTTTCCTGACACCTTTGGTGGATGGCACAGGTGACTGGATCCGTGAAAACTATGCCGCCGGTCAGTCCTGGGTTGACCTTGGCACCTATGCTGGTGCTGATGGCAGCGATGCGCTATACGGCTTTTTCTACAAGATCGACGTGAAATCGCTGGTTTGGTACGTGCCGGAGAACTTTGAAGATGCCGGTTACGAAGTGCCCGACACGATGGAAGACCTCAAGGCGCTGACCGATCAGATTGTTGCCGATGGCGGCACGCCGTGGTGTATCGGTCTGGGTTCAGGCGGCGCGACCGGCTGGCCTGCGACCGACTGGGTTGAAGACATGATGTTGCGCACGCAGTCGCCTGCTGATTATGATGCGTGGGTGACTAACGAGTTGCCGTTTGACGATCCCAAGGTTATCGCTGCAATCGAAGAGTTCGGCTATTTCGCCCGCAACGACGATTATGTCGTCGGCGGTGCCGCGACGGTTGCCTCGACCGACTTCCGCGACAGCCCCAAAGGCCTCTTTGGCGCGCCCCCTGCGTGCTATATGCACCGTCAGGCATCGTTCATCCCGGCCTTCTTCCCCGAAGGAACCGTGGTTGGTGAAGATGCAGACTTCTTCTACTTCCCGGCATATGCCAGCAAAGACCTTGGCACGCCTGTGCTGGGTGCAGGCACCGTTTGGGGCATCACCAACGAAAATCAGGCAGCACATGACCTGATTGCCTATCTGCAGGACCCGGCTGCGCACGAGGCGTGGATGGCCCTGAAAGGCTTCCTGACACCGCATAAAGGCGTCAACCCGGATGCGTTCAGCGATCCTACCTTGCGCAAGATGAACGAAATCCTGCTTGGTGCGACCACGTTCCGTTTCGATGGTTCCGACCTGATGCCGGGCGCTGTTGGTGCGGGCACGTTCTGGACTGGCATGGTTGATTATGCCGGTGGCAAAGACGCTACCGCGGTTGCGGCTGAAATTCAGGCATCATGGGACGCTCTGAAATAGGCATCAGCCTTCAAGAAAACGGGTATCCCGGTATTCCGGGATACTCAAATACTAAGGTCATTTGGGGGACAAAGCCATGCATCCGGCATTACAGGGACTGATAACGATAATTGTTGGTGTTGGTGGCTGTGTTGGCTATTTTTATTTCTCCAACATGTTCCTCGACAAGGTAGTTTTCCCCGCAAAGGGAAAAAATATTGGCCGCAATATCAATCGCGCCAATATTGTACGCCCCTGGCTTTTCCTGTTTCCTGCCCTGTTCGCTCTAGGGCTTTATCTGGCCTATCCCGTGGTCGAGACCCTGCGCCTGTCGCTAACCGAACGGGAAACCTTGCCCGACGGGACCAGCGTTTTTAACTGGGTAGGGCTTGACAATTACCGCCAGATGTTTGGCGAAAGCAAGTTTTGGGAGGCGATGGGCAATAACATGCTGTGGCTGTTATTCGTTCCGGCTGCCGCCACTGCTTTTGGTCTGCTGGCCGCCCAGCTGACCGACCGTATCAAATGGGGCAATCTGGCTAAGTCCTTGATTTTTATGCCGATGGCGATCTCGTTTGTTGGTGCCGCGGTGATCTTTAAACTGGTTTATGATGCGCGGCCTCTGGGGCAGGAACAGATCGGTATCCTCAACGCGCTTTACCTTCAATTGGGTGGTGACTCGCCGATTGTCTGGCTGACGGTTCCGTTTTGGAACAACTTCTTTTTAATGGCGGTGCTGGTTTGGATTCAGACCGGATTTGCCATGGTAATCCTGTCAGCGGCAATTCGCGGCATCCCCGAGGAAACCATCGAAGCGGCGGTGATCGACGGTGCCGGGCCGTTTCAGATATTCTTCAAAATAAAAGTGCCGCAGATCATGGGCACTATAGTGGTAGTGTGGACGACGATCACCCTGGTGGTGCTGAAAATCTTCGACATCGTCTTTGCCATGACCAACGGCCAGTGGGAAACCCAGGTTCTGGCCAATTACATGTTCGACAAACTGTTTCGCGCCAACGATTGGGGCGTCGGTTCAGCCAGCGCAATCGTTATCATGCTACTGGTCAGCCCGATCCTGATCTGGAATGTCTATAACGCCCGCAAGGAGATGCGCTGATGAGCCAGATAGCAGGCAGTAAATCCAGTCTTAACTGGATCGTGCAAATTTCGGTCGCAGCCCTTGTTTTGCTGTGGCTTTTCCCCACAATCGGTCTTTTCGTGTCCAGCTTTCGCACCGCCGACCAGATATCGGGTTCGGGCTGGTGGAAGGCGATGTTTGCCTCTGAACAGGTATTGCAGATGCGCGCCGCCGACCCGGATGATTTCCGGGTGGAAGAAGGCGGGGTCTTTGTGGTGCGTGGCAATCTGTTTGAAGAAGGCGACGAAGCAACACTGACCGTTTGGGGCACGTCTTCGCGCGACCCGTCTGCCAATGCCCCGGGCGACACCTTCGATATGGGCGACGGCGAAAGCATGCAGGTTGCAGCAAACGGTGATTATGTCTGGTCAGGCTCCGCGGACCAGATGACCGGGCGCGGCCAACGGGTATTCATCACTGTCACTTCGCCGCCCGAGTTTACCTTTGACAATTACCGCACCGTGTTGGTGTCAGGTTCCACGACCGACAGCATGACCAAAGCATTTTTCAACACGCTGACGGTCACTATTCCTGCCACTATCATCCCCATCGTCATCGCCGCTTTTGCGGCTTATGCGCTGGCATGGATGGATTTTCCCGGCCGCGCGCTTTTAATCGCTGCGGTTGTCGGGCTTTTGGTGGTTCCGTTGCAACTGGCGCTGATCCCGCTTTTAAAGCTGCATCTGGGTATCGGCATCGGCAAAGGTTATCTGGGCGTCTGGCTGGCTCATACCGGCTTTGGCCTGCCTCTGGCGATATACCTTTTACGCAATTATATGGTCGGCCTGCCGCGTGACATTATCGAAAATGCCAAGGTCGACGGGGCGACGGACTTTCAGATTTTCACCAAGATCATCCTGCCGCTCAGCTTTCCGGCTTTGGCCTCTTTCGCGATATTCCAGTTCCTGTGGACGTGGAATGACCTTTTGGTCGCCAAAGTGTTCCTGATTGACGCCACCGGCGAAACCACAGTGATGACCAACCAGATTGTCGAGCTTTTGGGAACGCGTGGGGGCAATTGGGAAATCCTTGCCACCGCTGCTTTCGTGTCAATCGCGGTGCCACTGGCGGTGTTCTTCATGATGCAGAAATACCTTGTGCGCGGTCTTCTGGCCGGTTCAGTAAAATAGGGACGCAGGGATGAACATGACCCTTGGCCAACCGATAATGCATTCCAGCAAAGCCACCGATGAGTGGTGGCGCGGGGCGGTGATTTATCAGATCTATCCGCGCTCCTTTCAGGACAGTGATGATAACGGTATCGGTGATTTGCGCGGCATCGTCTGCCGCTTACCGTATGTTGCCTTGCTTGGGGTGGATGCAGTGTGGATTTCGCCGTTTTTCACCTCGCCAATGAAGGATTACGGGTATGACGTGGCGAATTATACCGACGTTGATCCGATGTTTGGTACACTCGCTGATTTCGACGCGGTAGTAGAGGCCGCGCATGCGCTTGGGCTGAAGGTAATGATTGATTTGGTGCTCAGCCATTCGTCGGACAAACACCCGTGGTTTCGCGAAAGCCACCGCTCACGCGATAATCCACGCGCCAACTGGTATGTCTGGGCCGATGCCAAACCTGACGGTACGCCGCCCAATAACTGGCTGTCGATCTTCGGCGGCTCGGCCTGGCACTGGGATGCGCGCCGCTGCCAGTATTACCTGCATAATTTCCTTGCCTCGCAACCGGACCTGAACTTTCATGAACCCGCAGTGCAGGATGCCCTTTTGGATGTGGCCCGTTTCTGGCTTGAGCGTGGCGTTGACGGTTTTCGCCTTGATACCATCAATTTCTATACCCACGACGCCCGGCTTCGTGACAACCCGGCTCTGGCCCCCGAAGCGCGCAATGACAGCATAGCGCCCGCTGTTAACCCCTATAACCACCAAGACCATCTTTACGACAAGAACCAGCCCGAAACAGTTGGTTTTCTCAGACGTCTGCGCGCGGTGATGCAACCCTATAATGCCGCCGCCCTTGGTGAAGTTGGCGATGCGCAGCGTGGGTTGGAAATCCTTGGCCAGTATACGGCCGGTAATGATCTGATGCAGATGTGTTACGCGTTTGAGTTTTTGTCGCATGATCGCCCCGATGCCGCCCATGTGGCCGAGGTGATGACCCGCCTTGATCAGGTCGCCTCGGATGGCTGGGCTTGCTGGGCGTTTTCCAACCATGATGTTGAACGCCACGCTTCGCGGTGGGCATTGTCCGACGCGGCCATTCGCACCATGGCCACCCTTATCATGTGTTTGCGTGGTTCGGTCTGTATCTATCAGGGCGAGGAACTGGGGCTGGGCGAGGCCGAGATTGCGCGCGAGGATCTGCATGATCCTTACGGCATCGAATTCTGGCCCGAGTTCAAAGGCCGTGATGGCTGCCGCACCCCGATGGTTTGGGAGAACTCCAACCAAAGCGGTGGGTTTTCCCTGGGAAAACCCTGGCTGCCGGTAGCTTCCGAGCATCTGGGTCTCAACGTCGCCGGACAAGAGGCTGACGAGGGCTCGATCCTGAGCCATTACCGCCACGCCATCGCCTTTCGCAAAGCCCACAGCGTATTGCGCAATGGGGAACATGGCGGAGTAAGGACCGAAAATGGAATTGTCTGGTTTATCCGGGGGCAGGGGGCAGGTGCTGTGTTTTGCGCGTTCAACCTGTCCGAGGGCGACGCGCAAATGGACTCACCACAGGGGAAATGGCAGCCAGTAGGCGGTGAACTTGGTGCGGTCGCGCCGGGTGCCGGTGGCGTACTGAAACTAAAACAATGGCAGGTCTGTCTGCTGGTTAAAGCGCTTTGAAAATAATCTGCGGCACAGATGGAATGCAAAGCGCCCGCAACACTGAGGGGGATTGGACCTTTTCCATTTTCCCTAACTTGAAAAATGCAAAAGGCTTTTTTGAAGCTGAGAAGGGGAGGGTATAATGGCAGATTTAAAGCTGACAAATCTTGCAAAAACCTACGGCAAGGACATCGAAGTCCTGAAGGGTATCAATCTGGACATCGCTACTGGCGAGTTGATCGTCTTTGTCGGTCCATCGGGCTGCGGCAAGTCCACGCTTTTGCGCATGATTGCCGGACTTGAAAGCATTACGGCAGGCGAGCTTGAAATAGATGGGGTGCTGGTCAACGACGTGCCCCCGGCCCAGCGTGGCATTGCTATGGTCTTTCAATCCTACGCGCTTTATCCGCACATGACGGTGCGCGATAATATGTCGTTTGCCCTCAAACTGGCCAAGAAAACTGCCGATGAGATCAACGACGCCGTAAACAAAGCCGCAAAGATCCTGCAGCTTGAACCCTATCTAGACCGCCTGCCCAAAGCCCTTTCCGGCGGCCAAAGGCAACGTGTCGCCATTGGTCGTTCGATCGTGCGAGACCCCAAAGTGTACCTGTTTGATGAACCCCTTTCGAACCTTGATGCGGCTTTGCGCGTGGCGACGCGGATCGAGATTGCCCAGCTTAAGGAAAGCATGCCTGAAAGCACCATGATCTATGTCACCCACGATCAGGTCGAAGCAATGACGCTAGCCAGCCGCATCGTGGTTCTGGCCGATAAGGGTATCGCCCAGGTCGGCGCGCCGCTGGAATTATATGAGCGCCCGGAAAACGAATTTGTGGCGCAATTCATCGGCTCTCCCTCGATGAATCTGCTGGCTGGCACCATTACCGAGACCGGGGCTGAAACCAAAGTCGCCCTTGACGACGGTGGCGCGACAATGTCTGCTGCCCCGTCGCAGGCGGCCCATAAAGGCCAAAAGGTAAATATCGGCGTACGGCCCGAAGATCTGGTTCAGGCTGGCACAAATGGTGAGGATTATATCTACGAAGGTAGGGTGCAGCTTACCGAAGCGCTGGGCGAAGTGACATTGCTCTATTTTGAGCACAGCGAGGGGGAAAGCCCCATTGTCGCCAAATTACCCGGCATTCACAAAGGGTTACGCGGAGAAATGGTTCGCCTGACTGCTGACCCCTCAAAGGTTCAGGTCTTCTTGAACGGGCGATCACTCTACTATCTCTGAAGCGTCCGGTGGTTTTAAATTGATGGCGCCCCGGAAACTATCCGGGGCGCCATTTTTCTTATGCCTTTTGCCTTATGGCAACTTGAAGGTGGTATAACCAATTTTCAGTGTTGTACCGTCATAGCCGTTTACCCTGAATTGCGAGATACGGCCCACATTGGTTTTTACGCAAACATACGTACCGACTGTCAGCGAGGCGAATGGCACCGGGTTCGACGAGAACGACGCCGCCTTGCATCCGAGGTATCCGCGGTTTGAACCGTCACCCAGGGCCATCTTGGCACCGTTTTGAACTTCAAGCCGACGTACGGCGGCGTTGATTGCATGGTGCCACAGATCTGTGTGGCTGCTATTACCACCGACTACACCATTATCAATGTTTGCGGTATAGCTTGACGCGATGGATATCGAACCGGTCCTGTATACATCCGGTATCGGCTGCGGGATCGGGATCGGTAGTGGCAGCGGAATCGGAAGCGGGATCGGCACAGGGCTCACAACACCCGGCAAATAGACCTTCAGCGACGAGCCCCGGTTGTTAATTAACGCGCCAAGTACCGGTGCGTTCGAGCTGATCGTCGCACAAAAGCCGCCCAGATTGTTGTTCACACACAGTTTAGCGCGTGCCGTGCCAAACAATTTGACCGAAGAAATGCGGTCATTGAAGGTCGAATTCAGAGAATTCAGTGTACCCGGAGCGTAACAGAAATGTGCCCCCTGGTAATTGGCATCGCGGTAAAAACAGGCCTCGTTCCCAACAGGTGGTGGTGCGGGCGGAGGCGGTGTTGGAGTGCCGGGAGTAGGCCCGCAAATCAGTTCCAGCCTCGGGCTGCCACTGCCAAGTGTCAGACGCAGCTGGCAATCAGGGGTGCCGCTTCCGGGGGGGGCGGCGGGCGGTACCGCTTGCAGATAGCTTGAACTGACCCAGCCGTTCGGCCCGGCCTGTTGAATATAACACCAGCCCGAGGACTGGCATTCGGTGGTGTCCACCAACTCGCCAGGGTCCAGCGTGTCAATTACGCCAAAACTGGTCCCGGGTCCGGTGCGAACGTTCAGCTGAACCGTAGCGGTCGCTTCGACTGCCTGGGCCGAGATCGATGACCCAATCAGTATCGCTCCTGCCACCGCAGTTTTCATGATTAACGAGGTGATTTTCATTTAATCCTCCTATGTTACGGGCCGGTTCGGCCGGCCCAGTTTCAATTTTTCTTACATAATGCCCGCATGCAGCGGGCGGATCATGGAATGTGCTAATTCAATCTAGCATGGTTTATTTTGGCCTCAAAGCGATCTGTTAAGCCATATCATGGCGTTGTCATTAGTTATCAGCCAGAAGCTGGAAGCAATAGGAAGCCATATGCGCGGGTACCCGCCGCTATTGGCAGCCAGAATGCAGGGAACGCCTGATAATGGGGGGGGGAATCGCGCCTGTGAATGTGCGTCAGCTAGGCGGTAAAATAAGTAAGAACAAAAGACAACCTGCGACAAATGGTGCTATCTTCCTCCATTGGCCAGCTTTCCGCCATGTAAACCCTAGCCCTTGCTTGACTTTCCCCGGTGAGAATGGAAGAAAGTATAGAAATGTAGCTATATAGCAGAGTATCTATTAAGATGTCGAAAACACCAGAATGTGCCATTGAATCAATCGGTGGAATCTTTAAGGCGCTGTCGAATGAACATCGCTTGCGGATCATGGGTTGGCTGATGAATCCAAAAGACAGCTTCCCTCCGCAACCGGATGGGGATCTGGTCGAAGACGGCGTTTGTGTGACCTATTTAACGAAGAAAACCGGCCTTACCCAACCAAGCGTAACCAACCATATGCATCTGTTGCAAAAGGCCGGGCTGGTCAGCTCGCACCGGCGCAAAAACTGGGTTTTCTACAAACCGCAACCGGAACAGTTTCATCAGGTTATCGACGCGCTGAAGATTCTGGCAAGCAAAGCGCCGGATCACCACTGAACCAAAGTTTCGAAAGCCCGGCGGCCGGGTCCGAACTACTGCGCTTGAACCAACGCAAAGTGGCAACGCTCAGGGCCAAGTTGTGCGATCAGGCATCGACTTTGGCGTTGGAGCGCACGAAATTCTCAATCGCAGCGGCCTGAATGGCCCCGGACTGGCGCGCGATCTCGCGGCCATTTTGATAAAGCACCATTGTCGGAATGCCACGAATGTTGTTTTTCTGACCGACCTTGGGAAAATCCTCGGTGTTTATCTTGGCCAGGCGGGCATGAGGTGCCAGTGCCTTTGCGGTCTTCGTGAACTCAGGTGCCATCATCCGGCAGGGTCCACACCACGGTGCCCAGAAATCCACCAACAAGGGCAGATTGTCGTTCTTTGTGGCTTTGGCCAGAGCGGCGGGATCAAGTTCATAGACTTTGGCCGTATTAATCTTGCCGCCACAAGTGCCGCATTTTGGTCCTGCGCCCAACTTGTCTGAAGGCACACGGTTTACCGAGCCGCAATCAAGGCAGGTCAATTTCATAGCTTTGCTCATTTTTCCGGTCTTTCACTTAATATTCACGTTTCGCAATATGTGCGCTTGCGTTGACCGCTTTACAAGCCCCAATACCATGAAAAATCGCTCTGAGTGAAAGTGGCGCTTGCAGTCGTGCGTCGGGCAAGGTTGACTGGCTCAATGTCAAAAGAACCATATCCGGGATGATCGAAGAATTTGATCTGGTGATCATTGGGGCCGGTCCCGCAGGGGCAGCGGCGGCGGTTACGGCGCGCAAGGCCGGGCTGTCAGTTGCCCTGATCGACAAAGCCCGCTTTCCCCGTGATAAACTGTGTGGTGGTCTGGTTTCCGGGCGCAGCCTGAAGGCGCGTGACCGGATATTAGGCGCCCGCCCACCACGCGATATTTTTCAGATTTCGCGCGCTGTACAGTTCGCCTGGGCGGGTAAGGCGCGTGCGGTTTTTGACGCGCCGCATGACCTTTG
>JAAEUB010000480.1 GCA_024227755.1 Paracoccaceae bacterium | reverse complement strand
GGTTCCGGATAGGCCGCCCGGCATGGTCGCCCCCGTCTGATGAAGCTGTTTTCGTTTACGACGCGCAAGCCAACGCTGATACTGGTGGCGCTTTTTGCGTTGCTGTGGCAGCCGCATTGCTTTGCAGATGACGTTCCCGTAATTGCGGCGGCATCCGATCTGAGTTACGCGCTGGGCAAGGTGGTTGAGCGCTTCACCCGCGAAACAGGCCGGAAGCTCAGGGTCAGCTTTGGCTCCTCCGGTAATCTCATGCGCATGATCGAACAGGGAGGCCCGTTTGAAATGTTCATGTCAGCCGACGAAAACTATGTTTTCCGGTTAGCCGGGCAGGGGCAGACCGTCGATCGCGGGCGAATTTATGCGCTTGGGCGTCTTGCCCTGTTTGCGCCTCGGGGGTCGGCACTTGAGCCGTCGCTGGATTTGGCAAGGCTCCCGGATTTACTGGCGGACGGCAGGGTGAGTAAATTCGCCATTGCCAACCCGCGGCACGCCCCCTATGGAAAAGCCGCGCGCGAAGCGCTGCTAAAACTGAATCTGTGGCAGGATATCGAAAACGCGCTGGTGTTCGGGGAAAGCGCCAGTCAGGCGACACTGTTTGCCGCATCGGGTTCGACCCAGGGTGCAATCATTCCTCATTCGCTAGCGCTTAACCCGGGCATATCGGCAAAAGGTTCGTCTCGCCTGATTGACGGGAATTTGCATAATCCGTTAAGGCAGCGAATGGTGTTGCTCAAAAATGCCGGTGACACGGCCCGGCAATTCTACGATTATATGCAGACAACCGCGGCGCAGGAAATCCTGGGAAAAAACGGCTTCACGATTCTGGGTGACTTGTGAGGGTGTTTTAGATAATGGAATGGAATGCACTTGATCTTTCACTGAAGCTGGCTTTTTGGACCTGTGTCATTTTGCTGCCGCTTGCAGTGATGATCGGTCGTCTGCTGGCCTGGAACCGCTTCCGCGGCAAGGCTTTTGTCGAGGCTCTTGTTGCCGTTCCCCTGGTGTTGCCGCCAACCGTGCTGGGGTACTACCTGATCCTCTCATTCGGTAATACTTCGGCAGTAGGACGAATCTATGAAGCCCTGACCGGTCACGGGCTGGTGTTTACCTTCGACGGGCTGCTGCTCGCTTCCATTATTTTCAACCTGCCGTTTGCGGTGCAACCCATGCAGCGCGCCTTCGAGGCGGTTCCGATGAGCGTGCGCGAGGCGGCCTGGTGCTGCGGGCTGTCACATTGGCAGACCTTTTGGCGCATCGAATTGCCGCTGGCCTGGACCGGCATTCTGTCAGCCCTGGTTCTGACCTTTGCGCATACCCTCGGCGAGTTTGGAGTGGTATTGATGATGGGCGGCAATATTCCCGAACAAACCAGAACGCTTTCCATCGCAATCTATGATCGTGTTCAAATGTTCGATTTCGACTCGGCGGGTGTCATGTCCGCCCTGTTATTGTGCTTCTCCGTCGTCGCCATAAGTTTTGTCTACGTGCTGGGTTATCGCGGCAGGCGGAATCATGCCTGAATTCGACCCGGGCCTGAAAGTCTGGGTGGAGCAGGAGAAACCCGTACCGTTAAACGCGGAAATTTACTGTGCCCCCGGCGAGATGATTGCGTTGATCGGTCCTTCGGGCGGCGGTAAAACCAGCCTGTTGCGCATCATTGCGGGTCTCGCCAAACCCGGCAAGGGTCATATCTCCTGTGCTGGTGAAACCTGGCTGGATATCGAGCGGGGGAAGAACTTATCTCCCCAGCAAAGGAGAATCGGCTACGTGTTTCAGGACTATGCGCTATTTTCGCATATGTCCGCCATACATAATATCGAAGCCGCGTTACTGCATCTGCCGAAGGCCGAACGTCGAAGCAAGGCCACCGGGTTGATTGAGATGGTGAATCTGGGAGGTCTCGAGGAGCGCTTGCCAGGGCAGCTTTCCGGCGGTCAACGTCAGCGTGTTGCGCTGGCGCGCGCGCTGGCGCGTGAGCCGCAGGTACTATTGATGGATGAACCCTTTTCGGCGGTCGACCAGGTTACCCGGCGTAAACTTCGGTATGAGCTGGTGCAGTTGCGTCTGAGAATCAACCTGCCCATCATCCTGGTCACCCATGACCTCAATGACGCGATGTTACTCGCGGACCGTATCTACGCCGTCTCGCGCGGGGAAACCCTGCAAAGCGGCCCACCGATGGAACTGATACGTTACCCCGACAATATCGTCGTAGCCCGGTTGATGGATCTGCGGAATATTTTTGAAGGGCGGGTGATCGAGCACGACGACGCCAGTGAACTAACCCGGGTCAGGTGGCTTGACTACGAACTGGAGGCGCGGCTGCAAAAAGGGCATGAACCTGGCGAAACGGTTAACTGGGTAGTTCCAAGCTCTTATGTCGTGTTGCATCGGCGTCACCGCCCCTCGCTGGGTGAGCGCGAAAACCCGGTGCATGGCGTGGTCGGCGAATGCACCGTAATGGGTGAAAACACGGTGATTTCGGTGTGGGTTAACAATGACAGGGAACACCGGCTTGGGCTGACGGTTTCAAATCATGTCGCCGAGCGGAATTCCCTCGATATCGGTGCCGACATATCCGTTTCCTTATTGCAACAAGGTATCCATTTGATGCCCCTACAGGCCAGGGACGTTTCCCGCGATACCTGAATCTGCGCTAGTCAGCCTGCACAAAATCATCCCCGATACGATACCGTCATGATTTCCTGCGTGCATGGAATATTACAGGTTTAGTAGCTGCTGGATCCCGATTGCGGTACCGAAAAATACCAGCAGCACGGCAATCAATTTCCGAATCGGCTCGGTTGGTAATCGATGCACCAGTAATGCGCCACCAAAAGCCCCAATCACCAGCACGGTTGCAATTACCAGCACCAGGTCAAAGTTCAGGTTTCCCGACAGCCAGTTCCCTACGCTTGCAAAAGCGGCTATCGGCAATTGAATTGCCTGGCTCAAGCCAATCGCCGTCAGTACCGGCAAGCCGAGGAAAATGATGATCGGAACCAGGATCAGCGGACCGCCTGTTCCGGTAATGGCCGAACCAAAGCCGGTAATCGCGCCGATGACGATATACTGCGCGGGGCTGAGCTGTCGTGAAGTCTGTTCCTGTGCCGGCTTTCGATAAGCCTTGATCAACGCGTCAACCCCGCTCACGATCATCAGCATGGCGATCAGCAACATGACCGCAACCGCGGGGATACTCAGCAGCGAAACCGAACCCAGAAATGCCGCCGGCACCGCACCCAGGCAAAGCCAGATTACCTTTGGCCACTGTATCGACCCGTGCCGCGCATAGACGATAACACCAATGACCCCGGTCGCCAGAAAGCTGAGTGTGCATACCGGCACTGCTTCGTGCACGCTTATGCCGGCGATCAGGGTAAGCGCGGGCACCAGTAATACGCCACCAATACCGATCGCGCCGATCAGCACGCCGACGAGAAGACAGATTGAAACTAGAGCGATTGACACCAGCAGGCCCCGGGCAATTGAAACATGGTTATCTTCGGCAGCTTAGCATTATCCACG
>JAAEUB010000479.1 GCA_024227755.1 Paracoccaceae bacterium | reverse complement strand
CGGTTGGGATGTTGAAGAGGGCGATCGCTGTGCCCTTATGCTGTGCCCACTGCTGAAACGGCGAATTCAACCCCCGCCAAGAGCGGTCATTGCTTCTCCAGTAGGGATGGTAGCACGCGAGGAAATTGTGTAGGTCGGGGCTCTTATAGATAAGGCGAAACGCAGTGTAGTAAACGTAGTAACCGCGCGGAGCATATCGGAAGAACCCACTCCCCATGGCGTAGAGTTCGTTGCGGTAGACATAGCGCATGCAATTCGCCGGTGCGCCCCCTCCCCAAAAGCCAAAAGCAGAAGCCGCTCCGGTAAGCTCATAGGGGACTGTCTTCCCCCTAGCAAGGCAATCGATGGCGGCGGGGGGCCTCCAACTGGTAACAGCCGAGTAAGTGATGCGGATATCATTTGATCTGCTAGGTTTGGACGACGCCATCCAGTTCTGCGCGTCGGCCCAGTAGAGCCAGTGTATCCAGGATGTGTTCAGGTTCTTACTTTCTTTGCTCGTGTTTGTGTTCTCGATTCTTGATGGCTTATCGCGGTCCACGGGGGGGATTGTCATGCCCTCGAAGTGGTTGGCCGCTATGTTGGCGAGGTGGAAGTGGAGCGCCGCGTCGGCCGCAGCTTTCATCTCAGGATCCGTGGCGCATTCGTAGAGGGCGTAGTATGGAGCCAGATGAACCGGCGCGTAGGTCGGCGAGAGGTCCTCCGCATATCCCTTGTCGTAGAGACTGCGCATCACCGCCAGCATTTGATCGCGTGCCGTCTCCATGACTTCCGCACTGGTTTTCTCGCCCCTCACCCAACCACTTTCGTCGGGCCAATACTGGGCGAAGAGATAGGCGGCGGCGCCCTTCATGATGGCGTGGTTTTCGGTCCCGTGCCCCAGAAGATCGCTGAAGCCTTTGATTCTGGACTTCAGGTGATCGCGTTGTGCCGGGGTAAACTTATCCCAGTACTTGCCCAGCACCCAGGCCACGCCGTAGTAGGTAAACTGCTCGCCGTTTTTCACGGCGGGTAATTCATCATAGTAGTGGGTGATCCTGTCGATCACATGGGCGTCGTCAGGGTTCAGCGCGAGACGCGCCAAGGCCACCGCAGGCCCGTGCTTTGCGTTGGGTTTTATGCTTTCGCCACGGCACTGTTCGATCAACCAGGCGGCGCGCTCCTCCATGGTTGGCAGGTTTTGTGCGGCGGCGAAGCTCGGCAGCAGACTGGCGATGATGGCGAAAGCCCCCAAAAATACTGCCGTCTTGCGAAGAAACTGATGTTGGTTTTCCATGGTGATCATGCTCCTTTGAAATGTCGTCATGATTTCTAAGCCTAACTACTGAATGGGCACCCGCTTCAATGCCCTCACCGTTGAACAAAGGATTGTCACTCATTAGGATGCCTGGGGATTGGGATAGT
>JAAEUB010000478.1 GCA_024227755.1 Paracoccaceae bacterium | reverse complement strand
GTCAGGATGGGAACGCGCCAACTGGTTCGCCGATGAAGGACAGAAGGCCGAGTACCAATACTCATGGAAGCGGCAAAACTGGTTTGAAAATGCCAGACGAGAGCACATGGCGGTGCGTGAAGGTGTTGGCCTGTTTGATATGACCAGCTTTGGTAAAATCCGCATTGAGGGGCGCGATGCCTGCAAGTTCCTGCAAAAGGTCTGCGCCAACCAGATGGATGTGGCGCCGGGAAGAATTGTCTATACACAGATGCTGAATGAGCGTGGCGGAATAGAATGCGATCTCACGGTTACCCGCCTGTCCGATACGGCATATCTGGCCGTGGTGCCGGGTGCCACGCTACAGCGGGATTTGGCTTGGCTGCGCTACAATCTCGCTGATGGCCAGCACGTGGTTCTGACCGATGTGACGGCAGCAGAAGCGGTGCTGTGTGTTATGGGGCCAAAGTCACGTGAATTGCTGCAAATGATCAGCCCGCATGATTTTTCCAACGACAATCACCCTTTCGGCACCATGAGGGAAATCGAGATCGGCATGGGTCTTGCCCGTGCTCACCGGGTAACCTATGTGGGTGAACTGGGGTGGGAGCTCTATGTTTCCTCGGACCAGACGGCCCACGTTTTTGAGGCGCTTTGTGAGGCTGGTGAGGGTGTAAACTTGAAAATGTGTGGCATGCATGTGCTTGATTCCTGCC
>JAAEUB010000477.1 GCA_024227755.1 Paracoccaceae bacterium | reverse complement strand
GGAGGCCAGAGAAGAAAAGGATCATTGCCCGCCAAGGCGCATATCACGGTATCACCATCGCTGCGACCAGCCTGACCGGGCTCCAATACGCCCATAATGCCTTTGATGTGCCGACCAAAACCATCCTACACACTGATTTCCCGCATTATTATCATTACGGCGAGGACGGCGAAAGCGAAGAGGATTATGCCTCCCGTTTGGCCGCCAATCTTGAGGATCTGATCCAGTCCGAAGGCCCCGATACCATCGCCGCCTTCATCGCCGAGCCGTTTTTGGGGGCAGGCGGCGTGATCGCCCCGCCGAAGGGGTATTTTGAGAAAATCCAACCGATTTTGGAGGCCCATGACATCCTTTTCATCGTTGATGAGGTGATCTCGGGCTTTTATCGCACCGGCAATATGTTTGCGACTGAGACCTACAATCTCAAGCCAGATCTGATCACCATGGCCAAGCAATTGTCGGCCGCATACCAGCCGATTGGTGCTGTGATGATGAACCAGAAAGTTTACGAGGTGCTGGTCGAGGGCAGCCGCAAATTTGGCATTTTCGGCACTGGTTTTACCTATTCCGGTCATCCGGTTCCGGCTGCCGTGGCGCTGGAGACGCAAAAGATCTATCTTGAGCGCAATATCGGCGCGCATGTCAAAGCGGTCTCAGCGCCGTTTCAGAATCGCCTGCACGCGCTGGCGGATCACCCGCTGGTCGGCGAGGCGCGCGGCCTTGGCCTGATCGGCGCGCTGGAACTGGTGGCGGACAAATCGGCGCGCCAGAACTTCGACCCGGCGGCAAAAGTCGGCGCCTGGGTCGCGGATCAGGCGACCGAAAACGGCCTGATCATCCGCCCACTGCTAAATGACAGCATCGCCTTCTGTCCGCCCCTGATCATCACTGAACCCCAAGTGAATGACATGTTCGACGCAATGGAACGCACCCTGGACCAGGCAATGACATACGTCGAAGGGCTTTGAGGGGCAAAGTGGGAAGGGTTTTGAAAACCCTTAGACAAGGCGCTTCTTAGCGCCTTGTCCCCGCTAACGCGTCAGATCGCAGCCAAATGAGCCGAAAACGCCGGGCTGTTCATCAGGGTTTTACACCGCTCAAACCGCTCAACACTATAAGCCCAGAAATCTTCGGCCGGATTGTCGTCGGCGTGCTGGATCAGGCCCCAAAGCGTCCACAGAAGGTCGCACATTGCCTTATAGATCACCATCCGGCCAATCTCATGCGCCAGCGGGTCACGGCCAAAATAGGCGCGCAGCATTTCCATATCATCAGTGTCGGTGAACCCGCCCTCGACAGACCGGTCCCCAAGGTCCCACAGGGGGTCATTCATGCCGCTATATTCCCAGTCGACGATCCACATCCTGTCGCCGTCATCAAGAAAGTTCTCGCAAAGCGGGTCATTGTGGCAAGGTGCAAGGGTTGCTGGGTTGGCGGCAAGTGTCTGCTTGACCGGCTGGGCGGCTTTGACAATACCCTCATAGCCTTCGGGAAGCTCAGTTTCCTTGCCCGCAAGAATGCCCAGATATTCGTCGATCATGGCAAAAAGCTCAAAGCGAAACTTAAATTCCTGACCGCAATTGTGCAGCTGCGCCAAGGCAGACCCGGCGCGTTCCGGGGCACCTTTGGTAGAGGTAAAAAGCTTTGGCGTCATCGTGGTAACCGGGTCCAGACATTCACAAATCATGACACCGGTCGCACCATCGGCCCAAAGCACCTTGGCCGACACCCCGGCATCCGCGGCCACCAGGGCGTTGTGAAGTTCAACCGCGCGGTCGATATATTCCTCGGTGCCGGCGCCCGGTATCCGTACGATCAACTTTTCGTCCCCAATTTCAACGCGGTAGACAAGATTTGTCAGGCCACCAAGCCGTCTGGCAGAATAGCCATCCTTTTGCACCCCGACAAATCGCGGCAGGTTCATCAGAGCGTTGTGTACGGCTTCTTTGTTTTCAGGCATTGTCCCTCGCTTATGTATTCAGGCGTTTGTTTTCCGGGTCATATAATGGCGCTTGGGCGCGCTGAATTTGGTATCTTTCCCCAAAGGCTTCCAACTCAAAACCCTCCTGCTCCCACAGGTCGGCATCAAGGTAACCATAGAGGATGGATTTACCGACGGTAAAACCAAAGCCCGCGCTGGTGGCCAGCGAGACCACTTTGCCGCCGTGCAGGATTGGCTCTCCGCCAAAAAGTGGCAGCATATTGTCTGATGTGAAGCAGCAAAGCTTGCGCATTATCTGACCGGTTTTTTGCGCCTGAAGAGCTTCCCTGCCAATGAAGCTGCCCTTGGTTTTGAGATGCACCCGCGCGCTCAAGCCAGCCTCGACGGGCGTATAATCAGGGGTGATGTCGGCGCTCCAGTACAGATATCCTTTTTCAAGGCGCAGCCCTTCGATGGCGCGGTATCCTACGTCGCGGATGCCGTAATCGGCCCCGGACTGACAAAGCAGATCATAGACATGGGCGGCAAATTCGGTTGGGACGTGAAACTCCCACCCCAACTCGCCAACATATCCGATACGGATGGCGCGAACCGGTGCCGTGCCAATGAAAATGTCGCGCATTGTAGCAAAAGGGAAGGCAGCGTTAGAGACGTCGCTTTCCGATGCTTGTGCCAGCACATCGCGCGCCCTTGGACCCATCAGATTGATCACCGCACGTGCTGATGTGACCTCAAGCAAGATCGCGTCAGCGGGCAGGTTTCGCCTGATCCAGTCACTGTCATGCACACCAAAACCGGCACCTGTGACGATGTAGAAGTGGTTTTCTGCCAGCCGTGTTATCGTCACGTCGGCCTCAATCCCACCGCCTGAATTGCATAGCTGGGTGTAGATCACTGCGCCGACAGGCTTGTTCATGTTTGATACGGCCAGGTTTTCAATGGCCGCAAGGGCACCCGGGCCGACCAATTCAAACTTGGCGAAACTGGACTGGTCACACAGGGCCACGCCTTGTCGCACGGCCTTGTGTTCATCAGTCACAAACGTTTTCCAGCCGGGATCGAGGAAATCGAGCTGGTCCTTGGGGATCACGCCATCGGGCGCGAACCACAAGGGCCGCTCCCAGCCATTCTTGGAGCCATAGACCGCGCCTTTGGCCTTTAGGCGCTCATAAAGCGGGCTAAGACGCAGATTGCGGGCGGCCTCGGCCTCGGCCCCCGGATAGCGCATTTTGTAGTGATGTGCGTAATGCTCGACCGCGCGGGGATACATGAAGGCGCGGGTTCCGTGATGGGGGCCAAAGCGGCGGTTATCAAGCGGCCAGAGGTCAAGCGACGGGCGGCCTTCGGTGATCCATTCGGCAATCATTTCGCCCGCGCCACCACCTGCGGCAATGCCGTAAAGAAACCCGGTCGCCAGCATCAGATTATCAAAACCGGGTGCTGGCCCCATGACAAAGTCACCGTCGGCGGAATAGGGGATCGGGCCATTGATCACCTGCCTGATGCCAACCTCGTTGACAACCGGTGTAGTGATCGCTGCCATCTCGGCCAAAGGTGCAAAACGGTCAAGATTATCGGGCAGAAGTTGCCGCACAAAATCGCCGGGAATACCGCGATCGCCAAAAGGCAGCGTGTCATCCTCATAGCCACCTATGACCAACCGCCCGCCCGCGTCGGGTTTATAGTAAACCAGCCTGTCAGGGTCTCGCAGGGTCGGTAAGTCGTCCGGGAAATCCGGAATCGGCTCGGTCACGATATACTGGTGTTCAACCGCGCATGCCGGGATGGTCAGCCCAAGTTTTGCACCCAGTTCGCGGCTCCACATGCCGCTTGCCAGGGTGATGGTCTCAGCCTCCCATAACCCTTCAGAGGTTTCGACCCCTGAGATACGCCCGTTTGCCACCTGGAAATCAAGAACCTTGACCCCCTGTCGCAAGTCAGCCCCAAAAAGGCGCGCACCAGCGGCGATGGACAGGCACAACCCGCCTGGATCAACATGGCCATCAGACGGGATAAAGGCGGCACCATAAAGACCCTCGGTCGAGATATAGGGAAACAGGTCTTTCGCCTCGCTGGGCGTTATCACCTGCATTTCCAGGCCAAAGCTGTGCGCCATCGAGGTCAGGCGTTTGGCCTCCAACATCCGGTCACTGGATGCGGCAAGGCGCAAAGATCCGGTTTGTTTCCAGTCGCAAACCAGCCCGGTTTCAGCCTCCAACCGCTCGTACATCTCAACCGATCGCTGCAACATCCGGGTGGTGTTGCGCGATGATCGAAGCTGGCCAACCAATCCCGCAGCATGCCATGTCGCCCCCTCGGTCAGGGCGGCTTTTTCCAGCAACACCACATCCTTTTCACCGCGCCGGGCTAGATGATAGGCGATTGAGCAACCGATGATGCCGCCGCCGATGATCAGGTGCTTTGCTGAATGATCCGCCATGCTACGCCAACAAATCCAAAAGCTGCGCGTGCAGGGCAGGGGTGGCGGCACTGACCACCCGGCCGTCTGAATTCAACCCCAGCTTTTCACCGTTCCAGTCGGTAATCAGCCCGCCCGCACCCTCAACAATTGGCACAAGTGGCAGGTAATCATAGGGTTTCAGATCGTAGTCGACGCAGGCATCGACATGTCCGCCTGCCAATAGCATATGGGGGTAGCAATCGTACGAAAAGCGCCGGTCATGGGCCGCGCTGTTCAGGCGGGTGAAAACATCCGGTGCGTCACCCATGATTTTGTCAGCCTCATTGATGTAAAGCATCGCCTCGCGCAAATCTTCGGTGCTGGAAACCTCAAGCGGGGCACCGTTCATGTCGGCCAACACACCGTCGCCGGTATAAACCTCGCCCAGACCCGGCATGCGCACCACGCCCAGCACCGCTTCGTCGTCCTTCAGCAGCCCGACCAGCGTGCCAAACAGCGGCATGCCCGAGATGAAGGCGCGGGTGCCGTCGATCGGATCGATTATCCACTGATAGGGGCCATCCGCGTGCTTTTGCGCAAACTCCTCACCAATGATGCCGTGGTTTGGAAACGCTTCGTGCAAGCCCTCGCGGATAAATTCTTCGGTGGCCTGGTCCGCCACCGTCACCGGGCTTTTGTCCGCCTTGTGGATCACGTCCAGACCCTGGCGGAAATGCTGTTTCGCTATGACCTCAGCCTGATCTGTGATCTTCAGGATTGTTTCCAGAAACGCCTGCACGCATTATTCTCCATTTGCCAAAATCAACGATATCTCATTCTGTGTCAGCATCGCCTTCACCGCCTCGGGTGGATCTGCTTCGGTGATTAACAAATCAAACTGTGCCTGATTTGCAACCGCTATCGGCGCACGGTGACTAAATTTTTCGCTATCCGCCAGAACGATGCAGGTCTGGGCGCGCTCTGCAGCCTCGCGCGACAGGTCGGCCTCATTGATGTCATGCAGCATGAAACCCGCCCCGCCATTGATTGCGCCGACTGAGAACACCGCATATTGGACATTGAAGCGGCGGATGAAATTGATCGCATCCTGCCCGAAGGATCCACCATCATGGCGTCTGAGTTCACCACCTGCAAAAAAGACCCTGTTGCCGTTGATCGTTGCCAGTGTTGAGGCCACGGAAAGTGAATTGGTGACGATATAGAGATCACGTTTTGAGCGTAAGGCCTGCGCCGCATAGGCCGTGGTTGAGCCGATATCCAAAAACAGCGACGCCCCGTCTGAAATCATTTCTGCGAACTTTGCCGCGATACGGCGTTTTGCATCAGCCCCTTGACGCATCCGCGCCTGAAAGGGCTGCTCGGTCAGGGTCATGTCCTCGCTCAGCAACACCCCCCCGTGGACTTTACGCACTAGTGATTTTGATTGCAGCGCTTTTATATTGCGGCGAACTGTTTCATCGGAAACTCCCAGTCTTTCAGCCAGATACCCGACCCGGCAGGACCCGCCAGCCAGCCGCAATTCATTCAGAATTTCCTGTTCGCGATGGTTGGATTTTTGCATTGTATCGGTCATTTACCGGCGTCGCTTTTGTGAAATCTGCATCCCTCACAAAGCAGGGATATCCACATAAAACAACAAAAAACTAAGAAAAACCACAAAAACCCACAGAAAATGTTGACCTGTGAGGGTTTTAGGCTCAGGATTTCCCCATGCGGGGCGATTCCCGTCACAAAACAACTGGGGGGTTCCCAATGAGGAAACTGATGAAATGCGCTTTAACTGGCGTTGCTACTGGGGCAATTTTAGCAACTGCCGCACTGGCGGAAGTGGAAAGCACTGATCCGATAAAACTGACACTGCATGACTGGTCCGGCCAGTTGATCAACACCCAGATCATGGGTGCGATTTTGGAAGAGGCCGGTTATAACGTCGAATATGTCCAGGCTGATTATATCGCGCAATTTGCAGGTTTGAAGGACGGCGATCTGACGCTTGCAATGGAGATTTGGGCGACTACCGGGCAAGAGGCGCTGGATGAAGCCACCGCCACCGGCAATGTGGTTAATGCAGGTGAAACCGGCCTGCAGGCGATCGAAGAATGGTGGTATCCTCTTTACATGAAAGAGCGTTGCCCGGGCTTGCCGGACTGGCAAGCGTTGAAGGCCTGCTCGGCTGAATTTGCAACCGCCGAAACGGCGCCCAAGGGACGCTATGTTGGTGGCCCTGTGACCTGGGGCGGCTTTGATGATGAACGTGTAGAAGCGTTGGATCTTGGCTTTGAGGTCGTCCATGCGGGCACCGATGCCGCACTTTTTGCCGAGCTTGAAAGCGCCTATCAGCGCGAGGCTCCGGTCATCCTGTGGGTCTATGTACCGCATTGGGCACCAGCCAAGTTTGAGGGCGAATTCGTTGATTTCCCACCCTATTCCGCCGAGTGTTATTCGGATCCGTCGGTTGGGGTGAACCCCGATATGGCCTATGATTGCGGCAAGCCGCGCGGGCCAATCTGGAAAGCTGCCTGGGCTGGCATGGAAGAAAAGTGGCCGGGTGCTTACGCCGCTGTTCAGGCCTATACTCTGACCAACGCCGAGATGAGCGCCATGGTTGGCGAGGTCGATCTTGACGGTAAATCTGTTGAAGATGTGGTCGATGCCTGGATGGACAGCAATGAAGCGCGCTGGACCGCCTGGATCGGCCAGTAAAGCGCTGATCAAACTCCCTTCCGGGGCGGCACACGCGGCCCCGGAAGTCAGCCTTAATCCTTAACAGACAGACGAGGCGTCATGACCGCTCCCGCGAAACTCGTGTGTAAAAACGTCTGGAAGCTTTACGGCGCGGGGGCGGACAGTTTTCTGGATGCCAATCCAACCCCGGACATGAAGACGATTCGGGCGGCCGGTCTGATCCCCGCCGTGCGCAAGGCTGATATCGACATTCGCGAGGGCGAGATTTTCGTGATCATGGGCTTGTCGGGTTCGGGCAAATCCACTTTGGTGCGTTGTATGTCACGGCTGATCGAACCCAGCGCCGGCGAGATTTTGTTTCATGGCACGGATTTGTTGAAAGCATCCGACAAAGAGATGATCGAAATCCGTCGCCACAAGATGGGCATGGTATTTCAGCACTTCGCCCTGTTGCCGCACCTGACAGTTCTGCAAAATGTTGCCTTTCCCCTGACCATTCAGGGGCAAAAGCGAAAGCTGGCCGAGGCACGCGCAATGGAGGTGATAGAACTGGTCGGCCTGAAGGGGCGCGAAGGTTATTACCCGCGCGAGCTTTCCGGCGGCCAGCAGCAACGCGTCGGCATCGCCCGCTCACTGGCGGATGAGCCTGAGCTTTGGTTTCTTGATGAACCCTTCTCGGCGCTTGATCCGCTAATCCGGCGCGAAATGCAGGACGAGTTTTTGCGCCTTCAAGGCATGTTGGCTAAAACCATCGTCTTTATCACCCATGATTTTGACGAAGCAATCCGGCTAGCGGACCGCATTGCCATCATGAAAGACGGCGCGATCATCCAGGTCGCAACGCCTGAGGAATTGGTGCTTAATCCGGCCAATGACTATGTCGAAGAGTTCACCCGCCACGTACCGCGCGATAAGGTAATGTCAGTTGGTAAAATCATGCAGGTCGGTGGCAAGGGCGCAGGACAGGGAATTCCTGCCAGCGCCAAAATCGTCGAGGTGGCCGAGCAAGTGATCGAAGCTGACGAGCCACTGTTGGTGGTCGACGAGGGGAAACCGGTCGGGTCCATCAACGCCGCTGCGGTCATTCGCGTTTTACTCGGAAAAAGTGCGCGATGAGCACCTTCAGACACCCCTCAACCTGGATTTTTATTACCCTTTTGGTGCTGACATGGCTGTTGGCGCGAATGGGCGCTGGCTGGGCCGAGGCCACAGGTCTTGCCTGGGCATTCGACTACCCAAAAGCTTGGGTTATCCCGCTGAAGGACTGGGTGTCAGCGGCAATGAAATACCTGGTCGAGGACGTTCATTTTGGGTTCTTCACCTTCAAGGAATTTACCCGCGCCATATCCTGGCTTATCGAACAGCCCTATAACCTGACCCGCGCTTTATTGGCCGAAGGCTTCATGGACGGGCCGGGGCGTCGTGCGAACCAGATATTGCCGCCATTCAGCTGGATCACTATAACCGCCTGCGTCATCGCCCTGGGGCATTACGCGCGCGACTGGATACTTGCCGCAATCGTCGGCTTTGCCTTTCTCTACCTGTCTGTTTTCGGCCAGTGGGAAAGTGCGATGATAACCCTGTCCTCGGTCATCATTGCCGTGCCGATCGGGGTCATTGGTGGGTTGTCGCTGGGCATCCTTGCCTACCGTCACCCGCTTTTTGACCGGATGCTGAAACCCTTGCTGGATCTTATGCAGACGATCCCGATTTTTGCTTATCTGGTGCCCATACTGGTTCTTTTCGGCTTTGGCCCGGTGGCGGCATTGGTGGCGACGGTGATTTACGCCATGCCACCGATGGTTCGCATTACCACCATGGCGCTAAAGGCGGTTAATCCCGAGATCAAGGATTTCGGCGTCATGACCGGCTGTACGCAGGCGCAGATGACATGGCGCATCTTGGTGCCTGCAGCACGCAGCAGCCTGATGGTCGGGGTCAATCAGGTGATCATGTTGTCGCTGAACATGGTGATCATTGCCTCGATGATCGGTGCCGGGGGGCTGGGATTTGACGTGCTGTCCTCACTCAGAAGGCTCGATATTGGCGGCGGATTTGAGGCTGGCATTGCCATCGTCATCCTTGCCATTGCGGTGGACCGGCTAAGTCAGGCCTTTTCCGAACGCGCCAGCACCCATCAACCCAAATCCAAGGGCAACGCCTTGATCCGCTATAAACGCAGTTTCGCCATTCTGGCGATCCTTGTGGCAGCTTTTTTGCTGGGTCGCATCTGGCCGTTCTTTCAATCCTTCCCCGAAGAATACTGGCTGACCACCGGAGCCTTCTGGGACAATTCGGTGAAATACCTGAATATCAACTATTATGACGCGTTTGAGGCGATAAAACTGTTTTTCCTCAACTATTTCCTTTTACCGACCAAACGCTTTTTCCTCGGCCTGCCGTGGCCTTGGGCCTTGGCCATAATTGCCTTGATAGGTTGGCGTTTTGGCGGTTGGAAACTGGCGTTGATGAACGCCTTAATGACGCTATTCATCGTCACGACCGGGATGTGGGAAAAAGCGATGATCACGGTTTACCTGTGCGGTGTCTCGGTCATCCTTGCTTCGCTTATCGGTATTCCGCTTGGGGTGCTGGCCGCCACCAACCGGCGTGCAGGTGGCATTATCGGCGTCATAATCGACACGCTGCAGACCCTTCCCAGCTTTGTCTACCTGATCCCGGTGGTGATGCTTTTTCGCATCGGGGATTTTACCGCGATGATTGCGATTGTGCTGTATGCGCTGGTGCCTGCGGTGCGCTATGCCGCCCACGGGGTGCGCTCGGTCAGACCTGAACTGGTAGAGGCGGGTGTGGTTGCTGGTTGCACTCGCTGGCAACTGTTAACCCGCATCCGCCTGCCACTGGCACTGCCCGAGGTTCTCTTGGGCCTCAATCAGACCATCATGCTGGCGCTTTCGATGCTGGTAATCACCGCCCTGGTGGGCACCCGCGATCTGGGGCAGGAGGTCTATATCGCCCTGACCAAGGCCGATACCGGGCGTGGGCTGGTGGCCGGACTAGCCATCGCCTTTATCGCCATCATCGCCGATCGGATCATTTCAGCCTCGGCCAGATCAGCGCGCATTCGCTATGGGTTGGAGGACGCGCATGGATAAGGAAAACGCCCTTGCGCGGTTGCGCGATTTGACCCTTTGGCATGGCCAGATAAAGGTCGAACCATTAGGTGGCGGACTCACCAATCTGAATTTCGTGGTAAGCGACGATAGCGGGCGCTATGTCGCGCGCTTTGGCGAAGATCTGCCCGAGCATCAACTGCTGCGTTTCAACGAACTTGCCGCTGCGCGCGCTGCCCATGCGGCGGGAATATCGCCTGCGGTGATCCATGCCGAAGATGGGCTGAGCGTGATCGATTTCATAGATGCCCGCACCTACGACGAACCCGACATCCGCGCGCCTGGCGCGTTAGAGCGCATTATTCCCCTGATGCAAAAGTGCCACCGCGAGGTTCCCAGACATCTGCGTGGCCCGGCGCTTATTTTTTGGGTGTTTCATGTGATCCATGATTATTGCGCAACCCTTGACGAGGGTGGCAGCAGCTACAAGACGACCCTGCCTGAATTCTTGCAGATATCTTCAACTCTGGAGGCCGCGGCGGGTCCATTTGACATTGTCTTTGGCCACAACGATTTTCTGGCTGCCAATATCCTTGATGACGGTGCCCGTCTTTGGCTGATCGACTGGGACTATGCCGGGTTTAACACGCCGCTCTTTGACCTTGGCGGGCTGGCCTCAAACAATGGCCTTGAAGAAACTGCCGAGCGTCACATGCTTGAGCTTTACTTTGACGCGGCCCTCACGGGCGACCTATGGCATCGCTACCACGCCATGAAATGCGCGTCCCTGATGCGCGAAACAATGTGGAGCATGGTCAGCGAACCGACCTCTAAACTCGATATCGATTATGCGGCCTATACGGCCGAAAACCTGACCCGGTTCCGGCGTGCCTACGCTGATTACCAAAACACCTGAGGCGAATATGAAAGACCTTCCCTCCGCGTCCAAAGTCGTCATTATCGGCGGCGGCATTGTTGGCTGCTCAACTGCCTACCACCTGGCCAAGCTGGGGGTCGAGACGGTTCTTTTAGAGCGTCAAAAGCTGACCTCTGGCACCACCTTTCACGCCGCCGGGCTGGTGGGGCAATTGCGCTCAAACGCAAATATCACCCAGCTTCTCGGCTACTCCGTTGATCTTTATAATAATATCGAGGATGAGGTTGGCCTTGGCACTGGCTGGAAAATGAATGGTGGGCTTAGGCTGGCGTGCAATCAGGAACGCTGGACCGAGGTCAAGCGCCAGGCCACTACGGCACATTCTTTTGGGCTGGAGATGGAGCTTTTAACGCCGCGCGAGGCGCTTGATCTGTGGCCTTTGATGAATATCGACGACCTTGTCGGCGCCGCCTTCATGCCCACGGACGGGCAGGCCAACCCGGCCGATATCACTATGGCCTTGGCCAAGGGTGCGCGCATGAGCGGGGCCAAGATCTTTGAGGACACCAAAGTAACCGACCTTGAAATGGAAGGCGGCGTGATCAAAGCGGTTTTGACCGAAAAGGGACGGATCGAATGCGAAAAAGTCGTGCTTTGTGCCGGACAATGGAGCCGCATTTTCGCCGCGCGCTTCGGCGTCAACGTGCCATTGGTTTCGATGGAGCACCAGTACATGGTGACCGAAAAAATCGAAGGCATGCCCGCAAACCTGCCAACATTGCGTGACCCCGACCGGCTGACTTATTACAAGGAAGAGGTCGGCGGACTGGTCATGGGGGGCTATGAGGCTAATCCGATCCCGTGGGCAGTGAACGGCGTGCCTAAAGGTTTTCACTATACGCTTCTCGACAGTAATTTTGACCATTTTGAACCGTTGATGGAGCTGGCTTTGGGTCGGGTTCCGGCGCTGGAAAACGCCGGTGTTCGCACCCTTACCAATGGACCTGAAAGCTTCACCCCGGATGGTAATTTCATCATTGGCGAAGCACCAGAGCTGCGAAATTTCTTCGTCGGGGCCGGTTTTAATGCCTTTGGCATCGCTGCCGGTGGCGGGGCGGGTATGGCGCTGGCCGAATGGGTCAAGGATGGCGAGCCGCCCTATGACCTCTGGGCCGCTGACATCCGCCGCTTTGGTCGCCCGCATTTTGACACCGACTGGGTGCGCACCCGCACTGTCGAAGCTTACGGCAAGCACTACACAATGGCCTGGCCCTACGAGGAAATGAGTTCGGGCCGCCCCTGCCGCAAATCCCCGCTTTATGATCTGCTGTCGGATCAGGGCGCGTGTTTTGGCGAAAAACTGGGATGGGAGCGGCCAAACTGGTTTGCTGGCGAGGACGAAGAACCACGCGATGTCTACAGTTTTGGGCGCCAGAACTGGTTTGAGGCCGTTGGCCGAGAACACAAGGCGGTGCGTGAGGCTGTGGTTTTGTTTGACCAAACATCTTTCGCGAAATTTGCCCTGAAAGGCCCCGACGCCGTCGCCGCGCTGAACTGGATTGCGGCGAACGACGTGGACAAACCGGTGGGATCGCTGGTCTATACCCAAATGCTAAACGATAGGGGTGGGATCGAATGTGACCTGACCGTGGCGCGTTTGGCAAGGGACGAGTTTTACATCGTCACAGGCACTGGTTTTGCCACCCATGATTTCAACTGGATCAGCCGAAATATTCCGGCGGGTCTGAACTGTCAGTTGTTTGATATTACCTCGTCAAATGCGGTGCTGTCTCTGATGGGGCCGAATGCACGCAAGGTGTTAAAGGCGGCAACCCGCGATGACGTCTCAAACGCTGGCTTTCCTTTTGCCACCACGCGCACCATTGGCATTGCCGGCTGCCCGGTGCTGGCTCTTAGGGTAACCTATGTCGGGGAACTGGGCTGGGAACTGCACTTGCCGGTCGAATACGCCACCACGGTCTACGCGGCACTGATGGAGGCGGGGCAGGGGCTTGGGTTTAAAGACGCCGGTTACCGCGCCATTGAAAGCTGTCGGCTGGAAAAAGGTTACCGCGCCTGGGGCGCTGATATTGGCCCCGACCATACCCCCGACGAGGCTGGGTTGGGCTGGGCTGTCAAAATGAAGAAAAACATTCCCTTTAAGGGGCGCAAAGCCGTCGCGGCGCAAAGGGAAAGTGGCGTTCAAAAACTACTGGCCTGTTTCACGATGGACGATCCTGATGTGGTCTTGCTGGGGCGCGAAACCATTTACAGAAATGGTCAACGCGTGGGCTGGCTCACCTCAGGCGGGTATGGCTATAGTGTCGCTAAATCAATCGGTTATGGCTATGTCCGGCGTGCGGATGGCGTCAATCAAAGCTGGTTGGAAGCGGGTGAGTATGAGTTGGAGGTGGCAAGTGAGCGGATTAAGTGCAGACTTGAAACCGGCGCGCTTTATGACCCGAAAATGCTGCGGGTAAAAAGCTAAGTTTGCGGGCTACAGATACAACGCCGGGGTGATCACATTGTTGAACCCGGCCGCGTTCAACTCGGCCATGATGTGCTCGATCCCGGCCTTTTCCATCTTTGGCCAGTCAAGCGCTTGGCCACGCACGCCGTGGTGTTGAAATGCGTTCAGCCGGACACGGATGCCCGCGTCAAAGCTCTTAAGAAACTGCGCCAAACGGTTAATTTCATTCGCTGTGTCGGTCTTTCCGGGAATAGCAAGAAACCGCAATTCACTCAGCTTACCCGCAGCATAAACCGTGTGGGCAGAAGCAAGAACCTTGGAATTGTCCTGAGCCGTAAGCCTGAAATGCAGGCCTGGATCAAACGCCTTAATATCAAGCATGACGCCATCCGTGACCGGTAGCAGCCTTGCCCACCCCTTAGGTCCAAGATGTCCATTGGTATCGACAAAACAGGTAAGGTGGCGCAGATCGGGGTCGGCTTTGATGGCTTCAAACAATGCGATGATGAATTTCAACTGCAACGTCGCTTCGCCGCCGGAAACCGTGATGCCACTAAGAAAAGCACGGTTTTTGCGTGCAATTTCAAGGATGTCGTCCACGCCCATCCGCTTTGTCATTGGGCTGGCGCTAATTGGGCATATGGTCAGGCAATCATCGCATTGATCACAGGGGTTGGGGTCGAAAACCACCTTTCCTGAAACCAGCGAAAGCGCCCCAGATTGACAGGCCGGAACGCATTGCCCGCAATCATCGCAAGAACCTACCGTGTACGGATTATGGCAGCTTGGGCAGTTGAAATTGCAGCCCTGCAAAAAGATTACCAACCGGTTACCTGGCCCGTCCACCAGCGAATATGTCAGGACTTTATTTACCGTAGCTTGGGGAAAGCTCATGGCCAACTACCCGTGGTTTACGATCCAGAATTCCCGTCATTTCAGCCGCCTCGGTCCCCAAAGCGGTGGTATTTGTGCGCGATCCCTCGCAAGCCTGAAACTTGGCCACGTCAGACAGCCGGATCATGTATCCGGTCACTCGCACCAGATCGTTGCTGGCGACATTTGCGGTGAACTCGCGAAAGCCGCTGGAAAGCGCACCTTTGCAAAGCTGCAGCATTGCCTCGGGGTTGTTCTTGATGGTCTCATCCACCGTCAGAATTTCACTGATCCCTGATGTATAATACTGGTGATGGGGTGCCAGAGCCTGCACATGAGAAACGGGATCAGGCTCGGTTCCATAAGGAATGCGCACGCCGGGGGTGGTCTCAGCGTCGGTCGAAAGCCCGGCCTGCGAATGCAGCATCGCCCGGCCTCGCCAGACGTTTTCAAGCGGGCGATTTTCAACAATGCCGGCCATCATTTTGGACATTTCATAGCCAAGCGCATTGGCCTGATCGTCAAAGCCATAGCGCCCCTTGTGCCCTTCAAGATCTTGTAGGATATTTACCGCCTCGGCCATGGCAAAAACCCCGAACATCACGGTGAAACGATCCGGGTCAATCCAGCCCTCATCGACCAGAAACGAGTTGAAAAAGTTCGAGTGATTATAAAGATAATCCACCCGCGCTTCCGTCAGGCGAAAAGCAAGTTCCATGTAATGAGGCAACAAGGTTTGAAAGAAATCCGCGCTACTGGTTGCACGTTTTGCAACTTCGGCCAGGTTTACCCTTGGCATGGTCGATGATCCGCCCGCAAGGGGTAACGCATTGTAACAACTTACAATTCCATATCCCATAGTATCAAAAGTGTCGCGGTGTACCGGGTGATTGGCGATATGAGGCTTTGAGCATTCAACAATGTTGTTGGTCGCCATTTCCAGTATTTCATCGCCGCTGATCTCAGGGTCATAAAGGAATGTCAGGTTCGGTGCGATCTGCTTAAGTTCAGCATCTACCCGCAAAATGGCGCGCGCCACCCGGTTGTCAGTGGGGCCGATATTTGCATGCATGAAAGCATCCGGCAGAACCCGGTCAAGATAGCGCCAGAAAAGCTTGATTTTGCAGTAGAGTGCTTCGTCGGAAACACCTTCGCAAAAAGGCAAAAGGAGGTCATCAAGCTGGCCGACATAAACCGGAATACCGGTTACCGACGGTGTATGATGGTAAGCGATCATCAGCGTATTAATCGCCTCGTCCAGATTTTGCGGCGCGGGAAGTTCAAGATAGACGCTGCCATTTTTAAGCACCTTTGCAAAATCTGGCAGGACATATCGCGGTTTAAAAGGCGCGTGACCCTCATACATGTCGCAAATCACCCGCGCCTCCAGCGCTTCGGTAGTTTCTGCGTCAAGCGTTGGGTAAGGCAGCATATTTTCCGCCTCTAACGCCAGATAATGCGCCTTTTGTCTGGGGCTAAGGGTCTTGTCATCTATGATGGCGCGAAGGCGCTGAAAATTCTCGGACATAAGGCCCCCAGAGGTTGATTTTAGCAGTTTCAATGTAAACCAAGCTTCTGTGACAGTAAATCATTCAGGAGTTTGCAGCCAGTACCGCGACCGCATCAAAGCACCTCAGCTTTTTAAGGCACTGTCACACTTAGGTTCAGGTCTCTTAACTCATCTGTGCGGCCTTTTGTTTGCCCAATACTGAGGCGTGCGTTCCAGAATGATATACTCTTCGGCAATAGATGCTGCTTGTCGGTTTCCTCTTTGCAGTCTTTTCTTTTGGCGCAATTTGGCTATTCTTGGTGAGGATATGAAACTCAACAGACGTGTTTTTCTTTCTTTCTGCGGCACATTTAGTGTTGCAGCATGTGCGGGTACCGTCATCCCCATTCAACAAGTCAGCGTGGACGATCTGCCCGCGGACTTGAGGCCTGTTAGAAATCCAAGCTTTGCGGATTGGATAGTATCATTTCGACCTCGCGCACGCCGCGCGGGCATCTCATCCGCAACATTAGATATGGCGCTCGCGAATGTCGGTTACATTCCCGGCGTCATCACCCGCGATGGCACCCAGATTCAAACCCGCCGGACCTTAGAAGAATACCTCTCAATCGCGACATCAGATGAAAGGCTCGCAAAGGGACGCGCCGCGTTTACGAGACACGCAAAAATGCTCACTGCCATTGAGGAGAAATTTGGTGTCGATGCGCGGATCGTTACGGCGATCTGGGGCATGGAAAGTCAGTTTGGTGAAAAGCGCGGGCAAATTCCGGTCATTTCATCGACGGCCACGCTGGCCTTTGACGGGCGTCGTGCGAACTTCTATGAGACCCAATTAATTGCCGCTTTGCGTATCCTTGATCGCGGCGATACCTCATCGCGGCAACTGACCGGAAGCTGGGCCGGGGCTATGGGACATACTCAGTTCATACCCACGTCCTATCATTCATTCGCAGTAGATTTCACTGGTGATGGACGACGCGATATCTGGGGTGACGATCCCGCTGATGCTCTGGCCTCAACCGCCAGCTATTTGGCTCGAAACGGTTGGCGCACAGGTTTGAAATGGGGGGCAGAAGCCGGAACGGGGGGG
>JAAEUB010000476.1 GCA_024227755.1 Paracoccaceae bacterium | reverse complement strand
CCTGTCCTGTGAAGCGCTTGACCAGATCGTCATAGCGCCCACCCCCGGCGACCGACCCGAACTGGCGCACCCGGCCCTTTTCGTCGGTAATCTCAAAGGTCAGCTCGGCCTCATAGACGGGCCCGGTATAATACCCAAGGCCACGCACCACTGACGGGTCGATCTCGACCCGGTCGGGGCCGTAACCCTGAGCTGCCAGTAATTCGGTGATAACTTCAAGCTCACCAATGCCTTCTAGCCCGGTTTGCGACGCACCAACAGCCTGGCGCAAATTAGCCAGCGTCGCTGCCGCACCTTTACCCCTGGAGGTCAGGAATGCAATCACTGGCTCGGCCTGATCCGCTGACAACCCAACCCCGTCGATATATGCCCCCGACGCATCCAGACGCCCTTTGCCTAAAAGCTCGCGCACGCCAGCCTCGCCGACCTTGTCAAACTTGTCGATGGTGCGCAGAACCGCTTCGCGTGTCTCGCCTTCTTCCAGCCCCATAACCTCAAGCACCCCGTTCAGCACCTTGCGATTGTTCAGCCGAATAATGTAGTCACCGCGTTCAATCCCCACCGCCTCCAGCGTATCCGCCAGCAGGGCGCAAATCTCGGCGTCTGCGGCCATGCTTGCTGTGCCAACAGTGTCGGCATCACACTGATAGAACTGGCGAAACCGGCCCGGACCGGGTTTTTCGTTACGCCATACAGGACCCATTGCATAGCGCCGGTAGGGCGTTGGCAGGTCATTGCGGTGTTGGGCAAAAACCCGCGCCAGAGGTGCCGTCAGGTCATAGCGTAAAGCCAGCCATTTCTGATCATCGTCTTCCTGCCAGGCGAATACACCGGCGTTCGGCCGTTCAACGTCGGGCAGGAACTTGCCAAGTGCGTCAACGGTCTCAACCGCCGAGCTTTCCAGCGCATCAAAACCATAAAGATGATAAACGGCAGCGATCTGATCCAGCATCTTTTTACGGGTCTCAACCTCGGCACCAAAATAGTCGCGAAACCCTTTAGGGGTCTCGGCGCGGGGGCGAGGTTGCTTCTTTTGCTTGGCCATGTTCTGTCCGATCAACTGGGCTTCGCGCGCGGTCTAGCGGATGGACGGGCAAGGGGCAAGTTTTGCGGTGCAATTGCAGGGCTGAGATGGCGTTAGTAACGCACCTCGCAGATATATCTGCCATAAACCCAACCAGACCGGCCGCCATAGGACCAATCTTCGATATGGCTTTGCACGATGATCTCTCGCCAGCCATTTGTCTCGTATGGCTCCATTGTGATCACAAATGTCCCCGGCCCGAGTTTACTAATCATTTTACATGAAGTCGCGCCACAGGTCCTGAGGGCCAGAAAATTATCGCCATTCGGGTTCAGCTTGCAGACCACAAATTGCTCTCCGTCATAGGCCTGAACTGCGCCAGCGGATCCAGCCAGCAACAACGCCGCAAAGGCTGCTTTAAGTGACAGATTCATATCCATCCCCTTTTTGCGTCAAAATTTGATGTGGAAAGAATAAAAGGTATGACGGCACTCAACAACCCTGTATTGGGAGGCCTATGTCTGAAACCCGCATCACTTACCTGGAAGAAAGCATCGCCCACCTGACCAAGGTTCTTGAGGAGCTGTCGGACGTGGTCGCAGGTCAGGACAAAGAACTGGCCCGACTTACCCGTCTTATCGAGATGCTGATGCAGCGCGAAGCGGAGCGGGAGGCCGATGCGGGCGGGTCGGTACCGCTGGCGGATCAACGGCCGCCACATTGGTAATTGCAGGTGAGCGCGAGCAGATCGTTTTGGAAAAGCCTTTGCCCTCAGACCTCTTCTATGTCCAGCACACCCGGCAATGATTTCAAAGCGCCCTTGATTTGCGGGTTAAGGGGAAAATCCTGCCCCAGAGTCATATAGACATCGCCCGGCAGACCCGGATCAAGCAAGCACAGGTTTACAGCCCCGGGGCGGGCGTTTTTGGCCCCCTCTCCGGCGCGTGACAACAAAGAAGCGAGGGATGGCAGCGCCGCGGCACTATCGACGTAAATCTTCAGTTCCATACCGCCCGCATCTGCAACCACAGTGTCAATCGGCGCCACTGATCGCACCAGCAGCTTGAGCTGATCGGCCTCCATGTTGGCCTCGACCCCTATGACCACATTCTCACCCGTCTCAAGGTGCTCGCGGGCTTTTTCCAGAGCCTCAGAGAACAACGTCACCTCATAAAGCCCAGTTGGATCAGACATCTGAGCGAAGGCAAAGCGGTTGCCGCGGGCAGATTTGCGTTCCTGCCGTCCCGCCACTGATCCGGCCATTCTAGCCACCATCGGAGCCCGTTCGGCAGCTTTGCGCACCTCTTCCAATGTCATAACGCCCTTGCGTTTCAATGCGGGCAGATAGTCATCCAGGGGATGACCAGAAAGGTAAAAGCCGATGGCTTTATGTTCTTCGGCCAGACGTTCGCCGGGCAGCCAGTCATCGACCGGGCTTAAACGCGGTTCAGGCAGGTCATCCCCCGCCTCGCCAAACAGCGACACTTGATCCGAGGCGCGCTGATCATGGATTGCCGCCGAATACGCAACCAGCCCGTCAAGGCTGTCAAATACTCGTCGCCGATTGCCATCCAGCACGTCAAATGCTCCGGCGCGCGCCAGCATTTCCATCGGGCGCTTGCCGACGCGTTTCAGATCGACCCGGCGAGCAAGGTCAAACAGAGTGGCGAACGATTTATCGTCACGTCCTTCTGTTATCAGTTTCATCGCTTCAACGCCGACGTTTTTCAGCCCCCCAAGGGCATAAACCACACACCCATCTGCAACCGAAAACCGCGCTTTCGAGCGATTGACGCAAGGTGGCACAATCTCGATCTCAAGCCCGCGTTTCACCTCTTCGGCGTAAACACCCAGTTTGTCGGTCAGGTGGATATCGCAGTTCATCACCCCGGCCATGAACTCGACCGGGTGATTGGCCTTGAGCCACGCGGTCTGGTAGCTGACCACCGCATAGGCCGCCGCGTGGGATTTGTTAAAGCCGTAATTGGCAAACTTTTCGAGAAGGTCAAAAACTTCCATCGCCTTTTTGCGCTCAACCCCGTTGGCCAGCGAACCTTCGACGAATTTCGGCCGTTCCTTGGCCATTTCCTCGGCGATTTTTTTACCCATAGCGCGACGCAGAAGGTCAGCACCGCCCAGCGTATAGCCAGCCATTTCCTGGGCGATCTGCATCACCTGTTCCTGGTAAACGATGATACCCTGTGTCTCTTCAAGGATATGATCAATCAACGGGTGCAGGCTTTGCAAATCGCGTTGACCGTTCTTTACTTCGCAATAGGCCGGGATGTTTTCCATCGGGCCGGGACGATAGAGCGCGACCAGCGCCACGATGTCCTCGATGCAAGTGGGCTTCATCCGCCGAAGCGCGTCCATCATGCCCGAACTTTCAACCTGGAACACCGCAACGGTTTTGGCCGAGGCATACAATTCGTACGTTTTAGCGTCATCAAGTGGGATGGAACCAATGTCCACTTGTACATTTCGCGTTTTCAGCAGGTCGAGCGCATTTTGGATCACTGTCAGGGTTTTAAGCCCAAGAAAGTCAAACTTGACCAGCCCGGCCTGCTCGACCCACTTCATATTGAACTGGGTGGCGGGCATGTCCGAGCGCGGATCCTGATAGAGCGGTACTAGTTCATCAAGCGGCCTGTCGCCGATAACAACCCCGGCCGCATGGGTCGAGGCGTTGCGCAAAAGCCCCTCGAGTCGCTTAGCATAATTCAGCAGGCGATCCACCACCTCCTCGGCGCGGGCCGCATCACGCAGGCGCGGCTCGTCCGCCAGCGCTTTCTCGATCGAGACCGGCTTGACCCCCTCGACCGGTATCATCTTTGAAAGCCGGTCAACCTGCATGTACGGCATCTGCAGAACCCGCCCCACATCGCGCACGGCGGCCTTTGAAAGGAGGGCCCCGAAGGTGATGATCTGGGCCACCTTTTCACGGCCGTATTTCTCTTGCACGTACTGGATAACTTCTTCGCGCCGCTCCATGCAGAAGTCGATGTCGAAGTCGGGCATACTGACGCGTTCAGGGTTGAGAAACCGTTCAAACAGCAGGCTGTAACGCAGCGGATCAAGGTCAGTGATGGTCAGCGCGTATGCCACCAGCGAACCGGCGCCTGAACCACGCCCCGGACCCACCGGAATATACTGGTCCTTGGCCCATTTGATGAAATCGGCAACAATCAGGAAATAGCCGGGAAAGCCCATGCCTTCGATAATGCCAAGTTCAAACTCCAGCCGTTTGGTGTATTCTTCGACCGAAGCTGAAGGCTTGATCACAGCCAGACGCTGTTTCAGCCCCGCCTCGGCCTGACGGCGCAGTTCGTCAATCTCGTCATCCGCGAATTTGGGCAGGATCGGCACGTGCTTTTCCACTTTGAAAGCACAACGCCGGGCGATTTCTATGGTATTCTCCACCGCCTCGGGCAGATCAGCGAACAAGGTCACCATCTCCTCGGCACTTTTGAAGTAATGCTGCGGGGTCAGGCGGCGGCGCTCTTCCTGCTGGTCCACGTAAGCGCCGTCTGCAATACACAAAAGAGCATCGTGAGCCTCAAAAAGATCAGTTCCCGGAAAGTGGACATCGTTGGTGGCAACCAGCGGAAGGTTGCGGGCATAAGCAAGCTCGACAAAGGCACGCTCGCAGACCTGTTCGCCTGTGGGCAAACCAGCATCACCCGGATGGCGCCCAAGTTCGATATACAGCCGATCCGAAAAGGCAGCCTCAAGCTGATCCAGCAGCGCCCCGGCCTTATCCTCCTGCCCGGCCTGGATCAAACGCCCCAACGGTCCGTCAGCCGCACCGGTCAGGCAAATCAGCCCCTCGTTATGGGCCTTCAACTCGCTCATAGTGACCTGAGGCAGCGCCCCATCGCCCTTCAGATAAAGGCAGGAGTTTAGTTTCATCAAGTTCAGATAACCCGTCTGATTCTGCGCCAGTAATACCAGCGCAGCAGGGTCGCGAGGGGGCGAGCCGGGTGGGGCTGGATCATAGGTCAGATCGACCTGACAGCCGATGATCGGCTGCACCCCTTCGCCCGCCATTTTCTCGGAGAACTCAAGCGCGGCAAACATGTTATTGGTATCGGTCAGTGCCACGGCGGGCATGTCAGCGCGCGTGCATAAACCTGCCAGTTTTTTGACCGGAACCGCGCCCTCAAGCAACGAGTATTCGGAATGCAGGCGCAGGTGGATGAATCGGGCGGATCGGGACATGAGAACAAGGCTACCCGAGCAACGCGCTGGAGAAAACGACTAATTGCACAGTTTGGTTTTTCGCGGTCAAATTCCGTATTTCGCCCTGCGTCACCAGGTCTGAAACACCAATTTTCAGAAATTCCTTGCAAAAGTGCAGGTGTTTCAAGCAATGCTGATCAATCCGGGCTACCATACTGTATTCCAACATTTTTTTGCCCCGGTGAAGCCCAGTTATCAGCGGTACTTCAGGTGCAGTTTTGCAAATCTCAACAATTTCCTTGCCATAAACCAAAATCTCGGCTTTGCTTGAAGCAGGCCAATACCGCGCGCTTTCTACACCGCATCGAGGGCGCGCATTTGGGGGACGAGATTGGTAACGCGGTGGAAGATTTCATGGATATTACGTTTCTTCTGAACGGAGAGACTGTGACGTTAAACGACGTCGATCCGACGCGTTCGGTGCTGGATTGGCTGCGCGAAAGTCGCGGGTTGAAAGGCACCAAAGAGGGCTGCAACGAAGGCGATTGCGGTGCCTGCACGATCATTCTCTTACCTGAGGCTGGCGATGAAAAGGGGGCCTCTGCTGTAAATGCCTGCATAACAATGCTGGCGCAATTGCATAGGCGGGCCATACGCACGATTGAAGGCATCGCCAACCCTGACGCAAGCCTGCATCCGGTGCAGGATGCGATGGTTGAGCATCACGGATCTCAGTGCGGCTTTTGCACGCCGGGGATCGTGAATTCACTGGTGGCTGCACAATTACGCGGCGACGATGATTTTGACGATGTGTTGGCCGGGAACTTGTGCCGGTGCACTGGTTATGCGCCCGTCATACGCGCGGCCCATGCGGTTGCATATGCAGGTGATCCCGTCTTGCTGGCTGATCGCCCGGATGAATTGCCCGCGCCCGCCCTACCTTTCATGCCCGAGACCTCAGACGAACTGGCCGATTGGGTCATGGCCAACCCGCATGCCACTTTGGTGGCCGGGGCGACGGATATCAGCCTGTGGCTGACCAAAGGGTTGCGCGATTTACACGGAGTTGGTTTTCTTGGTGGTTGTCGGGATCTGCAACACATCGTGGCGGGCGATGACGGCCTTAGGATTGGTGCAGGTGTAACAATAAGCCAACTACGCGCGGGGCTTGGGCCACGTCACCCACATTTCGCCGCCATGCTGCGTCGCTTTGCTAGCCAGCAAATACGCTCGGCCGCGACAATCGGCGGGAACATCGCCAATGGCTCTCCGATCGGCGACACACCACCGCCGCTAATCGCCCTTGGCGCACGATTGCATCTTCGCAGGGGTGACGCGCACCGGGTGATCCGGCTTGAGGATTATTTCATTGAATATGGTCGTCAGGATCTGCAGGCGGGCGAGTTCATCGAGGCCGTGACCATACCCAATCAGCCCGACCGGTTGAAGGTCTACAAAGTTTCCAAAAGGTTCGATCAGGACATCTCAGCGGTACTGGGGGCGTTCAATATCGAAGTTAATGATGGAATTGTGAAATCGGTGCGTATTGCCTTTGGCGGTATGGCGGCGGTGCCAAAACGTTCAAGCGAAGTGGAAAAATCGCTTATCGGCCAAAAATGGACCCGCGAAACCGTCAACAACACACTGCCCGTTTTTGCCAGAGATTTCACTCCACTTTCGGATATGCGTGCATCAGCGGCTTACCGGCTGGAGGTCGCTCAGAACATGCTGGTACGGTTTTGGCTTGAGGATCAGGGCGAGGTTATTTCTGTCAGGGAGGTGAGCGCATGAGTGGCAAATCCCCCCTGCATACCCCCCTGCCCCATGACAGCGGTGAACTGCATGTCACTGGTACGGCGCGTTATGTTGACGACATCCCGGTGCCAAGTGATTGCCTACATCTGGCCTTTGGGCTTTCACATGAGGCGCGCGGGGTGATCACACGGGCAGACCTATCGCCTGTGCGAAATTCTCCCGGGGTGAAGCTGGTGATGAAGGCCACCGATCTGCCGCATGCCAACGACGTTTCCGCCGCAGCTCATGATGAACCGCTCTTGGCGATGGGCGAAGTATTTTACCATGGCCAGCCGATTTTTCTAGTGGCCGCCGACAGCCATATCGCCGCCCGCAAAGCAGTGCGGAAAGCCAAGATCACCATTGATCCACGCCCTGCCATTTTAAGCATTGATGATGCCCTTGCCGCCGACAGCCGCTTTGAGGGCGGGCCGGTGATCTGGGAAAATGGCGACGCGACCAATGCCATAAATGGCGCACCTCACCGGATCGAGGGCGCAATTGAAATGGGCGGGCAGGAACATTTCTATCTTGAGGGGCAGGCCGCGCTGGCGCTGCCGCAGGAGAACGGTGACATGCTGGTCCATTCGTCAACCCAGCACCCAACCGAGATTCAACACAAAGTGGCCGAGGCTTTGGGCAAACCGATGCACGCGGTGCGCGTTGAAATCAGGCGAATGGGCGGCGGCTTTGGGGGCAAGGAAAGTCAGGGCAACGCTTTGGCGGTGGCTTGCGCCGTAGCGGCAGCACATACCGGACGGCCGTGCAAGATGCGCTATGACCGCGATGACGACATGATCATCACGGGCAAACGTCACGATTTTCGCATAGCCTACCGTGCCGGATACGACGATGACGGGCGCCTGTACGGTGTCGATTTCACCCAATACGCCCGCTGTGGCTGGGCCGCCGATCTGTCACTGCCAGTTACCGACCGCGCCATGCTGCATGCCGATAACGCCTATCACGTACCTGTCATGCGCATAACCAGCCACCGGCTGAAAACCAACACAACCAGCGCCACCGCTTATCGCGGGTTTGGCGGGCCGCAGGGGATGTTGGGGATTGAGCGGGTGATGGACCATATCGCTCATGATCTGGGGCTGGATCCGGCTGAACTGAGAAGGCGAAATTTCTATGCCGCGCCCTTAGACGGAGGGAAAAAGACACAGCGCACCCATTACAACCAATCCGTCAAGGATTTTGAGCTGCATGGGATGTTGGCCGACCTCAAGAAAAGCGCCGATTATATCGGACGTATGCAGGCTGTGGCCGACTGGAATGCGGAAAACGAAGTGCTGAAAAAGGGACTGGCTTTCTCGCCGTTGAAGTTTGGGATTTCATTCACCCTCAGCCACCTCAATCAGGCCGGTGCTTTGGTGCATATCTATCAAGACGGCTCTGTTCATCTGAACCATGGTGGTACTGAAATGGGTCAGGGGCTGAACCAGAAGGTCGCTCAGGTTGCTGCCAGTATATTTGGCCTGCAGGTGGAAAACATCCGGATTACAGCCACGGACACGGCGAAAGTGCCCAATACTTCGGCTACCGCTGCCTCTTCCGGTTCTGACCTCAACGGCATGGCCGTAAAAGCAGCCTGCACCCGGTTGACCGGGCGCTTGGTGCGGTTCCTGTCTGGTCATTGGGGCGTGAAACCTGTTGAGGTAAGCTTTGGCGACGGCCAGGTGTATGGCGGACCCAACAGCATGCCATTTAGCGAGGCCTCTAACCTAGCTTATCAGGCCCGCATCAGCCTGTCGGCAACGGGGTTCTACCGCACGCCAAAACTTAGCTGGGACAGGATCCGCGGGCGCGGGCGACCGTTTTTCTATTTCGCTTACGGGGCGGCGATTACTGAAGTTGTGATCGATACCCTAACCGGCGAAAACCGCATTCTTCGCGCTGACATTTTGCATGACGCGGGTAGCAGCTTGAACCCGGCGCTGGATATCGGTCAGATCGAAGGGGCTTACGTTCAGGGCGCCGGTTGGCTGACAATGGAAGAACTGGTCTGGAACGATCAGGGGCGGCTTTTGACTCACGCGCCTTCGACTTACAAGATCCCGGCCTGTTCGGATCGGCCTGACATTTTCAATGTTGCGCTTTGGCCCGGGGAAAACCGCGCCGACACCATCTATCGCTCCAAGGCGGTGGGCGAGCCGCCGTTTATGCTGGGCATCTCTGCCTTTCTGGCGCTGTCGGATGCGGTGGCTGCCTGCGGTGACGACTATCCTGCACTGGACGCCCCGGCCACGCCCGAACGTATCTTGGCGGCTGTCAAAAGGATGCGGGCATGAGTATTGACCTCATGGCCCTCGCTGACGCCGTCGCGGTTAATGGAAAGGTAGTCAGAATCGTTGTTGCCCAGACCGAAGGCTCAACTCCGCGCGAGGTCGGCGCGGCGATGCTGGTCTGGCAAGACGGGCAGGAAGGCACAATTGGCGGCGGAGCGCTGGAATGGCAAGCCGTAACGCGGGCGCGTGAGTTGCTGGAAAGAAATGGCGAAAGGTCTTTTGAGCGGCTCGCACTGGGCCCTTCCCTGGGCCAGTGCTGTGGCGGAGCAGTGACTTTGCTAAGCGAAGTTTTTGATGCTCAATCCGTGCGGAGCATTGAAAACAATGACGTTTTCGCGAGGTGCCGGATGGGATCGACAGACCAACCCCTATCAGTCACACGGCTTTTATCAGCGGCCAGATCACAAGGGGTTATGCCCGCATCATGTATGGTAGATGGCTGGATGATCGAGCCGATCACGCCCTCACCCACTCCGCTTTGGATATACGGCGCCGGACATGTTGGCAGGGGCCTGGTCAATGTGATCACACCCCTGCCCGATTTTGTGATCACATGGATAGATACCGCGCCCGACCGTTACCCGGAAGCTATTCCGCCGGGGGTTACCGTTTTACCAGCTGCGCGGCCGGAAGCAGCGCTCCGCAAGGCACCAAAACACGCGTTTCACCTAATCCTGACCTATAGTCACGTGATCGACCTTGAATTATGCCACGCTGCCCTTTGCCACGGCTTTGCCAGCGCCGGCCTGATCGGTTCGGCGACCAAGTGGGCGCGGTTTCGCAACCGCCTGCTTGCCCTGGGTCACGAAAGCGCAGAAATTGACCGCATCACCTGCCCGATCGGCGATCCAGCCCTGGGCAAACACCCGCACGCCATTGCCGTGGGGGTGGCGGCCACGCTACTGAGACAAGTGGCGCACATAAAAAATACCAACGGGGAAGTGCCAGATGACAGAAAACGAAAGCACAGAAAGATCAGCGCTGTTAACACTTGATGGGCTGAGAAAGGCCTATCCGGGAGTGGTGGCGAACGACGACGTGTCGTTTACCGTTTGGCCGGGTGAGGTGCATGCGCTATTGGGTGAAAACGGTGCCGGCAAGTCGACTTTGGTCAAGATGATCTATGGGCTGGTCAAACCCGACCGGGGCATAATGGTGCTTGAAGGGAAGGCGTTCACACCTGCAAACCCCGCCGCTGCGCGCTCAGCAGGGGTGGCCATGGTGTTTCAGCATTTTTCGCTTTTTGACGCGCTGAATGTGGCGGAAAACATCGCGCTTGGCATGGATAATCCCCCGGCTCAGCGCGAATTGGCAACGCGGATCAGTGAGGTAAGTGAGGCTTACGGCCTGCCACTTGATCCAGCGCGTATTGTTGGCGATCTGTCTGCCGGAGAGCGTCAGCGGGTTGAGATCATCCGCTGCCTTTTGCAAGACCCACGGCTGCTGATCATGGACGAACCCACATCGGTTCTTACCCCGCAGGAAGTAGAGATCCTGTTTCACACCTTGCGCAAACTTACCGCCGAGGGGACTGCAATTTTGTATATTTCCCATAAGCTTGAGGAAATTCGTGCCCTCTGTGAAGACGCCACGATCCTGCGATTGGGTAAAGTGGTTGATACCTGTGATCCACGTGAGAAATCCGCCCGCGAACTGGCCGAAATGATGGTTGGCGAAAGCCTGCATATTCCGACGCGAGAAGAATTCAAACCCGGCCAGGTAGTTCTGGCAATCGAGGGGCTGAGCCTGCCGTCACCCTCGTCTTTCGGCACCGCGCTCCGCGATATTTCACTGAAATTGAGCGCGGGCGAGGTTCTTGGTATTGGCGGGGTGGCCGGAAACGGTCAGGACGAGTTTCTGAGTGCACTGTCTGGCGAAGTGCTGGCCCTGCCCGGCGTGATCACGCTGAACGGAAAGGATGTCGGCCTGTTGGGTCCGAACCCGCGCCGCGCCCTTGGTCTTTTGGCCGCGCCCGAAGAGCGATTGGGCCACGCCGCTGCCCCGGATATGAGCCTGTTGGAAAATGCCCTGTTGACCGGCGCTGTACGCGAAAACTTGACCTCTCGTGGCTTTCTGAAATGGGGCCGGGTTAAGGATTTCACCGAAAAGATCATTGATGAGTTTGACGTGCGCACACCGGGGCCGGAAAATGCCGCTCGCTCTTTGTCAGGTGGAAATTTGCAGAAATTCGTCATTGGCCGCGAGATTTTGCAACGCCCTGACGTTCTGGTGGTCAATCAGCCAACCTGGGGCGTCGACGCAAGTGCGGCGGCGGCGATCCGGCAGGCGCTCCTGGACCTTGCAGCCGGGGGCGCAGCGGTGATCGTGATCTCTCAGGATCTCGACGAGTTATTGGAAATCTCGGATCGTTTCACCGCACTGAACGAGGGGCGTTTGGCCAAACCACGCCCGGCGCAGGGACTGAGTGTGGAAGAAATTGGCCTGATGATGGGTGGCGCACACGATATGCATGAAGCAGAGGTAAACACATGATCAGGCTTGAAAAACGACCCTCTCCTTCACGTCTGTGGACCGTGGTGACCCCGGTTCTTGCGGTTTTGGCCACCATGATTGTTGGCGGGCTGATGTTCTGGGCGATGGGCAAAGACCCGTTTGAAACCATCCGCACGATATTCTGGGATCCGCTGTTTCACGAAACTTTCGGGCCTTATTCGCGCCCACAGCTTTTGGTCAAGGCTGGTCCGCTAATCCTGATCGCCATCGGCCTTTCGCTTGGATTTCGTGCCGGAATTTGGAACATTGGCGCCGAAGGGCAGTATATCATGGGTGCCATCGTTGGTGCTGGCGTAGGGTTGGCATTTTACCCCTCGGAAAGCATCTTGATTTTCCCGGCAATGGTCATTGCGGGTGCATTTGGCGGCTGGGCCTGGGCGATGATACCAGGCCTTTTGAAGGTAAAGTTCGGAACCAACGAAATTCTGGTAAGCCTGATGCTGGTTTACGTGGCAGAAAGCTGGCTGGCATCGATGGCACAGGGACTTTTACGCAATCCCGATGGCATGGGCTTTCCCGGTTCGCGAAATCTGGCGCGCGACTTTCCTGCCGCGTCAAACCTTGAACTTATAAGCGGGACCGGCATGCATTGGGGCGTGGTCGCGGCGTTTATTGCGGTCATTTTCGCATATGTCTTGTTAAGCCGCCACATGCTGGGTTTTCAAGTGCGCCTGACCGGAGAGGCCCCGCGGGCGGCACGATTTTCCGGGGTGAAACCTGCACGGCTGATCTTGTTCTGTCTTGGCACGTCAGGGGCGCTGGCTGGCTTGGCGGGACTGTTTGAGGTTGCAGGCCCGGCCGGGCAGGTCAGTATTGATTTCGGTTCGGGCTACGGTTTTACCGCCATTATCGTGGCATTTCTTGGTCGCCTGCATCCGGTCGGCATCTTGTTGGCAGGCCTGCTCATGGCGCTGACCTATATCGGCGGGGAACTGGCACAGTTGATGCTGGGCCTTCCTGGGGCGGCCATTCAGCTATTCCAGGGCATGTTGCTGTTTTTCCTTCTGGCGATGGATGTATTGTCAAATTACCGCATCCGCCTGACAAAACCGGAGGCCGCGTAATGGACCTTTCATCAATTAACCCAATCCTACTGATTGCCAGCCTGATGGTGGCGGCGACGCCGATTCTTCTGGCAGCAATTGGCGAAATGGTGGTGGAAAAGGCGGGCGTGCTGAACCTTGGGGTCGAGGGCATGATGATCACCGGCGCGGTGGTGGGTTTCGCCATCGGCGTCAATACCGGCAGCCCCGCACTGGGCTTTATCGCGGCCGCCCTTGGCGGGGCGGCGGTGTCGATGCTGTTTGGAGTGCTGACGCAATACCTGTTGTCCAATCAGGTGGCGACGGGTTTGGGGCTTACTTTGTTTGGGCTGGGATTGTCGGCATTGATCGGCAAGCCATATGAAGGCATGAAATCGCCGGTGCTGCAAAAGCTGGATATACCCGTTCTTAGTGACTTGCCCGTTGTCGGTCCGATCCTGTTTGGCCATGACCCGGTTGTTTACCTGTCGCTTATCCTCGTCGTCCTTGTCTGGTACGGGTTGAAGTTCAGCCGGGCGGGTTTGATCCTGCGTGCGGTCGGGGAAAACCACGAGGCGGCCCATGCGCTTGGCTACAAAGTAATCAGGGTGCGGCTTATGGCCATCGCTTTTGGCGGTGCTTGTGCCGGGCTGGGTGGTGCTTACATCAGCCTTGTCCGGGTGCCGCAATGGGTGGAGGGGCTGACCGCTGGCGCAGGCTGGATCGCTTTGGCGATTGTGGTCTTTGCAAGCTGGCGGCCTTGGCGTGTACTGCTGGGGGCTTACCTGTTTGGTGGCGTCAGCGTGTTGCAGCTTAACCTGCAGGCCGCAGGGCTGGCCATTCCGGTCGAGTACCTTTCGATGAGCCCCTATGTCATCACTATTGTCGTGCTGGTTTTCATTTCGGCACGTGGCCAGCATGGCGCACCGGGGTCACTTGGCCGCAGCTTCCATGCCTCGGGATAGGGCAACAAAGTGAACCGCACAGACATCACCCCAATACTGGACGGTACCCACGAGGCATATGGCAATGGCGTGGCTTGGACCATGAACCTGCTGATAATCCTGTCCGCCATCGCCATTGCGATGGAAACCGAACCAAGCCTGCCTGCCGCCATGCATCTTTGGTTGAAGAGGTTTGAGATCCTCCTGCTGGGAATATTCACACTCGAATACTTGCTACGGCTTTTCGCCGCCGACCGCCCGTTGAGATATGCGCTGAGCTTTTGGGGGCTGGTGGATCTTTTGACAATCCTTCCCGCCATCGCCTTCCTGACCCCTGAGTGGCAGGCAGTGAGGGTGCTGCGGTTGATCAGGCTGGTGCGTCTGTTAAAACTGTTTCGATCCTCACGGGCGCTGGATCGTCTGGCGATTGCATTTCAGGACGTCCGCGGGGAACTTATGGTCTTTGGCGTCACCTCGGGGCTTGTGCTTTATGTTGCCGCGGTCGGCATTTACCTGTTCGAACACGAGGCCCAGCCTGCGGCCTTCAGCTCAATCCCCATGAGCCTGTGGTGGGCTGTCGCCAGCTTCACCACCGTGGGCTACGGCGATCTTATCCCGATCACCGCTGGCGGGCGCGTCTTTACCACCTTTGTTTTGTTCATCGGGCTGGGTATCATTGCGGTCCCGGCTGCGATTGTTACAACCGCGCTGCTTGAGGCCGAGACCAATATCGGTAAAAAGAAGAAGAAGAAAAGTAAGAAACCCAAAAAAACCGAGGCAACTGATTCTAAAACTGCTCAATCCACCAAGGGAGACTAAAATGAAATCTTTAAAACCAATTCTCGCCGGGGCCGTATTGGCTCTGGGTCTGACGGGCCCGGCGATGGCCGCCGATCCGGTCAAAGTCGGCTTTATCTATGTTGGCCCTGTCGGCGACGGCGGCTGGACTTATGAACACAACCAGGGCCGTCTTGCCGTGGAAGAGCATTTCGGTGATGCGGTTGAAACCGTGTTTCAGGAAAGCGTGCCGGAAGGTGCGGACGCCGAGCGCGCCATCACCCAGATGGCATTGTCCGGTGCGGACCTGATCTTCACCACCTCATTTGGCTATATGGACGCAACTCTGGCCGCCGCCGAAAAATTCCCGGATGTGAAATTCGAACACGCCACGGGCTTCAAAATGGGCGATAACGTGTCTGTGTATTCGGCGCGCTTTTACGAAGGCCGCGCGGTACAGGGAACAATTGCGGGTCACATGACCCAGTCGAACATCGTCGGTTATATTGCGTCATTCCCGATCCCGGAAGTTATCCGCGGCATCAACTCGGCGTATATCCACGCCAAACGTGTAAACCCGGATGTCGAGTTCAAGATCATCTGGGCCTATACGTGGTTTGACCCGGCCAAAGAGGCTGACGCTGCAACAGCCTTGATCGACCAGGGTGCCGATGTGATCTTGCAACACACCGATTCTACCGCCCCACAGGCAGCAGCGCAGAGTGCTGGCAATGTGATCACTTTCGGTCAGGCCTCGGACATGTCCGATTACGGGCCCATGCCGCGTGTCAGCTCGATCATAGACAATTGGGGGCCCTATTACATCGCCCGCACCCAGGCGGTAATTGACGGCACATGGGCAAGCGTAAACACATGGGATGGTATCGGGGCTGGCATGGTCGGCATTGGTGATATCTCGGACGCTGTTCCTGCCGACGTGCGCGCCGAGGCTGAAGCCCTGCGCGATGCGCTGGGTTCGGGCGAGTACCACGCGTTCACCGGCCCGATCAATAAGCAAGACGGTTCGGTCTGGCTCGCGGATGGTGAAACCGCCGATGACGGCACGCTGGCTGGCATGGGTTTCTATATCGAAGGTATCACCGACGATATTCCGAACTAAGCTTCCGACCCGAAAGCATTTTGGATGGCCCTGCCTATGTGGTGGGGCCATTTTTTTGTGAAAACAGCTTTTTTTTTGACGGAAGCGACGGAAAACCGGTGAGGCCACGTATATACTATAATGGCATATGCAAATATAAGGATAATGCAAATGAAAACCCCACTGACACTGACCGCCGTTGCCCTGATTCTCATGACTGCCCCTGCTTTTGCGCAAGTAGTTCCTGGCGAGCACTTTATTGAAAACTTCGACCTGAATGAAGATGGGTACGTAACATTGGACGAGGCGCGCGAAAAACGCGGCGAAATATTTTACATGTTTGATCAGGACGAAAACGGTGCCCTGGACAGCGAGGAATATGACCTGTTCGACGAAGTTCGCGCTGCCGATCACGAAGATTTTGGTGAGCCTGGCGGTCAGGGCAATGGCGGCGGCAACGGTGGTAATGGCCGCGGCAATGGTGGCAACCAGGGAAGCGCAATGACGCGCGAGGTTACTGACTTGAACGGCGATGGTTTTGTCTCCGAAGAGGAATTTCTTGCCGCAACCGAACCCTGGTTCCTGAGAAAAGATCGCAACGGCGACAGCAAGATTACCACTGAGGACTTCGGTCCACGCCGTCAAAACTAAGATCATGCGTGGCTAACGGCACGCCTAATACACGATCTAAAAAAAGGTCCGGCAAATGTCGGGCCTTTTGCTTTTCTGAACCTTGTGTCAAACCGGGGCCATGACAGATTTTCTTATCATAGGCGGCGGTATCGCCGGATTGTCTGCCGGGGCGGCCTTGTCCACCCTCGGGCAGGTTACCGTACTCGAAGGCGAGGACGCACTTGGGCATCACAGTTCAGGCCGTTCCGCAGCAATGTTTGAACCTACTTATGGGTTACCCTCAACCGTGGCCCTTAACCAGGCCAGTGCTGATTTCTTTCACGGGAGTGAGAACCTGCTGACCCCGCGCGGGTTGATGATGGTCGGGCTGGCCGGTGAAGAGGATGCGTTTAGTGCCGGGCTGAAATCAATGTCCATGCGTTCTATTGAGGTTGAGGAAGCTCGCGAGTTCATACCTGTTCTGAACCCCGATGTGATCAAGATGGCGGGCTACCACAAGGAAGCCTGGGACATTGACACCGACCTTTTGATGCAGAGCTTTGCCCGGCAAATCCGCCAGACGGGTGGCCAGATCCTGACCCGCCACAAGGTCTCAGAAATAAAACGTCAAAAAAACGGCTGGGCGGTCCATGTTGGAAAAGAGGAGTTTTCAGCACGTCGTCTGGTCAATGCCGCCGGGGCGTGGGCAGATGAGATCGCACGCCTTGCCGGTATCGCGCCCATTGGCATTCAGCCATTTCGCCGGTCGATTGCCCGGGTGGCTGCGCCCGAAGGCCACGACGTCAGCCGCTGGCCCATGCTGTTTGGACCGGGTGAGACCTGGTACATGAAACCCGACGCAGGTTGCCTACTGATTTCACCTGCGGACGAGGTGCCGGTTGAGCCACATGATGCCTGGGCCGAAGATATGACGCTCGCGACCGGCATCGCCATGTATGAAGAACGAGTAACAATGCCAGTGACCAGAATGGTGGCGAACTGGGCGGGTCTGCGCAGTTTCGCACCCGATCGAAACCTTGTGATTGGCACCGCACCTGACGATGACAGCTTCTTGTGGATGGCCGCGCAAGGCGGTTATGGGTTCCAGACCGCACCAGCCGCCAGCCGCTTTTTGGCTGATATTGCCGGAGGAAAAACACCTGAGCTTGACGACGCTACCCGCGCCGCACTTTCCCCGGCGCGGTTTAGCTGACGCCAAAGCATTCTTACACTTTTGCAAAGGCAGGGCTTGCCTATTCGAAAGCCCAAGCCCAAAATTCCGGTATTCCGGTATTCCGGTATTCCGGTAT
>JAAEUB010000475.1 GCA_024227755.1 Paracoccaceae bacterium | reverse complement strand
TCTGAAGGTGCAGATTTTCGCAGTGGCAATCGAAAACCATAACAACACATCAAAAATCAAGCAGAAAGAGCTGCCAATAGCGGTAGTGGGAAGCAAGATAGCAACCATAGGAAACGCGGATATCGCCGCCGACGACAATAAGTACTCTGAAGTTCAAAACATCATAGGGAGGGGACATCATGCCGATGCCCTTCACCTTGAGGGTCATCGAAAAAGCGGGCGAGACATTTTCGTGACCGATGACAACGATTTTCTGTCCAAGAAGGCAGCACTATTCAAAACGTTGGGCATTCGTGTCGCCACGGTCGATGAAATTGATGAGTTAACGCAAATTTAGAAACCCCCGCTGATTTCTCAGCGGGGGCTTTGTTATTCACCGGGGTGCGGCCCACGGGTTTTCGTTGAAAACCCGCTATACCGCACTGGTCAGAAAACGCTTGTGCGTTTTCGACCTTACCAATCTTCCCGTACAACTGTGCGGGTTTTGACCGGCAGTTTCATTGCGGCGAGGCGCAGGGCTTCGCGCGCTGTGGCTTCATCCACACCGTCGATTTCAAACATCACCCGGCCTGGTTTAACCTTGGCCGCCCAGAAATCCACCGAGCCTTTACCTTTACCCATCCGAACTTCGGTAGGTTTGGAGGTTACGGGGGTGTCGGGGAAAATCCGGATCCAGACCCGGCCCTGACGTTTCATGTGACGTGTCATCGCCCGGCGGGCAGCTTCGATCTGGCGCGCGGTGATGCGGTTAGGCTCAATCGACTTGAGGCCGTATGTGCCAAAATTCAGGTCAGAGCCGCCTTTGGCCTGACCGTGAATGCGGCCTTTGTGCATCTTGCGATACTTTGTGCGCTTTGGTTGCAGCATCTCTAATTCTCCTTACCGGCGGCCGCCAGCGCCACGTGGCACCGGACCTTGCTGGAGTTCTTCCTGACGGCGATCACGCGCGGCAGGATCGTGTTCCATGATCTCGCCTTTGAAGATCCAGACCTTGATGCCGATGATACCGTAAGCGGTCATCGCCTCAACGTTGGCGTAATCAATGTCGGCGCGCAGGGTATGAAGCGGCACCCGGCCCTCACGGTACCATTCGGTGCGGGCGATCTCGGCGCCGCCAAGGCGGCCCGCGACATTCACCCGGATACCCAGGGCACCCATGCGCATGGCGTTTTGTACCGCACGTTTCATGGCGCGACGAAAGCTGATCCGGCGCTCAAGCTGCTGGGCGATGCTTTCGCCAACCAGTTGGGCGTCCAGTTCGGGCTTGCGAACCTCGACGATATTGAGATGCAGTTCGCTGTCGGTAATCTTGGCGATCTTGCGACGCAGAGTTTCAATGTCTGCGCCTTTCTTGCCAATGATGACACCGGGGCGCGCTGTGTGGATTGTGACGCGGCATTTTTTGTGCGGACGCTCAATGATCACACGGCTGATGCCGGCTTGCTTGCATTCTTCGTTGATGAAATCACGGATTTTCAGGTCTTCCAGCAACAGATTGCCGTAATCCTTCGTATCCGCATACCAGCGGCTGTCCCAGGTACGATTGACCTGAAGGCGCATGCCGATCGGATTGACTTTGTTACCCATTAGGCTTGCTCCTCTACCTGACGCACGGTGATGGTGATCTCGGCAAATGGCTTGATGATCTTGCCAAACCGGCCACGAGCCCGCGGACGACCGCGTTTCATGGTCAGGTTCTTGCCGACATAAGCCTCAGCGACAACCAGTTCGTCGACGTCAAGGTTGTGGTTGTTTTCAGCATTGGCAATCGCGGATTGAAGGCATTTCTTCACGTCCATTGCGATACGCTTTTTCGAAAACGTCAGGTCGGTCAGGGCTTTTTCAACCTTCTTGCCGCGGATCATCTGGGCAACCAGGTTGAGTTTCTGCGGGCTTGTACGCAGCATACGGGTTTTCGCCCGAGCTTCGTTATCGGCCACGCGGCGGGGATTTTTATCCTTGCTCATGGCTTATTTCCGCTTCGCTTTTTTGTCGGCTGCGTGACCGTAATAGGTCCGCGTCGGCGAATACTCACCGAACTTCTGGCCGATCATTTCTTCGGTCACGTTAACGGGGATGTGCTTGCGCCCGTTGTAAACGCCAAAGGTTAACCCTACAAATTGAGGCAGGATCGTAGACCGGCGCGACCAGATTTTGATGACTTCGTTGCGACCCGACTCGCGGGACTTCTCGGCTTTTTTGAGGACATAGGAGTCGACAAAAGGGCCTTTCCATACAGAGCGGCTCATACTAGCGCCCCTTCTTCTTGGCGTGACGCGAACGCAGGATCATTTTCTGCGACGCCTTGTTCTTGTTGCGGGTACGCTTGCCTTTGGTTGGCTTACCCCAGGGCGATACCGGGTGACGACCACCCGATGTACGACCCTCACCACCACCATGTGGGTGATCGACCGGGTTCATAACCACACCGCGCACCGACGGGCGTTTGCCCTTGTGGCGATTACGGCCAGCTTTACCAAGGTTCTGGTTTGAATTGTCGGGGTTACTGACAGCTCCAACAGTTGCCATGCATTCCTGACGCACCAGACGAAGTTCGCCCGAAGACAAACGGATCTGTGCGTAACCACCATCACGACCGACAAACTGTGCGTATGTGCCAGCAGCGCGGGCGATCTGGCCACCTTTGCCGGGCTTCATTTCGATGTTGTGAATGATCGTCCCGATTGGCAGGCCGGAAAATGGCATTGCGTTACCGGGCTTGATGTCGGCCTTGGCAGACGCGACCACCCGGTCACCGATTGCCAGACGCTGAGGCGCCAGGATATAGGCCTGTTCGCCATCCTCGTACATCACCAGCGCGATAAAGGCGGTGCGGTTCGGGTCATATTCGATCCGGGTCACGGTTGCGGGAACGTCAAACTTGTTGCGTTTGAAATCCACGATACGATAGAGACGCTTTGCCCCACCACCACGTCGGCGTTGGGTGATCCGTCCGGTATTGTTCCGGCCGCCCTTTTTGCTCAGACCCTCAACGAGTGCCTTTACAGGACGTCCTTTCCAAAGCTCCGAACGGTCGATCAGAACCAGCCCACGCTGGCCTGGCGTCGTCGGCTTATACGACTTTAATGCCATGCTTTCTGTCTTCCGTTTGCTTTGCGGCGCACCTTTATGGCCCGCCTTTCCATAAAATCACGAGGCCCCGGAACGAATCCGAGGCCACGTAACCCGCGCGATGTATCAGGGATGGGTGGGGGTGTCTATAGGAAGAGGTGCTTTTGCCCATAGAAACAAGCCGTGCGAGGGCCAGAGCGTGGGATGGCGCTGCTCGGGTGGTGGAAGGCACTTTATCTTGCCAAATCCGTGAAACTTCTGAGCATTGCGCCACCCTCACCAAAGCGCCAGCCCATGGGACGGTCTGGCGCTCGCACGGCGGCCTGCGGCCTTGGTTCCGTGCGGGGTTTAAAAGCTACAAACCAAGAAGACGAGAAACGGACATTTCTCAGTAGTTTGGGTTGTATCCGCACATAATTTGCCGTGTTGCCAACCAAGGTCCAAGATCATGCATTCTTGCTATTGTCGACTGTGGTGAAAAGCCCGGGACCTTGACAACTATCAGGAGTTGGCCCGCTTCAAAAAGCCTTTGCGTATCAATGATCCTATTCGGGTCGTCCACCTCAATCTGGCGCACTGTATAAGGAGGAAGCTCCATGTCAAGAACTCTACCTGCGTCAAGGTTGCGCTGAATATCATCGATTGTCGTGGCGTTTTCAATCAAGAACATCTTAATCTCGCCCTCGCAAGCAGACTCAACCGACACTTCTGATTTTCCATTCTCGCAGGTCACAGAAATAGCCGTCTGACCGAGATCCGTTTCAGCACAAACTATCGAACCGTCGGTGGGGAAGTCCCAAAACTGATCGGCTAGGGCGTCCATTGGCAACCCACCGAAACAAACTACCGCAACCGCAAGGATGTGTTGCGATGTAAAGACGCTCCATGCTTTCCTCATTGTTCGTTCCCCTTGGTCGCCATAATTGGATTTTTCGAATC
>JAAEUB010000474.1 GCA_024227755.1 Paracoccaceae bacterium | reverse complement strand
TCGTTGCGCATGATGTATACCGACGGCGCCATCGCCATCGGCCTGACTTACAGTTACCTGCCGTTAATGGTGCTACCCATCTACGCCAGCCTGGAGAAACTCGATTTCCGACTACTGGAAGCCGCCAGCGATCTGTACGCCAACCGCCTCGAAGTCATGACAAAGGTCGTTATTCCCCTGTGCAAACCCGGAGTCATTGCCGGTTGCATCCTGGTGTTCATCCCCTGCCTGGGTGCGTTCATTGCGCCGAACCTGCTCGGCGGGGGTAAAAAGCTGATGCTGGGCAGCCTGGTTCAGTTTCAGTTTGCATCGGCGCGCAACTGGCCATTTGGTGCGGCCTTGTCGATGCTGCTGCTGTCCGCCGTAATCGTGATGCTGATTTTCTACGCCAGGTCGGCAAAAAAACGAGCCGCCATGGAAGGGGCCTGATCATGAGCGAAGCAATGCAGAAATCATCCCCGCGCGCAGGCAAGAAAGTGCTTCCGGTGGGTCACTATCGCGGGCTCGGCGGCTGGACTGTTTTTTTCTTCATCTTTCTGTACCTGCCCATCGTGGTGCTGATCTTTTACTCATTCAACGCCAACCGCATGGTAATGAACTGGGGCGGGTTCGGCATCGACTGGTATATCAAGGCGTTTCAGAACGAAGATATTCAAAAAGCGGTGTGGAACTCCCTTATCGTTGCCACGGTGTCGACGATTTTTGCCACCGCCATTGCCACCATCGGTGCCCTGGTGTTGGCCCGGGGCGGGAACTTCCGCGGCAAGACGATTTCGCTAGGGTTGATCACGCTGCCGCTGATGGTGCCGGAAATCGTCACCGCTGTGGCGGTGCTGATTTTCTTTTCCGCGATTGGAATGAACTGGGGATTGGGCAACGTGATCATCGCCCATATCACTTTCTGTATTCCATTTGCTTTCATGCCGATACGAGCACGGCTCGAAGGCATGGACACGTCGCTGGAGCAGGCCGCGCGCGATCTTTACGCCTCGGACTGGGAAACCTTCCGCTACGTCACCGTGCCGCTACTGATGCCGGGCATCGTCGCCGGCGCCATGCTGGCGTTCGTCATATCCATGGACGATTTCATTATCACGCTGATGGTCGGCGGGGCCGGTTCAACCACCCTGCCCGTTTATATCTATTCGATGATTCGCCGGGGATTGACGCCGGAAATCAACGCAGTCTCCACCGTGTTGCTGCTTGTTTCGA
>JAAEUB010000473.1 GCA_024227755.1 Paracoccaceae bacterium | reverse complement strand
TAAAAACCCTGAGGGGCGGGATACGCAGCCCCTCTTGCCAGGCGTCGGTGGCATTGGGCACATAACTGCCGGGAACAGCCCCGCCCGTGTCGGCCCAAGGGGCCAGCGACACCGCAAAACCCTGGATCACACCATCGATAAAAACCGGACGGATCGCTTTGACATCGGGCAGATGGTTGCCGCCCACCTCGGGCAGGTTTAAAAACCAGACATCCCCCGGGGAAAGCCGGTCCTTTGGAATGCGCTTTAGAAATTCGCGGACCGTAAAACTCATGACGCCCATGTGCATCGGAACATCACGCCCCTGCGCAATCAGGAACCCGTCAGCGTCAGTCAGCGCCGATGACAAATCGCCAGCTTCACGCAGCAACGGCGAGCGGGCTGAACGCATTACGACAAGCGACATTTCCTCGGCTGTGGCGCTTAACGCATTTCGGATGACTTCAAGCGTGATAGGATCGACTTGGCTGGTCATTGCCCTTCTCCAATATCGATCAAAAGATTGCCGGCGTCGTCCGCTGTCAGGGTGGCCCCAGGTGGAACAATGACGGTAGAAAATGCATCTTCAACCACCAAAGGTCCGCAAATTGGGTGATTGATGGGTAGGGAATTCCGTTCATACCGAGGGGTTTGGATTTCGCCGGATTGTTCAAATACGCAAAGCGGGGATTTGATCGGCTCAGCTTTTGTTCCGGTAGAAAGGGTCGTGCGCGCGCGATTTTCACCTTGCGGCACCGAGGCCGTCATCCGGATCGAAACCAATTCCCATGGCTCATCGGTTGCGAACCCATAAAGCTTGTCATGCAACCTTTGGAACGTCTCACCCAGTGCGGCAGGGTCTTCAACCTTCGGGTCCGTGATTTCAATCGCATAGCTCTGTCCGCGATACCTGACTTGGGCAACCTCAACGATGGCGATGGCGTCACCCGTCAGCCCGGCCGATTTCAAAGGATCAGCCAATTGGGTTTTCAGGTGCGTGCGCAACGCATCACGAACCGAACCAAGCCGGATTGCATCCCAGTCAAGTGACGAC
>JAAEUB010000472.1 GCA_024227755.1 Paracoccaceae bacterium | reverse complement strand
GACAACACGAAGACGATGAAGTGTTGCATGAAGTTCGCCGGAGCGTACATACCGATGAAAGCCATCATGGCACCACCAATCAGCAGCATTATGGTTTGCTGGCGACCTGCCTTGCGCACGGCGGCGGCTTCTTCGGCTTTGATTTCCTCTGCCGTCTTGACCGGAGCTGTCTCTTTGGGTTTGGCCGCAATCGCCTGAATTTTCGGCGGTGGCGGCGGGAAGGTGATGTCACCCTCAAAGGTCACAGTTGAACCGCGGATCACGTCATCTTCCATGTCATGATTGATCTGGCCATCTTTTTCAGGGGTCAGGTCCGTCATCATGTGGCGGATGTTGTTAGCGTAAAGCGAAGAAGCCTGCGATGCCATGCGCGACGGGAAATCGGTGTAGCCGATGATTGTCACGCCGTTATCGGTTACGATCTTTTCGTCCATGACAGTCAGTTTGCAATTGCCGCCCTTCTCAGCCGCAAGGTCTACCACGACCGAACCTGGTTTCATCGCCGCAACCATGTCCTCGGTCCAAAGCTCGGGGGCTTCGCGGTTGGGGATCAGTGCTGTGGTGATGACGATATCAACTTCGGGTGCCAGTTCGCGGAACTTGGCAAGCTGGGCCTCGCGGAACTCGGGGCTGGAGACGGCGGCGTAGCCACCGGTTGCCGCTCCATCTGCCTGATCTTCTTCAAAATCAAGATAGACGAACTCGGCCCCCATGCTTTCAACCTGCTCTGCCACTTCCGGGCGCACGTCGAAGGCGTAAGTTATGGCACCAAGGCTGGTCGATGTGCCGATGGCGGCAAGACCAGCCACTCCAGCGCCTACAACGAGCACCTTGGCGGGCGGTACCTTACCGGCAGCTGTGACCTGCCCGGTGAAAAACCGGCCAAAGTTGTTACCGGCTTCGATCACCGCGCGGTAGCCCGCGATATTGGCCATTGAAGAAAGCGCATCCATTTTTTGCGCCCGCGAAATACGTGGCACCATTTCCATGGCGATGACATTGGCACCTTTGGCCTTGGCGGCCTCCATGCCTTCATCGTTGCCACCGGGGTTGAAAAAGCTGATCAGGGTCTTGCCCTTGGTCAGGCGCTTCAGCTCAGCCTCGTTCGGCTGGCGTACTTTGGCGACAATATCCGAAGCCTTCCACAAAGCGGCGGCTGTTTTTACCACCTCGACGCCAGCGGCCTCGTACACGGCGTCAGAGAAACCGGCGGCAAGACCTGCCTTGGTTTCAATCGCACATTCATAACCCAGTTTTTGCAAAAGCGCTGCTGAATCGGGCGTCATCGCCACCCGGTTCTCGCCTTTGAATGCCTCTTTTGGCGTACCTATTTTCAAGTCTCTTCCTCCTCAAAACCCAATCGACTGGGTTGATATCTTCCCGCTGATGCTGACAAGTTGCCGCAACCGGCACACGGGCCTTACAAATCATGCCCACCGAATATACATTATCAGACTGAAATCAATGCGGAGATCCCAAAATGCGACCAGAAGTCACCAAAATACGCAATTCACAGTCGCGATTTCTGTCTCGCCGCCGTGTTTTGGCGCTGAGTGCAGGGGGATTTGCCGGATTTGCCCTTGCCGGGCCAGTTTGGGCACAGGGCCAAACCACCGATATTATGACCGCCGCAGACGCCCATGCGGCCGCCTTGGCGGGTGAAGTAATCCTGGTTGATATCCGCAGGCCGGATGAATGGTTGGAAACCGGAATAGGCGAAGGCGCGATTGGCCTTGATATGCGCGCAGACGAATTTGTACCCAGCCTTGTTGCACTAAGGCAGTCAAGTCCGGACAAACCTATTGCGCTGATCTGCCGGACCGGTAACCGATCAAAATTTGTCGTCAGCGCACTGGCTGGTCAGGGGTTCCCCGGGCTTGTCGATGTGGCGGAAGGCATGGCGGGCGGGCGCAACGGTACCGGCTGGGTACCGTCAGGTCTGCCGGTCTATGCGGGAACGGAGGAAAATGTTGCGGCAAGGGTCACGGAAATTCTGCCTTGCATAACCTGTTGAGGAAGACGCCCAGCTTGCTGGAAGGATCCGGGGCTTAGATCCAGCGTCGCACCTTGGCGCGCCAGTCGGTGAACTCGGACCCATATTTTGCCTCTAACCCGGCCTCTTCCCCAAGGATGAAGCGCTGGGTGATGAGCATGGCGAATAGCGGCACCAACGGTACAGCGATGGGCGCGTCCCAGCGCAGAATCAGCCCAGCCAGCACCATCGCGTCGCCCAGATAGATCGGGTTGCGGCTGAGCCGATAGATGCCGCTTTGCAGGAAGGCCGTGGGCACCCGGCGCGGGATAAACGTGGTTTTCGCGCGCACGAATTCCCAAACTGCCATCGCCATTGCCCCCAAACCGGCCAGAACCAGCAGATTACCAAGCATCCATATCCAGTTTAATCCCAGCCCAAGGCCGGGCAGCCCCCAGTCGATCAG
>JAAEUB010000471.1 GCA_024227755.1 Paracoccaceae bacterium | reverse complement strand
GGTTTTCTGCAGCAATAATCAGAAGCTTTCGTTTATTAAACAAGCTTTAGAGCCTCACTGGTTTGGTGATGTCGAAGTTTATTGGATTAAGCAACCTGTTGTCTGGAGATTTGGATTTGAGGTGATTATTCATCCTGGTATTCCCATTTGATGTAGGCCTTGTTGTCGGCGGCCCATTTGTCGTCGATCTCGACAAGCACGGCTGAGACAAGGCGTTCCAGTGAGCTTTCGTTTGGAAAGACCCTGACCTTGACTGTGCGCCGTTTAAGTTCCTGCTGTACGGCGCGTTCCATGGGATTGGAAGTGCGCATCCGGCGGCGGTGGTGCTCTGGCAGCGAGAAGACGGTCAGCCCCTCCGGCACATTATTTTCCAGCCATGCGGCGAGCTTCGGAGCACTTTCCCGGTAAGTTTTCACGAGCTCGCCCAGAGCTGTTTCGGCTTTGGAGAGCGAGGTCGCATTCCAAACCTCACGCAGTTCCGCTCCGATGCACTTGCGGATTGTGGCACTGGGCGCATGATGGATGGCGTTCTGCGCCAGGTCGAACTGGCAGCGCTGCCATTTTGCCCCGCCGAGGACAGCCCTGCGGGCAGCGCGCAAACCGGCATGGTCATCCGAGACGACATACTCCACCCCGCGCATGCCACGCGCCAGCAGGCTCTCCAGGAAGGCCCGCCAGTGGACTTCGGCCTCAGACAGCGCCACCGAGACGCCCAGAACCCTGCGGCGCTCGTCCGGACCGATACCGATCGCCGAAAGCACTGCAACATCGCGCACCACACCGTTATGCCGCATCTTTTCGTATCGGGCATCAATGAAGAGATAGCTGATCTGGCCAAGGGGGCGGTTGCGCCAGGCTTCCAGTTCCTCATCGAGCAATTTAGTAGCGCGGCTGACCTGGGCCGAGGACAGGCTTTCAATGCCAAATTCGCGCATCACCGCCTCAACTTCGCGGGTGGATACGCCCTTGATGTACATCTCCGCCACCGCCAGCATCACCGCGCGCACCGAGCGGCGGCCGCGTTCCAGCGATTGCGGGTAGAACGGCTCATCCACATGGCAGGCGGTCTTGGGAACCTGAACCGTAACCGTACCCGCAGGCGTATCAATCCGCTTTGGTTTGGTGCCATTGGCATAACCCTTGCGGCCGGTGGTGCGTTCATAATGCCCGGCATCGAGAAAACGTTCGCGTTCGATCCGCATGGCCAGTTCGAAGGCTCGGGCGAAGAGCGCCGCAATGTCATCCGCGCCATTCTCGATCAGGTGTTCCAAGATTGCCTCAATTGCCTTATCTTTCCTGTTGTCCATTGCCGGTTCTCCATGGTTGGTTTCGCAACTTTCATGGAATACCAGTTTGGATCGCTGGAACCGGGGGCATGCCCCCGGTTCCAGCGCATAGCGCCATCTCCAATAAAATTTCCAGACATCAGGTTACAGTACCCAAGTGCACCATTTGTTGAAATGAGTTTTTGAATGAAAGCCTCTTCGGGAGTTTTGAAACCGAGGCATTTTCTTGGG
>JAAEUB010000470.1 GCA_024227755.1 Paracoccaceae bacterium | reverse complement strand
ATCGTCAGTTCAAGCCAGGCGTCCGGCACCGTCTTGCGAAAACGCACAGGCGGGTCGCGCGGCCACAGGTCGGGCGCGGCGATCAGCCCGGCGCGCGCCGGGCGCGTGGTGCCGTCTTTCAGGACCAATCCTTGCCGTAATGGCTCCAGATCGGCCTCATCCGGGTTGCCCTCAACCTGCACCAGATAGGTTTTTTCTGTGCGGTGGCGCGGATGTGACAGGCGCGCCTGCAAGCGCCCATCATCTGTCAGCAACATCAGCCCCTCGCTGTCGCGATCCAGCCTTCCGGCGGGATATACACCGGGTAAATCGATGAAATCCGACAAAGTGGCACGTTTGGTTGAGCTGCGCGCATCTGTGAACTGCGACAAAACGCCGAAGGGTTTGTTAAATAGGATCAGTTTGCTCATGCAAATCTCCTAGCGTAGGTGCGCGCTATCGTCTATGCTTAGCTTAGACCCGGGACAACCCGGGCAGAGCAGAAGACGACAGAGCAGGCAAAGACATGACAGAAATGGTTTACGGTGCCCTTCCCAAGCGGGACGGCGACCCGATCCTACCCCGTTGGTGGCGCACGATTGATAAATGGTCGGTTTCGTGCATCCTGATCCTGTTCGGGATCGGATTGCTTTTGGGGCTTGCAGCCTCGCCGCCGCTTGCTGAACGCAATGGGCTTTCCCCCTTCCACTATGTTCAGAGGCAGGCCTTTTTCGGCGGCGTCGCCATGGTGGCCATGTTCACCGCCACGATGATGAGCCCGCAAGTGGTACGCCGCCTTGGCGTGCTTGGTTTCGCGCTGGCCTTCTTGGCGCTGGCTTTGTTGCCAGTATTCGGGACAGATTTTGGCAAGGGTGCGGTGCGTTGGTATTCTTTGGGCTTTGGTTCGTTGCAGCCATCCGAGTTTCTCAAACCCGGCTTTATCGTCGTTGCTGCCTGGTTGATGGCGGCAAGTCAGGAAATAAACGGCCCACCGGGTAAATCCCTGTCGCTGGCTCTGGCGCTGACAATCGTAGTGTTTCTGGCGATGCAGCCTGATTTCGGCCAGTCCGCTTTGGTGTTGTTTAGCTGGGGAGTAATGTATTTTCTTGCCGGTGCGCCCTTTACATTGCTTCTGTCGATAGCCGCCTTTGTCATCATGGGCGGTATGTTCGCCTATTCCAATTCTGAACACTTCGCGCGCCGCATTGACGGTTTCCTCAACCCCGAAATCGACCCGACGACCCAAATGGGATACGCCACCAACGCCATCCGCGAAGGCGGCTTTTTTGGTGTCGGAGTGGGCGAGGGACAGGTGAAATGGTCGCTGCCTGACGCGCATACAGATTTCATCATCGCGGTGGCGGCCGAGGAATACGGGCTTATTCTGGTTTTGCTGATCATCGCGCTTTACGCAACTATCGTGGTGCGCAGCTTTGTGCGCTTGGTTCGCGAGCGTGACCCGTTCATCCGGCTGGCGGGCACCGGGCTGGCGGCAATATTTGGCGTGCAGGCCTTGATCAATATGGGTGTGGCGGTGCGGCTTTTGCCCGCAAAGGGCATGACGTTGCCTTTCGTCTCATATGGCGGTTCATCACTGATTGCAGGGGGTATCGCGATGGGCATGCTGTTGGCATTTACCCGCACAAGGCCGCAGGGGCGCATGGGTGATATCCTGATCAAGCGGGGGCGGGCCAATGGCTGACGTCGCGCCGCTTATCGTCATTGCTGCCGGTGGAACTGGTGGGCATATGTTTCCGGCGCAGGCTTTGGCCGAGGCGATGCTGCGCCAGGGCTGGCGGGTCAAGCTTTCCACCGATGCGCGCGGCGCGCGCTATACTGGCGGTTTCCCGCATGTGGTGGAAATTGAACAGGTTTCATCCGCCACTTTTGCCCGCGGGGGAATAATAGCCAAATCGCTGGTGCCCCTGCGCATTCTTGGCGGAGTGATCTCGGCGGCTCTTGCCATGCGGCGCAATCGTCCCGCTGCGGTGGTTGGATTTGGCGGCTATCCGGCAATCCCGGCGATGGCGGCGGCCTGGCTTTTGCGCCTGCCGCGGATGCTGCACGAACAAAACGGCGTTCTGGGCCGGGTTAATCAGCTTTTCGCCTCACGTGTTAACCGTGTTGCCTGTGGCACCTGGCCGACCGAACTGCCTGAGGGTATCGAAGGCGTCCATACCGGCAATCCGGTGCGCGCTCAGGTGATGGAGCGTGCTGGCGCACCTTATATCGCACCGGGTGATTACCCGATGTCGGTGCTGGTGATGGGCGGCTCTCAGGGTGCGCGCATCCTCAGCGATGTGGTTCCCGCAGCCCTTGCTGCACTGCCTGCGAAACTGCTGCGCCACATTTCGGTCAGCCATCAGGCGCGCGAAGAGGACCACGAGCGGGTTACTGATGTTTACGCGGCGGCAGGCATTCGCGTCGATGTCAAACCGTTCTTTCACGACGTGCCGCGGCGTATGTCCGAAGCTCAATTGGTGATCAGCCGGGCAGGGGCCTCGTCGGTTGCCGATATTTCCGTCATCGGTCGCCCCTCCATCCTTATTCCACTCGCCAGCGCCATTCGTGATGAGCAAAGCGCCAATGCTCGCGGCCTTGCCAGTGCTGGCGCGGCAATTGTGATAAGCGAGGCTGATCTGAGCCAGCAAACCTTGAAAACCGAAGTTGAAAACCTGTTGCACGACCCTGAAAGGGCGGCCAAAATGGCCCAGGCAGCGTTAGGTGAAGGGCGCCCGGATGCAACCCGGAACCTTGTGGATCTGGTAATGGAACTCAGCGAAAAGGCAGACAAGTGATGAATGCCGCGACCACCAAATTGCCCACCGAAATGGGCCTGATCCACTTTGTTGGTATCGGGGGTATCGGCATGTCCGGCATTGCTGAAGTACTGTTAAACCACGGTTACCAAGTGCAGGGCTCGGACCTGAAGGCATCCAAGATTACCGCTCGTTTGACCCAACTGGGCGCGGAGATTTTTATCGGCCAAAAGGCGCAAAACTTAGATAACGCAGAGGTTGTGGTGATCTCGTCGGCAATTAAGCCGGGCAACCCGGAACTGGACGCAGCGCGTGCGCGCGGCCTTCCGGTGGTGCGCCGGGCTGAAATGCTGGCCGAGCTGATGCGCCTCAAATCCAACATCGCCGTCGCCGGAACCCACGGAAAAACCACGACGACAACACTGGTGGCGGAACTGCTGGTCAAGGGCGGTATCGACCCCACCGTGATCAATGGCGGTATCATCCACGCATACGGCTCAAATGCCCGGATGGGGCAGGGCGAATGGATGGTGGTCGAGGCCGATGAAAGCGACGGGACGTTCAACCGACTTCCCGCCACCATCGCCATCATCACCAATATCGACCCTGAACATATGGAGCATTGGGGGTCATACGATAACCTGCGGCAGGGCTTTCACGATTTCGTTCACAACATCCCCTTTTATGGCTTGGCGATTTGCAATACCGACCATCCAGAGGTGCAGGCGCTGGTCGGGCGCATAACCGACCGGCGGGTGATGACTTATGGTTTCAACGCTCAGGCCGATGTGCAGGCGCAGGGCCTGACCTATAAGGGAGGTGTCGCGCATTTTGATATCGCGCTGAACTCCGAGGGTACGGTGATCCCAGGCTGCACCCTTCCAATGCCCGGTGATCACAATGTTTCCAATGCTTTAGCCGCCGTCGCAGTGGCGCGCCATCTGGGCATGAAACGCGACGAAATCCGCGCCGCATTGGCCGAGTTTGAGGGCGTTAACCGGCGCTTCACCCGCGTTGGAGTTGTTGACGGTGTCACCATCATCGACGATTACGCCCACCACCCGGTTGAAATTGCAGCCGTGTTGAAAGCTGCGCGTCAGGCCACGGATGGCCGCGTTATTGCCGTGCATCAACCGCACCGCTACACAAGGTTGCATGACCTCTTTGATGATTTCTGCACCTGCTTCAACGAGGCTGACATTGTTGGCATTTCAGACGTTTTTGCCGCTGGAGAAGACCTCATAAACGGTGCCACCCGCGACGATCTGGTGGCCGGTCTGACCACACATGGCCACCGCGACGCGCGCGCCGTCGCCGGGCTTGTGGAACTGGCGGATCTTGTGCGCAATGAGGCCAGACCGGGCGATATGCTCGTTTGCCTTGGCGCAGGCACAATCAGCGCCTGGGCTAATGAGCTACCCGCACTTTTGAGCGATAGCGATGGCTGACGCCCTGAAAAAGCGACTTGGCCTTGGGCTTTTAACTGCTTACGGCGTCGGCATCATGGTTGGTGCCGGTATCTATGTTCTGATCGGAGTGGCCGCGGGCGAGGCGGGGGTCTGGGCACCGGTCAGCTTTCTTCTGGCGGCCCTTGTCGCGGTTCCAACCGCGCTTTCATTTTCCGAACTTTCCGCCCGCATTCCCGAAGCAGCGGGGGACAGCTCTTATGTCGAAAAGGGCCTGGGTCAGCACTGGCTGGCGATGCTGGTGGGGGCGATCAACATCGTGGCAGGCACAGTGGCCTCGGCGGCGGTCCTGCGAGGCGGGGTTGGTTACCTGACATCCATTGTGCCAATTTCGTTCGAGATTGCAGTGATTGGTCTGGGCATATTGCTGACGATTATTGCCCTTGTTGGCGTGCTTGAAAGTCTGGCATTTGCGGCGGTTTTAACAGTGATCGAGGTCATTGGCCTGGCCATGGTCATCTGGGTCGGGTTTAAGGCCGCGCCCACCCAAGACTGGCTGAACCCGCCTGCGATTGCATGGTCCGGCGTGCTGGGCGCTGGCATTTTCGCCTTTTTCGCCTTTATCGGTTTTGACGATCTGGTCAATATGGCCGAGGAAGCCAAAGCGCCCGAACGCAATATGCCGCGCGCTATAATTCTGTCGCTGGCGATTACCGGCGCGCTCTATATCCTTGTCACCATGGCGGCGGTACGCACAGTACCGATCGAAGCACTGGGGACGTCTGAACGCCCGCTTGCATTGGTGTGGGAAACAGCCACAGGGCGCGCTGCAACCTTTCTTTCCGCAATTGCCGTGGCGGCGGCCCTGAACGGAGTATTGGCCCAGATCGTCATGGCCAGCCGGGTGCTTTTCGGTCTTGGCAGGCGCAGCCCCACCCTGTCGATTTTCAACCATGCACATGCACGTTTTGGCACTCCGGTTTTGGCCACGATATTGGTTGGAATTGTGGTGATTGCCTCGGCCCTGACATTACCGGTCGCTCTGTTGGCGGAATACACGACCTTGGCATTACTCGTGGTCTTCAGTATCGTTAATGCCGCACTTATCGGCTTGAAATCCAAGCACGGGCCTTCACCATTTTCGGTGCCCATATTGGTGCCGTGGCTGGGTATCCTTGCCAGCCTTGCCCTGTTCGCTGCCAATTTTCTGGAGTATTTATGAGCCCGGTGCTGATCCTTGCTGGCCTTTGGGTAATTGCCGCCACTATCGTGGCTTTCTTGCCGATGAAATATCAGCGCATCGTTGGCTTGCCGCTGCTATTCGCGGCACTTGCCTTGATTGTCTGGATGGGGCTTGAACACGGGATATGGGTGGCTGCGATTGGCCTTTTTGCTTTTGTCAGCATGTTTCGAAAACCGCTGATGTATTTCTGGCGCAAAGCCACCGGGAAACTCGAGGATACCCCATGAGTCTTTCATTGATACTGGGCCTTTTATGGCTGGTTTTGGCTAACGTGCTGGCAATGGTGCCAAGTCGTGACAACCATTGGCGCCGCGCCTATATCCTGATCGCTATCGGCATCCCGCTTTTGGGCTATATCACCTATGAAAACGGCCCGTGGATTGGCCTGATCATGCTGGCAGCAGGGGCGTCGATCCTGCGCTGGCCGCTCAGGTATCTGTGGGCATGGCTGAGCCGGAGGACCTGAAGGTTGGCAGCCAAGTATTTCTGGGCGCAACAAGCGCTTTGGAAAGCGCTTGAGCAAGGATTTTCGAAAATCCTTGGCCCGGCCATAAACGTGGTCTTGCCTTGCGCCGCTGCAAAACGCGCATTAGCAACTTCATATGATAGATAATCTTCCCCCCGTACGCGGCACCCTTACATTGAACCGAGAGTTGGCGGGCCTGACATGGCTCAGGGTTGGCGGGCCGGCGGATGTGTTGTTTCAGCCCGCCGATGCGGACGATCTGGTCGGGTTTCTCGCCAAACTTGATCCCGGCATCCCGGTTTTTCCCATGGGTGTCGGCTCAAACCTGATAGTGCGCGACGGTGGTATTCGCGGCGTTGTGATCCGGCTGGGGCGCGGTTTTAATGACATCGAGATTGACGGCAACAAGGTCACGGCTGGGGCGGCAGCGCTAGGGGCCCATGTGGCCCGGAAGGGTGCCGGGGCGGGGCTGGATCTGACATTCCTGCGTACCATACCGGGGTCGATTGGCGGCGCTGTTCGGATGAATGCGGGCTGCTACGGGGCATATATCGCTGATGTTTTTGACAGCGCACAGGTGGTGACGCGTGACGGCAAACTGGTGACGCTTAGTGCCAAAGACCTCGATTTTGCCTATCGCCAAAGCACTTTACCGGATGGCTGGGTTATGATTCGCGCCACTTTCGTCGCACCAAAGGGTGATCCCACAAAACTGGCTGCAATGATGGACGAACAACTGGCCCAGCGCGATGCCACCCAGCCCACCAAGGACCGTACCGCTGGCAGCACCTTCCGAAACCCCGCAGGCTTCAGCTCAACCGGGCAGGCAGACGACGTCCACACGTTGAAAGCCTGGAAGGTTATTGAGGATGCAGGACTGCGCGGCGCCTCTTTGGGGGGGGCGCAAATGAACCCTAAACATCCCAACTTCCTGACCAATACTGGCAATGCCAGCGCCGCAGACCTTGAAAAACTTGGCGAGCTGGTGCGAAAAAAGGTTTACGAGTCCAGTGGGTTGCGCTTAATATGGGAAATCATGAGGGTCGGCGAAACGACCCCGGATAAGGCAAAAGACTAATAAAAAGTAAGAGGGGCCATCATAATCGGCCCCCGGTACGAGGCAGAAGTGACGGGCAAGTCGAGCATGACAGCCCAAAAAGTCGTTGTTTTAATGGGTGGACCCTCGGTCGAGCGCGAGGTGTCTTTAAGCTCAGGGCGCGAATGCGCGGCGGCTTTGCGGGGCGCAGGTTACAAGGTGGTTGAGGTCGATGCCGGTCCCGACCTTTGCGCGCGACTTCTTGATATCAAGCCCGACGTGGTTTTCAACGCATTGCATGGACGCTGGGGTGAAGATGGCTGCGTGCAGGGGTTGCTGGAATGGTTGCGCATCCCATACACCCATAGCGGTGTTTTGGCCTCGGCACTTGCGATGGACAAGGAACGCGCCAAGGCGGCCTATCGCTCAGTCGGGCTGCCTGTGGTCGAAAGTGTGCTGGCGAAAGCTGATGAGGTGCGCAAGGCACACGTGATGGCCCCGCCTTACGTGGTCAAGCCAAATAACGAAGGCAGTTCGGTCGGAATATACATCGTCAACGAGGCTGCCAATTCACCGCCGAAACTATCGCGGGATATGCCTGAAATGGTTATGGTCGAGGCTTTCGCGCCGGGGCGCGAGCTGACAACGACCGTGATCGGCGACAAGGCGCTGACCGTGACCGATATCATTACCGACGGCTGGTATGACTATGCCGCCAAGTATGAAGTCGGCGGCTCGCGCCACGTGCTGCCTGCTGACATTCCTACCGAGATTGAAATCTTCTGCCTTGATTACGCTCTGCGCGCGCATGAAGTCCTGGGCTGTCGCGGGGTGAGCCGCACTGATTTTCGCTGGGACGAGGCGCGTGGCCTGGATGGATTGATCCTGCTTGAGACCAATACCCAACCGGGCATGACCCCGACCTCACTGGTGCCCGAACAGGCAGCGGCGGGCGGAATGCCTTTTGGTGCGCTCTGCGCGTGGATGGTGGAGGATGCATCATGCGACCGATGATCCTGCGCAGGACAGAAAAGGTCGATACGGCCGAAAGTGTTCGCGAAGATGACCTCAAAGCAGGCCCCGAAGTTCAGACCAAAGCTGAAGACAGCATTGCGGTGAAAGCCGCCAGGGCTGCGATGGCAAAACGCGCCGCGGCAGCGGCTGAGAGTGACGGCAAACCCGTCTCGGGCAATACAGCGGGAAAAACCAAACGCGACCCGGCACCTTCACGTGCCGCTTACCGGCTGAACCGTCTTTGGCTGACCCCGTTTTTTCGCGTGTTTTTGCGCATCGGCGCGCCACTGGCTCTGAGTTTTGCTGCCGGTATCTGGTATTTTGGCAATGATGACAGGCTTTTAGCTATTTCTGCGGGTATTTTGGATATCCGTAGATCGGTTGAAACCCGACCTGAGTTCATGGTTCAGCTAGTGGCAATTGAAGGGGGCAGTCCGGCAGTTGATCGCTTGATACGCGAAAGCTTTCCAATGGAGCTGCCAATCAGTTCGTTCGATCTGGACCTTGAGCTGATGCAGGCCGAGATGGCTGAACTGGATGTAGTTGAAAGCGTGACTTTACGGGTTCGTCCCGGTGGAGTTCTGGAGATATCCCTTAAAGAACGCCAGCCAGCTGTGGTCTGGCGCTCGCGTGCGGGTACGGTGCTTTTAGATGAAACCGGCATATTCATCGACACGCTTGAGGTTCGCAGCGCACGCACCGATCTGCCACTTCTGGCTGGCGAAGGCGCGCAGGACCATGTCGCCGAGGCGCTGAATCTGATCCGCATTGCCGCCCCGATCCGTTATCGTCTGCGCGGCCTGGTGCGTGTCGGTCAGCGGCGCTGGGATCTGGAACTGACCCGTGGTCAACATATTTTACTGCCGGAAAACAACCCGGTCTCGGCCCTGCAACAGGTTCTGGCGCTTGATCAGGCACAGGACCTTATGGCCCGCGATTTAACCACTATTGATATGCGTAACCCCCTTCGTCCGACGCTGCGTATGGCCCCTGTGGCCATTGCTGAAATGCGCCGGATTAAGGCCATTGAACTGGGAGAGCCCGACAGGTGATCGATCTTTATGAACAACAACGCGCCATGCGCGCCATGCGTCAAGCCGCCATGCAGCGCGGCGTCATTGCCATTCTCGATGTCGGTACTTCGAAGATTTCGTGCCTTGTGTTGCGTTTTGACGGGCCGGACCGTTTTCGCGAACATGACGGCATTGGAACAATGGCGGGCCAAAGCACGTTCAGGGTTATAGGGGCCGCGACCACCCGTTCGCGAGGGGTGCATTTCGGCGAAATCTCGGCGATGCAGGAAACTGAACGCGCCATACGAACCGCCGTTCAGGCGGCACAGAAAATGGCCAACATCCGGGTCGATCACGTGATTGCCAGCTTTTCGGGCGGCGAGGCGCGTTCTTACGGCCTTGCGGGCCAGGTCGATCTGATCAGCGAAGCAGTGCGCGAGGACGACATTGCGCGCGTGCTTAGTGCCTGCGACCTACCTGATTTTGGCGATGGGCGCGAGGTTTTGCACGCCCAACCGGTAAACTTCGCGCTTGATCACCGCTCAGGTCTGGGTGATCCGCGCGGCCAGATTGGTAATACCCTGTCAGTCGATCTGCATTTGCTTACCGTCGATACCGGCGTTCTTCGCAATATCCTTTACTGTATCAAACGCTGTGATCTGGAACTGGCGGGGCTGGCAAGCTCGGCCTATATGGCTGGCATTTCCAGTCTGGTCGAGGATGAACAGGAATTGGGCGCGGCCTGTATAGATCTTGGTGGCGGTTCAACCGGCATCTCGATTTTCATGAAACGTCACATGATTTACGCCGATTGCGTGCGCATGGGGGGTGACAATGTTACCTCGGACATTTCCAAAGGGCTGGGGGTACCAATGGCCACCGCCGAGCGGATCAAGACCTTTTACGGCGGCGTTGTCGCCACCGGCATGGACGACCGCGAGATGATTGAAATCGGCGGCGATACCGGCGATTGGGAACATGACCGGCGCAAGGTCAGCCGCGCCGAACTGATCGGCATCATGCGCCCGCGGGTCGAGGAAATTCTTGAGGAAGTGCGCGCGCGTCTGGATGCTGCCGGTTTTGATCATCTGCCCAGCCAGCAGATCGTGCTGACCGGTGGTGCCAGCCAGATACCCGGGCTGGATGGTCTGGCACCAAAAATTCTTGGTCAGCAAGTGCGCATCGGACGCCCGCTCAGGGTGCAGGGGCTGCCACAAGCCGCCACCTCGGCCGCTTTTGCCGCCTCTGTCGGGTTGTGCCTTTTTGCCGCCAATCCGCAGGATGAATGGTGGGATTTCGACGTTCTCGCCGAAAGCTATCCAAGCCGCAGCCTCAGGCGCGCGGTAAAATGGTTTAAAGACAATTGGTAACGACCGGTCCCTGCCTGTCTGGCGGGGACTCGCTTTGTGAATCCCAACGCGCAACCGGCGCGGCCGGTTCAGGTATGCTCACGAACCACCAGATATGGTTGGTTTCGGCAAGATACCGCGGAAAAGTGTACCTAAATAGCCATATTTAGACCCAATTTCACAGTTTTTGCGTGACGCGGGGCGATTTGATGGTTAAAAATTAAGGTGAGTAGGCAAATCCGGCACAAAAACCGCCGGGGGAATGAAACAGTCAGGCGCTTTTGGCATTATCCTATGCAGCGTGACGAATTGGCAAAAAACAGGCGGAACGATCATGACATTGAATCTAAATATGCCCGGGCAGGAAGATCTGAAACCCCGCATCACCGTGTTTGGCGTTGGCGGGGCCGGGGGCAACGCGGTCGATAACATGATCGAGATGGAACTTGACGGAGTCGAGTTCGTGGTCGCCAACACTGATGCGCAGGCGTTGCAGCAATCCAAGTCGGGTGCGCGCATCCAGATGGGTGTGAAAGTAACCGAAGGGCTGGGCGCGGGCGCGCGCGCCACTGTCGGTGCCGCAGCTGCCGAAGAAACCATCGAGGAAATCGTTGACCACCTGGCAGGGGCACATATGTGCTTTATCACCGCCGGCATGGGCGGCGGCACCGGAACGGGGGCCGCACCAATCATTGCTCAGGCTGCGCGTGAACTTGGGGTTCTGACCGTCGGGGTGGTTACAAAACCGTTCCAGTTCGAAGGCGGTAAGCGCATGAAGCAAGCCGAAGAAGGCATTGAAGCGCTTCAGAAAATGGTCGATACCCTGATCATCATTCCAAACCAGAACCTGTTCAGGCTGGCGAATGAAAAAACCACCTTTACCGAGGCGTTTTCGATGGCCGATGACGTGCTTTATCAGGGCGTCAAGGGTGTCACCGACCTGATGGTCCGGCCTGGCCTGATCAACCTCGACTTTGCCGATGTGCGCGCGGTGATGGACGAAATGGGCAAGGCGATGATGGGCACCGGCGAAAGTGACGGTGAAGACCGCGCCATTCAGTCGGCTGAAAAAGCCATCGCCAATCCTTTACTTGACGAGATTTCGTTGCGCGGCGCGCGCGGCGTGCTGATCAACATCACCGGCGGTTATGACCTGACCCTGTTTGAACTGGACGAAGCCGCCAACCGCATCCGCGAAGAGGTCGACCCGGAAGCCAATATCATCGTCGGCTCCACTCTTGATACTTCGATGGAAGGCTCAATGCGCGTCAGCGTGGTTGCCACCGGAATTGACGCCGCCGAAAACACTCAGCCCGTACCAATTCCGCGCCGCCCGATGGGCAAGCCGCTCAGTTCGCCGGAAGCGGTCGAGGAAAAACTGGAAGCTGAAGCACCTGCAGCGATTGCCGCAGCGGCTGCTATCGACGACGCGGTTGCAGCCTCAAGCGCCGCCGACCATGAAGAGCCGGGCTTGTTCGATGCGACTCACGCCGCAGCCGAAGAGCAGTTGGAAAACCTGTTTCCAGCAAGCGAAGCCGGTCAGGACCTGCCGCCGCCGGTCTATCAGCCGCAACAGGCCGCAACGCAAGCGGACATGACCCATGTCAGCGATGAAATGCTGGATGAAAGCGGCGAGGTGACCCAGTTCGTGGCACCAAAAGCACCGGCACCAGGCACCCCTTCACCGGAAGCGATGGAGCGTTTGCAGGCAGCAGTGAAGCGCCAGCCATCGGTCAGGGAAAGCACCGCCGCGCCGGTGCAAAATACCGAAAGCTCACACGAAAAGCCGCGCTTTGGGATTAACTCGCTGATCAATCGGATGACCGGCCATGGCGGCGCGGATGCGCCTGCTGAAACCGACCGGGTGCAGCCAAATATGCAAGCGAGACAGGCTGACCCTGTCGTGGATGAGCATGAGGAAAAGATCGAAATACCGGCTTTTCTGCGGCGTCAGGCTAACTAAATCGTTTCGCCCCATATTTGGGGCAGGGGTTGTGGCGAAGCGCTCAGAACATGTCAGTGTTGCGGGCGTTTCGCGGCCAATCCGTGACCCAAATTGAACGCGGAACGCTTTAATACCTAAATCGTTGCGCTTTGAAGTGCCTTTAAGTGTTTTGGAAGGGCCAGCGAGAGCTGGTCTTTTCATGTTAAAACAAGGCGTTATGGCGCCATTTATGGCAAGAAGGCAGAAACTTGCCTGCCCGCCCCGCGCATGTTTCAAACGGTTACAAAGTTTGAGTTGAGCTTACCCCCGCCGACGTTTACCTGTGACCTCGCGGGAATGTTAACACGACGTTAACTCCAAAAGAAAATATCGCGTGGGCGATGAACGCCACGAAAATCAGGGGCTGCGGTAAAAGACAAATATGCAAAATACCCTTTCCTCAACCGTCACTTTTTCCGGCTCCGGGCTGCATTCGGGCACGCGCGCGCGTTTGCGTATCCTGCCCGCTTCGGCCAATTATGGTATTTGGTTCAAACGCACCGATCTGAAATCGGGTGATAACCTGATCGCGGCGCAATGGCGGAATGTTGAGGCTTCGCGCCTCTGCACGCTTATCTCAAATGAAGACGGTGCCAGCGTTTCGACAATCGAACATTTGATGGCTGCCCTTGCTGGCTGCGGCATTCACAATGCGCTGATCGAGGTTGATGGGCCAGAGGTACCGATTCTTGATGGTTCCTCCAGCCGTTTTGTTGCAGGTATCCTCAGGGCAGGTATTCAGCCATTGGATGCGCCGGTACGGGTGCTGGAGATTTTAAAACCTGTCGAAGTGCATGACGGTCTTGCCTGGGCCAGGCTGGAACCGGGGGTCGGGTTTGAAATTCGCTTTCACATCGACTTTGACGCCAGCGCCATTGGCCGTCAGGACCGGGTTCTGAATATGGCAAACGGCGCTTTTGTGCGCGAGCTTTCGACCTCGCGTACTTTTTGTAATCTTGCCGATGTAAACGCGATGCGTGCTGGCGGGCTGGCGCTTGGTGGCACTTATGACAACGCTGTGGTGGTGGATGACGATAAAATCCTGTCGCCCGGGGGGCTGCGTCATGCCGACGAACCAGTGCGCCATAAGATGCTGGACGCGCTTGGCGATCTGGCACTGGCTGGTGCACCTTTGATCGGACGTTTTACCGGACACCGGGCCGGACATGCCCTGACCAATCGGCTGCTGCACAAATTATTTGCCGATCCTGACGCGACCGGATTGGTCTCTTGCGACCGTGAAATGGCCAACCGTCTTCCCGGAATGGGCGTAAGTCGCGCCGATTTACCTCTTTTTGCGTGAAAGCAGTCAGTGCTGCCAGCCATTTCAGGCCAAGAAATCAATGCACTGTCCCCTAAGATGCGCAAACCTCAGCCGAAACAGGCGAAAAACCCACGCAAGGCCATTTTGCCCGGAAATTTTCTGTGATACGAATGGCGCGAAGGTCACGGCCTCTTTGATGCCGCGGAAGATTCTAAGAGTGGGGTAGGCGCCGTCATGCAGCGCAACAGGTTTATAAAACAGGTTTTTGTGGGTGCTGCTTTGGTGGCTCTGTTGACGGGATGTTCATCCGGTGGTGGCAGTGAGGGCGGCGTTTTCGGCGGGCTTTTCACCAGCTCCGGGCCAGAAGAAAAGCCCATCGAGCAATTTACTGCCGAGGAGATATTCAAGCGCGGCGAATATGAGCTGTCGCAGGGGAATGTGGATGAGGCAGCCAAGTTCTTTGGCGAGGTTGAGCGGCTTTATCCTTACAGTTCATGGGCCAAGCGCGGCCTGATCATGCAGGCCTTTGCCTATCACAAAGACAAGGAATACGAAAGCGCGCGCGGCGCAGCCCAGCGCTTTATTGATTTTTATCCTGCCGACGAAGATGCCGCTTACGCGCAATATCTTCTGGCGCTCAGCTATTATGACCAGATCGACGAGATTGGCCGCGATCAGGGCCTGACCTTTCAGGCACTTCAATCGCTGCGCATCGTTATCGAGCGTTATCCGAACACCGAATATGCCCGCTCGGCGATCTTGAAATTTGATCTTGCATTCGACCATCTGGCCGCCAAGGAAATGGAAATTGGCCGCTATTATCTCAAGCGTGGCCATTATGCTTCGGCCGCCAACAGATTCCGGATCGTTGTTGAAAACTTCCAGACAACCACCCATGTCGCTGAAGCCTTGCACCGGCTGGTTGAAAGCTATCTGAGCCTTGGTCTGACCAACGAAGCGCAGACTGCAGGTGCCATTCTGGGTCACAACTTCCAGTCGACAAGGTGGTATGAAGATAGCCACAAATTGCTGACCGGCCAGGGGCTTGAGGAAAAGTCCATCGGGGACAATTGGTTGTCGCAGGTCTACAGGCAACTGATCCGCGGGGATTGGCTGTAAGGCGGTGCGTGAAAACACGCATGCTAGGGGACCCACGGGGTAGGACCGATGCTGCGCAGCCTTGAGATTCGCGACATGCTGATCATTGACCACCTGGGCATTGCGCCCGGTGGCGGACTGAATGTTCTGACCGGGGAAACCGGCGCAGGCAAGTCCATCCTGCTTGACAGTCTGGGTTTCGTTCTGGGCTGGCGCGGGCGCAGCGATATGGTGCGCGAAGGCAGCGTAACCGGCGAGGTCGAGGCGGTTTTTGAGCTTGCCCCGGACCACAGCGCGCATTCGGTTCTCGAAGCGGCGGGGATACCCTGCGAAGGTGAACTGATCCTGCGGCGGATCAACAGCCGCGACGGGCGCAAGACCGCCTGGGTTAACTCGCGGCGGGTTTCAGGCGAAGTGCTGCGCGCTCTTTCAGATACTTTGGTTGAGCTGCATGGGCAGCAGGATGATCGCGGTCTTCTGAACCCACGCGTACACCGGCAACTTCTGGATGAGTTTGGGGGGCTTGGCACGCGAATAACATCCTGCCGTGCTGCATGGCGCGCTTTAAGTCAGTCGCAAAACGCGCTGGACCAAGCCCGCGCCGATCTTGATGAGATCAAAGCCGAAGAAGAATTTCTGCGCCATGCCGTTGCTGAGCTTGACGCATTGTCACCCCAACCCGGTGAAGAAGGCACGCTGGACTCGCGCCGCCGTCTGATGCAAGCCGCCGAGAAGATCGGCGGGGATATTTCCAAGGCTTATCAGTCCCTTGGAACGGGCGAGGGGGCCGAGGGACGGATTGGTGACGCCCTGCGCTGGCTTGAAGACGCGCAGGTTCAGGCGGGCGAGGTGCTGGCAGCCCCGTTGGCGTCGTTGCAACGGACACTCGTAGAACTGGGCGAAGCACAGGACGGCGTCGAGACCGCGATGCAAGCCCTCAGCTTCGACCCGCACGAGCTTGAAACTGCAGAAGAGCGGCTTTTTGCCATTCGCGCCCTGGCGCGCAAGCACAATGTCGCGCCCGATGATCTGGGCGACTTCGCCGGGCAATTGCGGGTCCGGCTGTCGGCGCTGGATCAGGGCGAACAGGGCATCTCTGCGCTTGTGGCCGCGATGACAGCGGCGCAGGAGAAATACCAAGACGTTGCGGCCTCCCTCAGCAATGCGCGTGCCAGTGCAGCGGCCAGACTTGATAAAGCGATGGCGGGGGAACTTGCTCCGCTTAAGATGGAACGCGCTGTTTTCACCACTGAAATCAACCCGGCGGACCACGGCCCCGAAGGCACTGACAATGTCACCTTCCGCGTCGCCACTAACCCCGGTGCGCCGTCCGGACCTTTGAACAAAATTGCCTCGGGCGGGGAACTAAGCCGATTTTTGTTGGCACTGAAAGTTTGCCTGACGCGTGGATCACCCGGCCTGACCCTGATCTTTGATGAGATTGACCGCGGTGTCGGGGGTGCCACCGCCGATGCCGTTGGCCGCCGACTGGCCGAGCTTGCCGCCGGTGGTCAGGTGCTGGTGGTAACCCATTCGCCGCAAGTGGCGGCCTTCGGGTCGGTGCATTGGCAGGTTTCAAAACGGGTCGAGAACGGCATGACTTTGTCCGATGTCACCTTGCTGGATGCGCCTACGCGGATCGATGAAGTCGCGCGAATGCTGGCCGGCGATATCGTCACCGATGAGGCACGCGCTGCGGCACGGACTTTGCTTGAAAAGGGAACATGACATGAGCGGAACAGGGGCTGAAAAACTGGCGCTGCAATTGTTTCTTTATACATTGTTGGTGTTTGCGGCGATGCAGGTGGCAGCAATCATAACCGGTGGGTCCGGTTCACAAGAAGTGTTTGAGGTTTTCGCGGACCCCTCCAGTTACAGTGAAAATCTGGCTCAGGCGGATGGGCCGTTACGCTTAATCCTGCTTTTGGATGTGTTTTTCATGATCGGCTATGGTGGAGCGTTGACGATGACGGCATACGCAAATGCACCGCGCAACCGGGTAATGGCCTGGGTCGCCGGGCTGGGTGTGGCCGCCTTGGTGGCTCTGGATATCGGCGAAAACCTGACCATGGTAATCTCGCTGGATATGCTCGCGGCAGAATTGGAACTCAGCCCCGCACGCATAGGCTGGCAGGTCGGCATTTCCGGGGCGAAATGGCTGGTTGCGGCCCTTTCGGTGGTGGCGCTGACCTTCACCTTGCCGCAAGATACATCGGTCGAGCGCCTGCTGGTCTGGGCGGCGCGGATTTTGCTACCGTTAGGCGCCGGGCTGTTTGTAACGGGGGCGTTTGAAGCACGCATGTTGGGTGGGATGCTTATACTCGCCGGTATGGCAGGTGGGTTTTTCCTGCTGGCACTGACGATCTGGCTGCGTCAAAGGCAGTAAAGCCAGAATTTTCTAGAAAATTCTGAAAAGGAAAATTTTTCTGGAAAAATTTTGCGTGATAGCCATAGGCTCTGTCACCAAGGGTTTCGCCGCAGCCTGCCGCCTTCAATTGCCACGGATCAACTTGCCCGGGTTCAGTATGCCCGCAGGGTCCAGCGCGCGCTTAATCTCACCCATCACGTCCCAGCCTTCCCCATGTTCATCCGGCATCTGCGCAAGCTTACCCATGCCGATACCATGCTCGCCGGTTATCGTCCCGCCCAGGCGCAAGGCGCGTGCGCTCATGCGCGCGGCCAGTTCCTTTGCCTCGGCCAACTCGGCCGCATTGCCGGGCTCAATCAGCAAGACCGCGTGGAAATTGCCGTCGCCCACATGGCCCAATATCGGCCCGGGCAGCGAGGATTTGGCGATATCGGCGCGGGTTTCTTCCACAGCTAACGCCAGCCGTGAAATCGGCACACAAATGTCGGTGACAACCGCCGTTGCCCCGGGTTTGAGCGCCAGACAGGCATAATAAGCCTTGTGGCGCATGGTCCAAAGCGCGTTTCTGTCTTCCGTGCGGGTGGCAGTTTCAAACCCCGCCCCGCCAAAGTCGCGGGCAATCTCGCCAAAGCGTTTGGCATCTTCGGCCACGGCGCGCTCCGAGCCATGAAATTCCAGCAACAAATGCGGCTTTTCGGGGAAATCCATCCCGGCATAAAGGTTAAAGGCACGCGCAGTATCGGTATCGACAAACTCGATCCGCGCCATGGGAATACCCATCTGGATCACCTGCTGCACCGCCTCCACCGCATCGCTCATGCGCTCAAAGCTACAGATCGCCGCCGAGATCGCCTCGGGCTGGCCAGAAAGGCGCAAGGTCAGGCGAGTAATGACGCCCAACGTGCCTTCAGAACCCAGCATTAATGCAGTCAGGTCATAGCCAGCCGACGATTTGCGAGCCCGGCTGCCGGTGGTGATAATGCGTCCGTCTGCCAGCACGACCTCAAGCCCCAGCACGTTTTCGCGCATATTGCCGTATCTGACGGCAGTGGTACCCGAGGCGCGCGTTGCCGCCATTCCGCCCAATGATGCATTGGCGCCCGGATCGACCGGAAAAAACAGCCCGGTTGCCCGCAAATCACGGTTCAGCTCTTCGCGTGTCAGACCCGGCTGAACATCCGCGTCCATATCCCCCGGATCAAGGCGCAACACTTTGTTCATCCGGCTCATGTTGATTGTGACACCGCCCCGAAGCGCGCTGGTGTGCCCTTCAAGAGAAGTACCTTCACCATAGGGAATGATCGGGCAGCCATGCGTGCCGCAGATTTTCACGATCTGCGAAACTTCACCGGTGTTGTCCGGCCAAACCACTGCATCTGGTGGCAGGGGGGGGAAATGGGTCTCGGATGCACCATGCGTGTCCAGATCGGACTTGGAGCGGCTGCAACGATCGCCTAATAAGTTGGTAAGCTCGGCTATCGCGGCGTCAAACGTCATTCCACCCTGTCCCCCATAAGATCAGGGCCAGATTATGCGATGCGGGCAGGTGAGGAAAGCCCGGTTTGAGGGAGGCGATAGTGAATTCGGTAAAATTGTTCCTATCGAGGCAAATGGCTGAAGCTCGGGCTGGTTCCTATGCCACTTGGCAGGGTTTTCGCGCCAAGGCACCGGGGCTGATAAGCTTTTGGCTGCTTGCTTTGTTTATCGGCATAGCCGCCGGATTAGCGGCGCTTTTGTTCCGGCTGGGCATCGGGAAAGTACAGGCCTTCCTTTACGGCGTCGATGACCCGCGCAACCTGCATTCGTTCGCCGAAACCCTGCCATGGTACTGGATCTTATTGATCCCGGTTCTGGGCGGGCTTTTGGTCGGAGCAGTGCTGAACTGGTTCACTGGTGACGGGCGGGTACGCTCGGTTGCAGAGGTGATCGAGGGGGCGGCGCTTTATGAAGGGCGGGTTGAAAGACGCGCTGGAATGGGATCGGCCATTGCCTCGTTCATCACCCTGTCAGCCGGGGGATCGTCGGGGCGCGAGGGGCCGGTGGTGCATCTGGCAGCAGTGATGGCGGCGTGGGTTTCGGTTCGCATCAAGGCAAGTGGCATTACTGCGCGTGATTTGATGGGCTGCGCGGTGGCGGCAGCGGTTTCGGCCAGCTTCAACGCACCAATAGCCGGGGCTATCTTCGCGCTTGAAGTGGTGCTTCGCCATTTCGCCGTGCGCGCCTTCGCCCCCATCGCCATTGCCAGCGTTGCCGGAACTGTCATCAACCGGCTGGAATTTGGCAATGTGACCGAGTT
>JAAEUB010000469.1 GCA_024227755.1 Paracoccaceae bacterium | reverse complement strand
GTGCTGTGGCTTGCCTTCGGGTATTCAATCGCGTTTGGCGGCGGCACCAGCGGATATTGGGGCGGTCTGGATAAGATGTTTCTTATGGGGGTCACCGCCGACAGTCTCAGCGGCACCCTGCCCGAGGTTCTGTTTTTCGCTTTTCAGATGACCTTTGCTATCATCACTCCCGCCCTTATCGCAGGCGCATATGTTGAGCGGGTCGGCTTTGGCTTTGTGCTGCTGTTTTCCAGCCTTTGGATGCTTTTGTGTTATGCACCCGCCGTGCACTGGATCTGGGGCGGTGGTTTCCTGTCAGACGGCGGCCTGTTTGGCGAGGTTGGGGTCAAGGATTTTGCCGGTGGTATCGTCGTGCATGAAACCGCCGGGATTGCAGCACTTTTGGTGGCGGTTTTCCTTGGACCACGCAAACACCGCACCACCCCACCCCATAACCCGGGTTTTGTAATGATCGGTGCGGGCATGCTGTGGGTCGGCTGGTTTGGCTTTAATGGCGGCAGCCAGCTGGCGGCGGACGGTGGGGCCGCGATGGCCCTTACGGTCACTCATATTTCCGCCGCCGCAGCGTCCCTAAGCTGGGCGTTTTGGGAGCGGGTGAAATACGGCAAAGCCTCGTTGGTGGGCCTGGTCACCGGCACAATTGCCGGGTTGGCCTCGATCACTCCGGCTTCGGGTTTTGTCGGTCCGGTTGAGGCGTTGCTGATTGGTGCGGTGGCCGGGATTTTGTGTCAGGAAGCGGTGGTACTGATCCGCAACAAGCTGCGCATTGACGACACGCTGGATGTGTTCGCGGTGCATGGGGTTGGCGGTATCTTCGGCACCATGATGATTGCCGCCCTTGGTCACGGGGCATGGCTGGCGCAACTTGGTGGGCTGGCTGTGGTCGGCCTGTTTACAATCGTCGTCACTGTGGTGTTGATCAAACTGGTTGCGCTGGTGACCCCGATCCGGGTTGATCAGGAGACCGAGGTGAACGGTCTTGATCTGAGTGTCCACGGCGAGCGGGCTTACGACATCTCGTCATAGGACTTGGGACCAAGAACGCACGCCTCGCGGCGCGCGGGTGTTTCAGCCCTTTACCGAGGATATTTTCGGCAAGAGGCAAGCCAGGTCCGGTCCGGACGTGCTGGTGATTGCCTGCCAAAGGTCCCCGGCCGCCTGATCCCCCAAAAGTGCTGCCGCTTTGTGCAGCACTTTCTTACGACGCGCGGAGATATCCATCGGCGAATTAAGATCATGGGTGGCTGTGAGGGCTTCACCGGATTTCAACGTAAGCGTGACTTCACAGGCGGTTTCGCTAATGTCCTCGCCCACGCTTACCCGAACCCTGGCGGCAAGTTCAGTCAGGTTCACATCCAGTGCAAGCCTGTCGGTATAGCTGGTCAGGGCTGCGGTATCCAAACCCCTCAACACCATCGCCGCCAAATGGGCATAGCTGAACTTGGCCTCTAACCCGGTGGCAGGGGTGGCAATGTTACAGACATTCATCCAGCGTTTGTGGGTTTTGACCTCAATCTGTTTGATTTGACCGTCTGTCACCTGAGGTGCCAGGGCCAAAAGGGCTTCGATCATTGCGTGGGTGCCGTGGCAGCAGGCGTGAAACTTGTGGCTAACATCTTCCATCACCCAGTACTGGCCCATCCCGGAAAATGCCTCCAATGCCCCCTCGCCCGCATGGGTTTCGCCAAAACCAGCCGCGCCGTCGATCGCATCGGGATTGGCGACAAACCCTCTTTTGGCCAAAGCGGCGGCAATTACGCCGCTCTCGGCTGCCATACCTGCATGGTAAGGTTTGGCCATTGAACCGAACTGAGCCTTCAGCCCGGCCGCACGCGAGGCCACAATGCCAAGTGCCTGTTTGGCCTGATCATGACCCAGATCATAAAGGCGCGCCGCCGCCACGCACGCCCCAAACGCCCCGGCTGTGGCGGTCTGATGAAAGCCACTTTGGTAATGCCCGCGCCCAAGCCAAAGGCCAAACCGCACCGAGGCCTCGGCCCCGATCAGGGCGGCATCAAGAAATTCACTTCCCGAACGCGCGCAGGTTTGCGTCACCGCCAGAGCCGCAGGGATCACCGCCACTGAAGGGTGGCCAATATGACCAAAATGGGTATCGTCATAGTCCAGCGCGTGGCTGATGGTGCCGTTCACCATCGCAGCAGCGCGGGCCGGGTAAAGCCCCGGCGCGCCAAAAATTCTGGCCTGCCCCTGCCCGCCTTCCTCCTCGGCGATTTCGCGCATTATCGAAGCCACCGGTTCATTCTGCCCCGCAATCCCCACCGCGCACCAGTCGATCAGCGACAGGCGCATGACCTCGCGTGCAGGATCCGCATTGTCAGCCAGGCCTGATTGGGTGAAGTTGGCAAGGATATCGGCGATTTCGCTCATCAGTTAAGCTCTTTCGGTTTAGTGTCCTTATTGGGCCGGATGTTGGTTTCAGGTGTCTGACGGACCCCGCCAAACTGCCAGACGGGGCATTTCAAACTGCCCAGATCGATGATCTTCATGCCTGCCTCCCTTGAAACGAACGGGTCTGCGTCCCATAAGACAAAGAAAGCAAAGGAAAGACAAACAAAATGGAACCCGCAAGTAGCCTTGTTGAACCCGCCATCTGGACCGGAGCAGCAGCCATCGCCGCACTTTTGCTGCTGTCCGCGTTCTTTTCAGGCTCGGAAACCGCGTTAACTGCGGCTTCGCGCGGAAAGCTGCGCTCAAAGGCCGATAAGGGCGCACGCGGGGCGCAGCGTGCCCTGGATATTACCGAAGATAGCGAGCGTTTGATTGGATCCGTGCTTTTAGGCAACAATCTGGTGAACATCCTTGCTGCATCCTTGGCCACCGCTTTGTTCACCCGCGCTTTTGGTGATAGCGGCGTCGCGCTGGCGACATTGGTTATGACCCTGCTGGTGCTGATTTTCGCCGAGGTGCTGCCAAAAACCTATGCCATTACCCGCCCCGAAGAGGCTGCCGCGCAAGCCTCGGGGCCGATCCATCTTGTCATTTTGGTATTTTCCCCCGTTGTCACGCTGGTGCGCTTTATTACCCGCGGGATTTTGTTCCTGTTTGGCGTTCGGATCGATCCGGCCAGTCAGGTTCTTGCGGTACGCGAAGAAATTGCCGGGGCGATCAGCCTTGGCCATAGTGAGGGCGCGGTCGAGAAGGAAGACCGCGACCGGCTTTTGGGCGCACTGGATCTGGGCGAACGCAATGTCGACGAAATTATGTTGCATCGCAGCCAGATCGAGATGATCAACATCGATCTGCCGGCGCGTGAGGTGTTGGAGAAATGCCTGCAATCGGCCCATACCCGCCTGCCGCTTTATCGTGGCAACGCCGAGAATATCATCGGTGTCATCCATGCCAAAGACCTGTCACGCGCCATGTATGACGTACAGCGGGCCAGCACCGAGGATGATCTTGCCTCCGGTGACGCTTTCAGGGGTTTCGATGTTCTTGGGGTCGCAAACGCCCCCTATTTCATCCCGGATACCACCATGCTTGACGATCAGATGCGGCAGTTTTTACGCCGCCGGGCGCATTTTGCGTTGGTAGTTGATGAATATGGGGCCTTGCAGGGCTTGATTACGCTTGAGGACATTCTTGAGGAGATTGTTGGTGAGATTACCGATGAGTTCGACCCTCAGAACGATGTCGAGGTGACGCGCGTTGATGACGGGCATTTTCTGGTCGAAGGTGGGGTGACGATCCGCGATCTCAACCGCGCCAATGACTGGGACCTGCCCGATGACGAAGCCAACACCGTTGCCGGGTTGGTTATCCATGAGGCACAGATGATCCCCGGCGAAGGTCAGGTTTTTTCCTTCCACGGATATCGTTTTGAGGTTCTGGAGCGTCAGGCAAACCGCATAACAAAATTGAAAATCCGGCCGCTCTGAAGCATTGTCCCCCCCAATAAGAAACACCCCGCGAGACCAAGCGCGGGGAAAAGCGGTTTCGAAACCGCTTACTCAAGGCGTTTCGAAACGCCTTGTCCCGGTGCAGAATAAATGTATGACACTTTTGGCACCCCCCCCGCGCTAAAGCTCCAGCATTCTTACTTCCGACGCATTAAGCACCGGAAGTTCCTGAAGGTAGGATGCGCGCCCTTGTTCATAGCGCAAGGAAGGAACCGTCGCCTCGATCCCGTCGGCAACCTTGACCTCGTCAAGGCGCAAGGCGGGCATGTCCGGGGCCAGGCTTTCGACCCACAATCCGTTCGTCTGAATAATTTCAACCCTGTCAAAAAGCAGATGCACCCAATTCACCATATGCCTCTGACTGGCGGCGCTGACACCTTCAAGATGGGTCAGATCACAAGCACGCGCCAAAACCTCGGCTGAGCAAAACAACAGTTCATTCAGGGCATGGCGCAGCAACAGGTGTTGTTGCGGGGCAAAGCAAACACCATTGCCGAGATCTGAAACCCCCAGACAGCCGCGGTTAAAGTGGACAGGAACTTGTTTGTCACCGGGCGACGTTTGCTGGCGCATCCGACCGGCCCACAAGACTGGGCGATAGCCATGTTCCAGCGTCAATACGTTGTGGGCATCTGTGATGTCCCTTGCGCGAACCGGGCCGGTATCTGTCTCGATCAAAGCCTCGGGTGCAATGCCGGTTTGACGGGCTGGTTTCTGTGCGGATCTTGGTGAAAGGTATTGCTTTTTTGCGGTTGGTTCCTGCGAATACTGCGACCGATAACAATCATCTGACGGAAAATCCGCCTCTGCCTGCTGGAAACTTGTATCGTTTAACTGAAGCATTTCGCACCCACCTACTATACTATCTGTCAGGACAGTTTATGCGGCAACAATGCTCTATTTATGAAGCCTATCAGGCATTTTCCCCAAGGGTTCATTTCTAATTTACCCGATATTACAATAGCTTAGTGAGCGTCGCCCTAATTTGACCACGTTCAGGACAAAAGCAACCGACTGCAACAGCCGGTCCACATCATGTGAACCGGCTTACCTTGGAGGCGCCCCTTCCCCTCAGGTAGATGCGATGCGCGAAGGGACATTCCAGCGCATCAGCTGCATTAGAACGCTACACCTTGTATGGGGCATATTTTGCGGTGAAGCGCGAAAGGTCTTGGTCTTATCCTGGTGTCGGGCGTTCGTTTTGCCCCCGGTTGATTGTGATACAGGTTAGTTCAGCAAGATTTTCGCTTCATGTTTCTTCAGGGTCCTTCGCGCCGAGGAATAATTGTCAATTCCCTCGGCATCTGCCAATTCCGGAAAAAGCTCGAAGATTTCGGTGCGCTGGGCGTTGCCAATACCTTTCATTGAATAATCACCGGGCTGAAAGCTTTCGGTCCATGCACCGTTTGACAGAACGACCTCGTGATTATCAAACATGAAGTGAATGTAGGCCGTGCCCATCGTATCGACTATCTTAATATTTTTGTTGTTCACCAGATGCTTGGCAGCGACCAGCACCTCACGCTCTTCAAAATAAAGCGCAGTACGATCATTGGCGACCAGAATCCGGTGATTAGGGCTGACCAAGGTGTCACGTTCGGGCAAGTCATTGCCCAAACTTCCTGCCTTAATCAAAACCGGTTTCAGATGTTCATTGGCCGTCAGTAATTTCCAGTCCATTTTCTTTGCGCCAATCCAGCGAATTTCCTGGATACCGTTGTCACGGGTGATGACCCGGTCGCCTTCGCGCAGTTCTTCCGCCAGACGCTCGCCTTTTGGCGTGGCAATCAGCGTGCTGGGTGTAAAGCAGGGAATGATCTTTTCAACTTCTTCAATGCCCAGCGTACCGGCCTGATTGCCATGATCGTCGTAATACGTAACATACCCATCATTGACGCTGCCGTTACTGTCCGCCCGGGAAATGGTCACATCCCGCCCGTCCCGGTCATCACCTTTCGAGCCGCCATCAAAGGCAATCGGTGCACTTTTTGGATTAAAGTTAATCATTTCCTGCATCCTTTATGGAAGGTGGCAACGCAAGGAGTTTGTTCCCGGTGGTCACGTTTTGACAGGTGCGCATCCTGGCAGAGATAAGAATTCGCCGGCAACATTTGGTCATTTCCCTCGTTTCGGCCCAATACGGACCCGGTCAACAAATACTGACCACGGAAATCACCGCATAAACTTACCTTCACCTGACGAAAGAAGAGGGGATCGCCCTGTTGGGCTTTGATCCGCGCAAACAAGACGGCCTGAAAACCACCAGTCTTTGCGCTCATATGATACCGCAGAAGAAAATGCGGGCACATACACTCTTCACGTCCATGACGTAAATTTGCATGCGGCCGCCCCCGTGGCCTCAGACATCGCCCTATATGGGCATCCCCTTTTTAGGTCTTCGCCCGCCAAATCCAAAGCAAATAAGTCAAAATTGTGTGCAATATACGGCGAAAATGGTTAACAAACGGAAAGATGCAGAGAGATTTGGGCACAAGAAAACT
>JAAEUB010000468.1 GCA_024227755.1 Paracoccaceae bacterium | reverse complement strand
CGTGCTGGATGGCGTGGTCTGCGCACTCATCATTGCCTCGGGGCTGGTGAGATATAAAGTATCCACCAGCAAAATACGGCGCTATAGCTGAATTGAGGCAGCCCGGACCTGCTCAGATATCCCGAACAGCCTGCCCCTGCGGTGGTTTCAGGTTAGCCCGATCCCGGCGTAAAAATTCGCCACGACCCGCTTCACCGACATAGTCCCCATCGGCCACTATCAGGTTTCCCCGGGAAAATACCTTAACCGGCCAGCCCTTCACCTCGATACCTTCATAAGGCGTGTAATCAACCTCTTCGTGAAGCAAATCGTGAGTGATGGTATGTTTGATTTCCGGGTCCCATATTGCGATATCAGCATCAGCGCCGACGGCAATCGTCCCCTTGCGCGGATACAAACCATAAATTTTGGCAGGGTTTGTGGCAGTAATCGCTGCAAAAGTATTGATATCGATTCGACCGCGCAACACGCCTTCGGAGAACATCAGGGCTAACCGCGCCTCGATACCGGGAATGCCGGGTGCAACTTTGCGGAAGTGAGGTGCGGGGCCGCTGGCTTTCTTGCCTGATAAGCTGTCGAACTGGAAGGCGTTGTGATCCGATGAAACAGCCGGGAATATCCCGGTCGCTATACCGCGCCACAAAGCATCGGGGTTTTGTCTGTCTCTGGGCGGCGGGGCACAAAGGTACTTGGCGGCTTCCCAGCCCTCCTTGTTATATATTTCGTCACTCAAAAACAGGTACTGCGGG
>JAAEUB010000467.1 GCA_024227755.1 Paracoccaceae bacterium | reverse complement strand
TCGAAACCGACTTCGACCTTACCTGCGCGGAAGATGATCTCGATGGGCCAACGCAGACCGCTGATACGCACCAGTTGAAGCAGGTTAATATCAGCGGGAGCATTGCTGAAATAGTATTTGATTTCAGCGGGATCATCAATGTTACGGCGAATGACGAGCCAACTTTCAGGCCCCGGCAAGTCATCCCGAACTTCAATCACTCGCAGGCAGGCGAAATCGCAGACCAGGGGACCCTTTTCGCCTTCTTTGATCTTAACTCGCCCCCAGGCTTTGGCAGGCAGTTGTTGGGCCAAGGCATCCACACGCTGCGATTTCTGTTCGGGGTTGCGCAATCGCAGCCGGGTGGGCTTCCGCCCTCGGCCTTTCCAGGCAGGCACATACACTTCCGGTTTCTCCTGCCAGAAGTGGGTCGAACAGCTGACTTCGGCGAAGTACCACTTGCCCAAAGCCGCAACCCCATCCCGAAAAGCCGTCGAGTCACCATACAATTCGTCGGCAGCCACCCATTGGCAGGGCAATTGACCCCGTTCAAGCGCCTTTTGCAGCATTTCCAAGGCGATCTCGGGTTTGGTCTGATAGCTCAGCTCTTCGGGTACACCACAGGCCTGACGCCTTTCCGCGTGCGTTTCTGCAAACCATTTCTCCGGCAGGAACAGACGCGCGTCCAAAAAGCTGTGCCCCTTGCGGCTGGCATACCCCAGGTAGACCCCCACTTGCGAGTTGGCTACCTTGCCCACCGAACCACACCATTGCCAACCGACCCCTACCGAATGCTGACCCTGTTTGACCATCCCGGATTCGTCGATCAGCAGAACCCCATCCGCTTCACCCAGGGTTTCTACCACCAATCCTTGATGAATCTGCATCAACCCTTCACACGACCACGG
>JAAEUB010000466.1 GCA_024227755.1 Paracoccaceae bacterium | reverse complement strand
TCGGGCGAAGGGTCATCTATCAGGTGACGCATGTCGGATTTGCCGCCGGAAAGCCCTGAAAGGCCGCTCTCAAAATGCAAGATCTCTCGGGTGCGGGCAAGGCCGTTCTCTTCAACCAGTTTCAGCACGGCACCACCGCCAATTCCGCCCGAGCGGGTGCCCATTGTCAGCCCGTCCAGCGGCGAAAACCCCATAGTGGTGGCGATTGATTGCCCGTCTTGAATTGCGCAAAGCGATGCACCGTTGCCAAGGTGAAAGGCCAGCAGGCGCGGGGGCAGTGGCGCGCCGGTCAGATTTGGCAATGTGCGCACCAGAGAAGCATAGCTTAGCCCGTGGAAGCCGTAGCGGCGGATGCCATCGGTCTCGGGAATATCGGGCAGGGCGTATCGGGTGGCAACGGCGGGATTTGTGCTGTGAAACGAGGTGTCGAATGAGGCAAATTGCGGCAAGTTCGGCGCGAGATCGGTCAGGGCTTCAATGGCGGCCAGATTGTGCGGGTTGTGCAGCGGCGCAAGCGGGATACAGGCGGCAATTTGCTGTCGAATTTGCGGGGTCAGGTGAACGGGTGAGGTTAGCACCTCGCCGCCATGCACCACACGGTGCGCGGCCGCACGCAGGTTTTCAGGCCGCACACCACGTTTGGCCAAGGCTGCAAGAATGGCCTGAAGCCCGGCGCGGTGATCAGGCAGGGGCAGTTCTGACACCACCCCTGCAATGGTCAGGCGACCAGCTTTGCCGATTTCGGCCAAACCGGCCAGGGTTTCCTGCAAGTCGCTGTCAAACAGGGCAAATTTGATAGAGGATGAGCCTGCATTGAGGACGAGGATATCACCGTCGCCCTCAAACAGGCGGGTATCAGGCACCTTTTTGTGGGCGCATGTCAGCGGCGCTTATTCCGGCGACCTCAACAGGCGTGGTCATGGCGTCGCGGCGGAAAGGTTCGCCCAATTCCTGATTTATCATCGCCTCGATCAGGGTGGTCGTTCCGCTTTTCTGATCCTTGAGGGCCTGATCAAGTGCTGCCGTCAATTCTTCCATTGTGCGCGCGACTACGCCTTTCAGCCCGCAGGCTTTGGCGATCGCGGCGTAAGAAACACCCTCGTCCAGTTCGGTGCCGACGAAGTTATCGGCGTACCAAAGCGTCGAGTTGCGCTTTTCCGCGCCCCATTGATAATTGCGAAACACAACTTGCGTAATCGCGGGCCATTCTTCGCGGCCAATGGCTGTCAGCTCGGTCACCGCGATGCCAAAAGCACCGTCGCCGGAAAAGCCAACGACAGGCGTGTTAGGACAGGCGATTTTTGCACCAATGACCGATGGCATGCCGTAGCCGCAGGGACCAAACAGGCCCGGTGAGAGGTATTTGCGCCCGGCTTCGAAGCTGGGGTAAGCGTTGCCGATGGCGCAGTTATTGCCGATATCCGAGCTTATGATGGCGTCTGAAGGCAGGGCAGAGATGATGGCGCGCCATGCTTTGCGCGGGCTAAGCCAGTCTGGCTTGGCACCGCGCGCGCGCTGGTTCCAGGTGGTGCCGGGATCGTCCTGTTCGTGATCCATCGAGGAAAGTTCCTGCGCCCAGGCGGATTTGGTCTGAGCGATATTGGCTTTTCGCGCCTCGCGCCCAGCGTCGCCTGCTGTGTCTGCCAATTGGGCAAGAATTGCATTTGCAACCTTGGCGGCGTCACCAACGATGCCAACAGTGACCGGTTTGGTCAGGCCGATGCGGTCAGGATTAATGTCGACCTGAATAATTTTCGCGTCAGCAGGCCAGTAGTCGATGCCGTATCCGGGCAGGGTGGAAAACGGGTTAAGGCGGGTGCCAAGCGCCAGCACCACATCGGCGTCTTTGATCAATTTCATGGCGGCCTTTGAGCCGTTATAGCCCAGTGGGCCAGCATGTAGGGGGTGCGAGCCGGGGAAGGCGTCGGCGTGCTGATAGCCACAGCAGACCGGGGCACCAAGGCGCTCGGCCAGTGTTACCGACGCAGGAATTGCCCCGCTCAGCACCACGCCTGCGCCGTTCAGGATAACTGGGTTTTTAGCCTCGGACAGAAGTCTTGCCGCCTCGGAGATTGATGCTTCGCCGCCGCCCGAGCGCTCCAGTTCGACGATGCGTGGAAGTTCGATGTCTACCACCTGTGTCCACATATCGCGCGGAATGTTGATCTGGGCCGGGGCCGATGCACGCTTGGCCTGAGCAATGACGCGCGCCAGAACCTCGGCGATGCGGGTCGGGTCGCGAACCTCTTCCTGATAGGCAACCATTTCTTCGAACATCGCCATTTGCTCAACTTCCTGAAAGCCACCCTGACCAATGGTCTTGTTGGCGGCTTGCGGAGTGACCAGTAAAAGCGGCGTGTGGTTCCAGAAGGCGGTTTTGACAGCGGTGACAAAATTGGCAATTCCGGGTCCGTTCTGAGCGATCATCATCGACATTTTTCCAGAGGCGCGGGTAAATCCGTCGGCCATGAACCCACCCGAGCCCTCATGGGCGCAATCCCAAAATGTAATTCCCGCCTTGGGAAAATAGTCCGAGATGGGCATGAAGGCCGAGCCTATGATGCCAAAAACATGTTCTATGCCATGCAGTTGCATGGTTTTTACGAAGGCTTCCTCGGTGGTCATTTTCATGGGTGTAATCCTCTGGCCGGGCCCTGTTGGGCGTGTTTAAGCGGTTTTTACGTGCGGCGCGTTTTTACCTATAGGGCCAGATTGGCTAGCAAAATAGGTCCAGATTTGCATGCGACCTACTTGGGGTCCCGAAATCTTGCCAGCAAACGACCAATGGCGAACGAGGTTCGCGGGGCATAAACATAAGGTGTGCGGGTTTCGACGGTGGCGCGTACGCGCATCCGTGTCAGGCCAAAAACAACAAGCACCAGATGGCCGGTTGCGATGAATGCAAACAATGCCTTGGGGCCGAAACCTTCGATCAGCCACGAGGTTGCCAGCGGTGACGCAATCGCTCCGATGGCAAACCAGAACATCAAAGCGGCGGATAATTCAATGCGTTCGGAATTGTCGGCGAAGTCATGGGCGTGTGCGGCAGCGACCGAGAAGACCGGAAATGCGGTAAAACCAAAAAGCGCGGCGGTCAGGAATACAAAATTCACACCCGCATTGGTGACAAGCACCGTGAGTGTGCACGAACCTATGGCCGCAATCGACAGCCAGATCAGCACCCAGCGTCTGTCGTATTTGTCTGCGAGCCACCCCGTTGGCACCTGCGCTGCTGCGCCGCCGGCAACAAAGGCGGCCAAGAACCACGCAATCTGGGCCGGGTTCAAGCCGACCTCTTGCCCATAAAGCGGTCCGACCATTCGAAACGCTGCCGAGGTCAGGCCAGCCACCACAACCCCGGCCACTGCCAGCGGCGAAAGACGCCACGCCTTGCCGGGGCGCAGGCGTGGGGCAGAGGGTGTTTCCGGCTGGCTGGATCTGGTCAGGACCAGCGGCAGGATTGCAGCACAACACGCGATGGCGAGGATATTGTATGAAACGTAATGCGCAGGCTCCAGCACGCCGATCATCAATTGTGCGACCAGCGAAGCCCCCAGATCAATCATCCGGTAAGACCCCATGACCCGCCCGCGCGTCCGGTTTTCAACCCGCGCATTCATCCACGCCTCGATCACCGTATAACACCCGGCGACGCAGAGCCCCGATGCTACACGCATGATCGCCCAGGCCACCGGATTGATCACCAACATATGCGCCAGCAATCCTATGGCCCCCAAAGCGGTGAATACTGCGAATGCTCGTGAATGTCCGACCGTCCCCATCAGCCGCGGGGCCCACCAGCAACCGATAAAGAAGCCGGTAAAGTGGGCAGAACCCAGCATGCCTATCTGGGCGCGGCTGAAATCAAGCGTCAGTCCCGACAACGCATCAAGCGGGCCAACAGCGCCCGAGGAGACCTGTAAAAGGGCGACGGACAAAAACAGCGACGAAAACGACAAGATCAGGCGCATCAGGCTTTCCCTGGTTCAATCCCCGGTATGCTGACCTATTGCTGACGGGCCGGTTGGATATTTGCGACCGGAATGTCGCTTTAGGCCAAGTGCGCTCACGGACCTTGCGGTGAGTGAGTGTGGCTTGGTCCGACCCCGACGCCCGAGCACGGTACCTTGGCGCGCGGCGTGGTTGTGCGTGCACGCTTCATCGGCAAGGAAAACCTGGTTGAGTTCAGCATGGAGGACGGAACCCACCTCCAGGTATCTATGCCATCGGTATTTCTGCCCGCAACAGGCACTGCATTGTGGGTCGCTAGCATGCGTGATCGCTGTTTTGTCTTTGCGCAAGGCGGATCGAGGGTGCCAAACTAGCCCCCTGGGACGCCTCCATAGTGAATTTTTTTGCGCTGTCACCGGCTGTCCAAGGCAGGTTTTCGCTGGCCTATACCAAAAAAGGCGACTTTTGGGGCTTTGAACTTTCGCTCAGAGGCAATACATACATTTGACAAAGAATGACGGGCGGGCGCTGGTCTGCTCATTAAGGGAGATAACTCATGCTCAACAATATCGGCCTTCCGGGCCTTCTGCTGATCGCCGTTGTGGTGCTGGTTCTGTTTGGCCGCGGTAAAATTTCATCTTTGATGGGTGAAGTTGGCAAAGGCATCACCTCGTTCAAGAAAGGCGTGTCCGAAGGTACTGCCGAGATCGAGGATCAGGCGGCAGAGGAAGCCAAGGACGTTACCCCCGAGGAAGAAAAAGAAGAGGCCTGAGGTCCTTCTTAACTAAGGGGTTCGCCCATGTTTGACATTGGCATGACCGAACTTTTGGTCATAGGTATCGTCGCGCTGATTGTGGTCGGTCCAAAGGACCTGCCAGGAATGTTCCGCACACTTGGCCGTTTTACTGCCAAGGCGCGCTCGTTGGGGCGCGAATTTACCCGCGCGATGAATGACGCCGCCGATGAAACCGGCATCAAGGATGTGGCGGACGATCTGAAAAAGGCGGCAAACCCGGCCAAAACCGGCTTGAATGCGCTGAAAGATGCAGCCGATCAGTTCGAAAAATGGGACCCCAACGAAGCGGCGGCGGCCAAACACGGTAAGGAAACTGCTAAACTGGCGGCTAAACGCGCGAAAGAAGCGCAAGAGCGCCGGGCAATGCTTGCGTCAAAGGAAGAAGCAGAAGCGGATATTGCAGATGAAAAGCCAGTGACGAAGAAGGCACCGGTCAAGAAAGCCGCCCAAAAGACCCCTACCAAAAACACGCCTGCCAAAAAGACGCCCGCAAAGAAACCGGCCGCCAAAAAGACGACCGCCAAAAAGCCTGCTGCCAAGAAGCCCGCGACAAAGGCGGCTGCGACAAAAAAACCAGCGGCGAAGAAGCCAGCCACGTCTGAGACAAACGGGAAGTCCGACGCATGAGTAAGACCGACGAGATCGAGGAAAGCTCGGCACCGCTGATTGAACATCTGGCCGAGCTTCGTACCCGCCTGATCCGTTCCGTGATGGCCTTCATTGTTGGCATGATCATTTGTTTTGCCTTTGGCGGTATGATTCTTGATTTCCTGTTGGTGCCGATTGAAAATACCATGCGCCAGTTAGGTGACCCTAATCCGGTGATGCAATATACCGCGCCGCAGGAATACTTTTTCACCCTGATCCGTATTTCGATGGTTGGCGGGTTGATGCTGTCTTTTCCGGTCATCGCCAACCAGATGTGGCGATTTGTGGCGCCGGGGCTTTATAAGGCCGAAAAAAGCGCATTCCTGCCCTTCCTGATCGCCTCGCCGGCATTGTTCCTGCTGGGGGCCGCTTTCGCACATTTCGTTGTTGTTCCTCTGGCAATGACCTTTTTCCTAGGCTTTGCTGACCTGCCATCTTTCGTATCCGCCCTGGTGTCGGGCGAGGGGGTTGATGGAGTGGTGGACGAGGGCATCGACATCGTCTTTAATGGCAAGGTCAATGAAAGCCTTGATATTACATTGAAAATGATCGTGGCCTTCGGATTGTGCTTCCAGCTTCCGGTGCTTCTGACCTTGATGGGCAAGGCCGGACTTGCCACGGCAAACGGCCTGCGTAGCACACGAAAATACGCCGTTGTTGGTATTTTGGTGGTCGCCGCTCTGGTCACTCCGCCGGATGTAACCACGCAAGGTATCCTTTTCGTGGTGGTCTACGGGCTGTATGAAATCTCGATCTTCATGGTCGCGCGGGTGGAAAAAAAGCGCGAGGCCGATTTGCGCGCACGCGGCCTGTGGTTTGAGGATGACGAGGACGAAGATGACGAAACCGGGGGTGACAGCGAGCCTGAAGAGGATGATGATGAGGCCCTGTTTGCCGAGTTTGATGGGGATGGCGACGATGATGAACCGGAGGAAGATGACCCTGGTCAGGTCGACGAAACGCCGTGAATGACGCGGCGCTGAACCGGATCGCTGAGGCGCTGGAACGTCTCGCCCCGGCCCCTTGCCCGGCACCGGACTTTGACGCCGCTGACGCATTTATCTGGCACGTCGCCCCCGACCGACTGGAACCTGTGACCAAGGTCAACCGGGTGGGGCTTGATCTTTTGTTGGGCATAGATCGTTCGCGCGATACCTTGCTGGCAAATACTCTGCAATTCGCCCGTGGTCTGCCCGCCAACAATGCCCTGCTTTGGGGCGCGCGCGGAATGGGAAAATCAAGCCTTGTCAAAGCGATACATGCCGAGGTTCTGAACCAAGGGCAGGTGCTTAAACTGATCGAGCTGCAACGCGAAGACCTGCCCTCGGTCGGGCGGCTTTTAAACCTACTGCGCGCTAGTGAAACCCGGGTTTTGCTGTTTTGCGATGATCTCAGTTTTTCCCACGACGACGAGCACTACAAAAGCCTGAAGGCGGTTTTGGACGGAGGTATTGAGGGGCGTCCGGAGAATGTCGTGCTTTATGCCACATCAAACCGCCGCCACCTGATGCCGCGCGACATGATCGAGAACGAACGTGGCTCGGCAATTAGTCCCTCCGAGGCGGTCGAGGAAAAGGTTTCGCTGTCAGATCGTTTTGGTCTGTGGCTGGGTTTCCATGCCTGCACGCAAGATGAATATCTGGCGATGATCCGCGCGTATTGTGACGCGTATCGGGTCAAGATCGACGATGACAGATTGCGCGCCGAGGCGATTGAATGGCAGGCAACACGTGGCGCGCGCTCAGGTCGGGTGGCGTGGCAATACTTCACCGATCTGGCCGGGCGTAGCGGTGTCAAACTGGTGGTCGGCTAAATCCCGGCTAAGTCACGGATTTTACGCTAAAATTCCGTCTGGTGTGATCCGGGTCTTGCCGCCCATATAGGAATGCAGAACCTCGGGCAATGTGACTGACCCATCCTCTTCCTGACCGTTCTCCAGAACCGCAATAAGGCAGCGGCCAACAGCAACGCCAGAACCGTTAAGGCTGTGAACGAACTGAGGTTTTCCACCACCTTCGGGTTTGAAACGCGCATTCATGCGGCGTGCCTGAAAGTCACCGGCAAGCGAGACCGAGCTGATCTCACGGTAGGTGTTTTGCCCGGGCAGCCAGACCTCGATGTCATGGGTGCGGCGCATGCCGAAACCAAGGTCGCCGGTACAAAGGATAACGGTGCGGTATGCAAGGCCAAGACGCTCTAAGATACCCTCGGCGCATTTGGTCATACGTGTATGTTCTTCCACACTTTTTTCCGGGGTGGTAATCGACACCATCTCGACTTTTTCGAACTGGTGCTGGCGCAGCATTCCGGCGGTATCACGGCCAGCGGAACCTGCTTCTGAACGGAAACACAACGTGTGGGCAACATAACGGCGCGGCAGGGTATCGGCGTCAACGACTTGATTATTAACGATATTCGTCAGGGGGACTTCGGCGGTTGGGATCAGCCACCAGCCGTTGGTGGTCTGATATGAATCCTCGCCAAATTTCGGAAGTTGCCCGGTGCCGTACATCATTTCTTCACGAACCAGGACCGGCGTATTAGTCTCTAACAGATTGTTTTCATTGACATGTTCGTCAAGCATGAACTGGGCAAGTGCGCGGTGCAGACGCGCCATGCTGCCTTGCATGACGACAAAGCGGCTGCCGGAAAGCTTGGCGGCGGTCTCAAAGTCCAGCCCGTCTTTGGCGGCGGGAATGTCGTAATGTTCAAGCGGCTGAAAGGCGAAATTGCGTGGGCTTCCCCAGCGGTGAATTTCGACATTGTCCTCTTCGTCAGCACCATCCGGAACGTCGTCGTCCGGCAGGTTTGGCAACCCGATCAGAAGGTCATTAAGGGCCGCATCCCCGGCCTTTGCCTGCTCGTTCAGATCAGCGATTTCTGCTTTCTTTTCAGAGACTAAGGAACGAAGGCGCTGAAACTCATCCTCGTCCCCCGCAGCCTTGGCAGCGCCGACGGATTTGGCGGCTTTGTTGGCGTCAGCCTGAGCCTGTTCCGCGGCCTGAATGGCAACGCGGCGCGCGTTATCCAGCGCCAGAACCTTGTCAGAAAGCCCCGACAGACCACGGCGCGCCATGGCGGCGTCAAAGGCGGCGGGGTTGTCGCGGATCAGGCGGATGTCGTGCATTGTCACGTCCTCGGTTTTTGGTTTTTTCGCGCGCCAGATATGCCCCAAAGCAAAGCCGGGGGGAAGCGCGAAATCTGGAGTTTTTGTAAGTCTTACCCCTGCGAAAACAAGGAATTTACAAATTTGACCCGGCCATTGAGGGGTTTTTACAAATTTAGCACAGGCAATGGACGCGAATGAGGCTTGGATTTGCGGGTGGGTTAACACCTTGTACACCACTATTAACGGATCGTGAAAATCCCTGTCCCCCATTGCTTGCCAAGCCCCTGCGCCCCATATAGATAAACGCCAGCTTGCACGGGGGAATGGCCCCGGAAATCAGAAGATATCAGAGAGGAATTCGAAATGTTTGTGACACCAGCTTACGCTCAGGCCGCCGGGGGCGGGGCACTTGGGG
>JAAEUB010000465.1 GCA_024227755.1 Paracoccaceae bacterium | reverse complement strand
CGCCAAGGCCTGACTGGACCCTGACTTTTCATTGACCAGCGTTTTCTAGGTTCAATATTCAGGCATACGGGCCCTTGAGGCCGTTGGCGCTGGACAGCGACGCAATTGTGTTGCCCGCCTTAACCAGATCAGCACCATAAAGTTGCAACAACTCTGCCCGACGCGCGCTATCTTTTGTGGCGTCGATCGCACCCCATATCACTGCCAGCTCTTCGGCTACGCGGCGCATGTCGGCGGTCAGCGCTTCATCGGCAACCGCTGCGGTCAGTTTATTATTGGTGACTTTACCAACCCCGTTGACGGTAACCGCACCCGCGTTGGTATACCCGGAGGGCAAATCGCCCTTCAGGTTCATCACCGATTTGAAACGAATTACGTCAAGGATCTGATCCACCGCCTGTTTGGCCCCTTCGACACGCGACAAATGCTCGGTGTCAGCCGCCGCATGGGGCAGCAGTTCCATTTTCTCTGGATGGTTCTTTTGCACCGCCAGGTATGGCAGCATCGGGCCGGACAGATTGCCAGTTTCGGAATCCTTGAACAGATCG
>JAAEUB010000464.1 GCA_024227755.1 Paracoccaceae bacterium | reverse complement strand
GTTTGCTATCAGAATCTTCTTAAACATTTCTGCCCCTTTCCAAGGTGCAAACCGAAAAAGTCCGGTTCGATTTTCCATAGAAAAAGCCACCCGAGCACATGCGGCCCCGGTGGCTTACTAGTTCACGATTTTTAAGTTGGTGCTTAGTTGCACAGCTCAAGGTTAACGTCGTCGCACAGTGCACCGATCCCGGCACCAATAACCGCACCGGTAAGAAGGTTTCCACTGGTAACACCGGCGATAAGCGCGCCACCTGCCGCACCGGCACCAGCGCGTTCAAGATCGCTGTAACCACTGCATCCGGCCAGCGCGACGGCGACAAGCGTTGCCATGAATATCCGTTTGATCTGCATCGTTTTCTGCCTCTTTGTTTTGGTTGTTTTGCGGCGGATACTAGCGGCAATCCGCTAAAAACAAAGGGGAAAACGTTCACATTCAGAACATGGGCATGGAAATGCCGATTGGCTTCGCTCAAAAAAGTGCCCGGTTTGGCCTTTGAGGGGCCAAACCGGGCAGAAGGGGAAGGGTAACGGTTTTGACTAAACCAGACAAACGACCGGGATAAAGCCGCTGCCATGTAGGTAAGCATGCCGCCGGTTTGCGCGGCTGAATAGTGGGCCAATCCCAATCTGGATTTTTGGGCCGAAACCTGCCTGATTTTCGTTGGGTTAAGCAAGATCACGCCGACCCCTCCCCGCCGAAGATATCCGGAAATGAGGCACGCGCGCGGTTTAAATCAATGCGCAGAAGGGCCTGGTAACTGGCCGGATCAAACGGATCTTCAACCGCGATCACCTCACGACCGAAAAGCCATGAAATTCGCCCTGCATCCAGATTTCCGCGCTCAAAGACTTCCTCGCCGAAATGCTCCCACAAGGCTGCCATGAAACCTGCATCTGCGCGTTTGTCAGCGGGGCGGCGATCCGCAAACCGCTCGCGCGCTACAATCGGCGTCACACCTTTCGGGTTTGAACGGCGCAGGGTGAACTGAAAGTCTGTTCCCGCCAAACGACCCGGGAAACCACGGTGCTTTGTCATTTGCGCGCGCGCCATCAAAGCCCCTCCCATTCACATTTTCCACCGTCAGGCCGATAAGCCTCGAAATACTGAGTGGCGCTGGGGTCGGAGGTTCCAAACTCCACCAACCTGTCCGACAAGCTGATAACGATCTGAACCGGGGTCTCATCACCTTCGCTGGCAAGCGGCAAAGCATAGTTTTCGCACAAAAACAGCATATCCAATTCTGCCCTGGCAAAATCAATATCCCCGCCCTCTCGGGCAATTTGCGGCGCGAGGAAACGAAACCGAAGCACCTCGCCCATTGATCCCTGTGACGCCAAGATCTTGTCGATGAAACTGACCCTCTGACCTGAAGGCACATCAAGCAGCGCTTGCGCACAAGCTGAAACAGGCATCAGCCACAGGCAAACACTAACCAGGCAGAAATGAAATATCCTTGCGAAGGGATTACCTCCTGCAAGCTCCATTCTGAAGAATTGCCAATGATCTGTGCGTGAGGTGACTAAAGCACGCATACGCCCCTCTTTCCTCTCAAAGCGGAATATTGTCGTGCTTTTTCCATGGGTTTTCCAACGCTTTTCCGCGCAAAGACGCGAATGCCCGACATACCCGTTTTCGCGTCGAATGCGGCGCGATCACTTCGTCAATAAACCCACGCTCGGCGGCGACAAACGGATTTGCAAAACGGCTCTCGTAATCTGCCGTACGGGCGGCAATTTTTTCTGCGTCCCCCAACTCGCTGCGATAAAGGATCTCGGTGGCGCCCTTGGCGCCCATCACCGCAATCTCTGCGCTGGGCCAGGCATAGTTGAAATCACCGCGCAAATGCTTTGAGGCCATCACGTCGTAAGCCCCACCATATGCCTTGCGGGTAATCACCGTGACCTTAGGCACCGTTGCTTCGCCATACGCGAACAAAAGCTTGGCACCATGCTTGATAACCCCGCCATATTCCTGCGCGGTACCGGGCAGGAAACCGGGTACGTCAACCAGTGTTAGAATGGGAATTTCGAAGGCATCACAGAACCTTACAAATCGTGCGGCCTTGCGACTGCTGTCGATATCCAGACAGCCCGCCAACACCATGGGCTGGTTCGCCACGACACCAACGGTGGACCCCTCAAGCCGGACAAACCCAGTGACAATGTTTTTGGCAAACTCGGCCTGAATCTCGTAAAAGTCACCTTCATCAGCCAGCTTCTTGATCAGCTCATGCATGTCATAAGGTGTGTTCGCATTATTCGGCACAAGAGTATCAAGGCTCGAGTCCAGCCGTCCGGGGTCATCAAAAAATGGGCGTACCGGCACTTTTGAGCGATTGTTAAGCGGCAGAAAGTCAACCAGACGCCTTACCTCGCTGAGCGTTTCAACATCATTGTCAAAAGCCGCGTCCGCAACCGACGATTTCTTCGTATGGGTCGATGCCCCCCCTAACTCTTCGGCGGTAACAACTTCATTTGTCACGGTTTTTACCACGTCAGGCCCGGTGACAAACATATAGGAGCTGTCTTTGACCATAAAGATAAAGTCTGTCATCGCCGGGGAATACACAGCCCCACCCGCACACGGCCCCATGATCACACTGATCTGCGGCACCACGCCCGAAGCCATAATGTTGCGCTGAAACACCTCGGCGTAGCCTGCAAGACTGGCAACACCTTCTTGAATGCGCGCCCCGCCCGAATCGTTAATACCAATAACCGGCGCGCCGTTTTGCATCGCCATGTCCATGATTTTGCATATCTTTTGCGCGTGAGTTTCAGACAGGGACCCGCCAAACACGGTAAAGTCCTGACTGAAGACATAGACCATACGGCCATTAATCGTGCCCCAACCGGTTACGACACCGTCCCCGGCAGTGCGGTCTTTTTCCATGCCGAAGTCAGCGCAGCGGTGGGCCACGAACATGTCAAATTCTTCGAAACTACCTTCGTCCAGCAAAAGCTCTACACGCTCACGCGCGGTCAACTTGCCTTTTCCGTGCTGCGCATCAATCCGGCGCTGTCCACCGCCCATCCGCGCGGCCTCGCGGCGGCTTTCTAACTCATGAAGAATTTCTTTCATCTGGTGTCCCCATTGGTTTCAGGGCAGGATACAGCCAAGTCCCACTTGGTGAAAGGAAAATAGGGCGTATTTGCAAAGCCTGTGCAACCCATCACCTGCTAATTGCAAATATGCTAACCCTCATGCACAGCGATACTATCATCCACATGGTTTCGGCCCATTGCGAGGGCGAAGTTGGCAATGTCGTAACAGGCGGCGTCGCGCCGCCTCCGGGTAGTTCCTTATGGCAGCAGCGGGATTTTCTGGCCAGCGACGGCAAATTGCGCAACCTGCTTTTGAATGAACCACGCGGTGGGGTGTTTACACACGTTAATCTGCTGGTCCCGCCACGTAATCCGCGCGCCGCTACGGGTTTTTTAATCATGGAACCGGTGCATACCCCGCCAATGTCGGGCTCAAACACTATTTGCGTGGCATGTGTTTGCCTGGAAACCGGTATTATCGCGATGAAAGAAGGGCGCAACCACTTCCACCTCGAAGTGCCTGCCGGGCTGATCGACATTACTGCGACTTGTCATAATGGGCGGGTTGAAGCGGTTGAGTTCGTTAATGTGCCCAGTTTTGCGGACAAACTGGACCAAATGATTGAAGTTGATGGGATTGGATCACTAAAGGTGGATACTGCATGGGGCGGCGACAGTTTCGTGCTGGTTCCCGCACGCGACTTGGGCTTTGACCTGACCCCCGATGAAGGGCGCGAAATCGCTGTTTTGGGCGAAAAAATAACTCGTGCGGCAAATGAACAGATCGGGTTTTCACACCCTGAAGAAACATGGAATCACATCTCGTTTTGCCAGTTTACCGGCGAAATCAGCGTTGAGGGCGGGGTAAAAACAGGAACCTCAGCAGTCGTGATCGACCCCGGCAAGATCGACCGCTCGCCCTGCGGCACCGGTTGTTCGGCACGAATGGCGGTCATGGCGGCGCGCGGCGAACTGGCCCAGGGAGACGCCTATATTGGCCGATCAATCATTGGTGGCCGGTTTGACTGCCGGGTCACCGCCAAAACTGAACTTGCCGGGCGGGTTGAAATAGCCCCGGCAATTAAAGGGCGCGCGTGGATCACCGGAACCCACCAGATCATGCGCGATCCGGCTGATCCGTGGCCTCAGGGCTACCAGGTCAGCGATACCTGGCCAGGTGCCGGAAAAATTTGATCATATGGACAATCCCGTAATTCAAGCGTAACCCGTCAGCATGCACGAACTTTCGACCAGACGTTTCCTAAATCCCTCCCTGCCACCACATATCTCAACCTTGATTGTGCTTGCCGGGATTGGCGCGTTGTCAATGAACGTGTTTTTGCCTTCTCTGCCGAAAATGACCGTCTATTTCCACACCGATTATCGGGTGATGCAGCTTTCGGTCGCCCTTTACCTTGGCGTGAGCGCTTTGGTGCAGATCATTGTCGGCCCGATCTCGGACAGGTATGGCAGAAGGCCAGTGATGCTCTGGTCAATCGGCCTGTTTGCTCTCGCAACTATCGGCTGCTTGCTTTCTACTAACATATTGGTTTTCCTCTTTTTTCGGATGTGCCAGGCTGTAATCGTATCGGGTCTGGTCCTGTCGCGGGCGGCTGTGCGTGACATGGTGCCAGCCGCTCAGGCAGCATCCATGATCGGATATGTAACCATGGGCATGTCGCTGGTACCGATGGTCGGCCCGGTGATCGGTGGCGTTCTTGGGGAAACATTTGGCTGGCAGGCAAATTTCTGGCTTCTTTTGGTGCTTGGTGCAGCCGTATTCGCGCTTACATGGTATGACATGGGCGAAACCGCGACCCGGCGAGAGGGCGGGCTGAAATCTCAGCTTGCCGAATATCCACTGCTTCTGAAATCACACCGGTTTTGGGGCTACAGCCTGTCAGCGGCCTTTGCCGCCGGTTCGTTTTTCGCATATCTGGGCGGCGCGCCTTTTATCGGCAGCGAGATTTTCCACCTTTCAGACACAAGATTGGGCGTATATTTCGGTGCCCCTGCGCTTGGATATCTGATTGGTAACTTTTTTTCCGGACGCTACTCTATGCGCCTTGGGATTACCCGGATGATCTTGATCGGGACGATTGTACCCTTTGTCGGGCTTACCATATCCATCATGTTGTTTAATGCCGGACTGGCAACAGCCCCGGTATTTTTTGGTTTCATGTCAATCGTTGGCCTTGGCAATGGACTGGTGATGCCGAACGCCAATGCGGGGATGTTAAGTGTACGGCCCCGACTTGCCGGAAGCGCGGCGGGTCTGGGCGGGGCGATGATCATTGGCGGCGGGGCGGCGATCTCGGGATTTGCCGGAACCTTGCTGAAGGTGGAAACCGGTGCCGCGCCAGTATTATGGCTGATGCTCGCCTGCTCGGTTCTGTCAATTCTGGCCATAGTCTGGGTGATCCGCCGGGATGCGACATTCACATAAATGTTGCCGGACCGGCTTTGCAAATGTTAGATCAGGACTAAGCAAATCTGCAAACCCAATCGCCGGACAAACTGATGGCCACACAAAAACTTTATGCCGGGGCAAAGCTGCGCGAAATACGCACCGGGCTTGAACTGACACAAAAGATTTTTGCCGAGAAACTTGGCGTCTCACTGCCTTATCTGAACCAGATGGAGAACAACAACAGACCAGTCTCGACCGGGGTAGTTTTGGCTCTGGCGCACGAATTTGGCTATGATGTCACCCAGCTTTCAACCGGTGACACCGCCCGGCTGGTCACCGATATGCGTGAAGCTCTGGCCGACCCGGTCTTTGCCGAGGTTATGCCCCCACTGGCTGATCTGCGCCTGATCGCTTCCAATGCACCGGTCACGGCGCGTGCTTTTTTGGAGCTGCACAAGGCCTATCGCCAGACCCATGAACGCCTTGCGTCGCTGGACGAAGCCCTTGGTCGGGATGGTTCCAGCCTGCAGGTCAGCCCATGGGAAGAGGTGCGCGACTTCTTTCACTATTGCGATAATTACATCGACGCTGTCGATCATGCTGCTGAGCACTTTTCCAGTGGAGGAAAGCCCGAGGCAGCCGCCATCCAACTTCTGACCAACATGAATATTACCGTCGAACATACTGCAGTAGAAACATTTCGCGGCTACGACGCTGAGGTTGGAAAAGTGATATTGTCCAGCTTGACGCCCCCATCCACTCGGCGGTTTCAGCTTCTGCATCAAATTGCTCTGCTTACACAAAACGAACTTTTCGAGGCCACTCTCGATCTGGCGCGCTTTCATTCAAGCGAGGCGCGCGCCATCGCAAAAATCGGTCTGGCCAACTATTTTGCCGGTGCCGCGCTGATGCCATATAAAGCGTTTCAGAAGGAGGCGTACGAAACACGTCATGACCTCGAACGGCTGGCGGATATCTTTGGCGCGTCGATCGAACAAGTGGCGCACCGGCTGTCGACACTTCAGCGCCCCGGTGCCAAAGGCATTCCGTTCTTTTTCGTGCGTGTCGATCAGGCCGGAACCATCACCAAGCGACACTCGGCAACTCGTCTGCAATTTGCTCGCTTCGGCGGGGCATGCCCATTGTGGAACGTGCATCAGGCGTTCGAGACACCGGGTCGGTTTCTGCGCCAATTGGCCCAGACACCGGATGGTGTGCGCTATCTATGCCTGGCGCGCGACGTATCAAAATCAGGTGGCTCGTTCGATGCTCCGGTCCGGCGCTATGCCATCGGGTTGGGTTGCGAGGTGAAGCACGCAGCTGATCTGGTCTATGCGGACGGCTTGGAAACCGGCGACAAACGGGCGTTTGAGCCAATCGGTATTTCCTGCCGGATTTGCGAACGCCAAGGTTGCCACCAGCGCAGCGTGCCGCCGCTTGAATACCGGTTGCGCGTCGACCCCAATGCGCGCGGCGTACTGCCCTATGAGATTGAAAGTTGATGTTGCGGCTAGTAGTTTTTCTGGCGGCTGTGTTTGCGGGAACTACCCTTTTTGCCCTGAGCGCCGAACAGCTTTTACTGTTTCATTTCGACCCCACACGCATCAATCCCGAGGCGGCTGGCGAACCGCGCTTGCGCGAGATTGAGCGTGAAGGTTTGGTGCTTTGGGTGGCTGACCCGGCACCCGGAAGGCCAACCATTCTGTATTTTCACGGCAATGCCGGCAATCTGGCAAACAGGATTGCGCGGTTCAGCGCCTTTCTGGACCGCGGTCTGGGCGTGATTGCGATGGCATATCCGGGATCGTCTGGCAGCGTCGGCAAGCAAAACTCGCAAACTATTCAGGAATTCGCCGAGGTGCTCTATCTGCAAGTCCCCGCATTGGTCACACCGGGTCCGATTATCCTTTACGGTGAAAGCCTGGGAACCGGTGTAGCGCTGCAATTGGCGGCAAGTGACGCCGTCGGCGAAAGCCCACCGGTCGCCATCGTACTCGAGGCGCCATATACCTCCATCCTTGACCTTGGGCGGCAAATATACCCGCGCCTTGGCCCTTATCTGCATTGGCTCGGCGACCCGTGGGTCAGTCGCGAATGGATCACCATGCAAGACACACCGCTTTTGGTCCTGCACGGTACTGAGGACCGGATCATACCGACCCAGATGGGCCGCGATATATTCAGGCTTTCGCCGGCAACGGACAAGATATTGCATCTGGTCGCGGGGGCAGGGCACAACAATGTCTGGCAAGTCTCAGCGCAAGAAGTGCTTTACCGTTTCCTCCAACGCTTCTAGTTTTAAGTCAAAAGGGAGAGCTAGATGGAACTGACCGGAACCCGGACAATTGCTGCTGATCGCACGACAATTTGGGCACATCTGAATTCGGCCGAAACCCTGATGGCCTGCATTCCCGGCTGCGAACAGCTGATCGGAAATCCCGAAGACGGATTTGACGCAGTGGTCAAACAAAAGGTTGGACCGGTAAAAGCCACGTTCAAAGGCCGCGTAACGCTTTCAGATATTGATGAGCCCTCCAGCTACCGCCTGTCCGGTGAGGGCAAGGGTGGGGTTGCGGGGTTTGCCAAGGGCGGGGCGTTCGTGACGCTGACCGACGCTGAAGACGGCAACACTCAACTGAGTTATGAGGTTGAGGCGCGGGTTGGCGGCAAACTGGCGCAACTGGGCAGCCGCATCATACGCGGCTTTGCGAGAAAGATGACCGATAGGTTTTTTGAGCGATTTCAGGAGGTTGTTGCAGATCCAGCCAAGGATGCATAGGGCAACCGAGAATAGCACAGTCTGCACTGCAAGCTGCTGCCTGTTTGCTCTGAACCGGTGCAGGGCGCTTTGACACGCCCTGCAAGTAAAACCTATTCGGCTGACAATATCCGATAAATCTCGTCACGCAGGACCAAGCGACGTTTCTTCAAATCTTCCTCGCGGAAATGGCTGGTGGGTTTTTCCAGCGTTCCGGCGCTGTAGGCTTTTTGGTTAACCTCGTCATAGGCCTCGACCAGCTTGGCAAAAGACCTGTCCGACGCGATTAATTCATCCATTTTGCCAGCCAGTTCAGGAAAGCTACCATGCAACTCATGTGGAATTTCAGACATGCGCGTTTCTCCATTTAATTCGCGTTTGCCCAAAGCTAGGCAAACAGGCCAGCACACGCCTTGATACGGATCAATTTTTACCTGACTTAGCGCTGCGTGTTTTGCCAGTCAGGGTGCAGCCAAGGCGGGTCGTTCAACGGTGTTAAAAGAGAACGTCCCAGAATGTGGTCCGCTGCCTTCTCCCCCACCATGATTGACGGCGCATTCAGGTTGCCGTTGGTAATTCGCGGAAAAACCGAACTGTCTGCAAGGCGAAGATTTTCAACCCCGATGACCCGACATTCAGGGTCCACAACCGCATGACGGTCATCCTTACGACCCATCCGGGCCGTGCCGCATGGGTGATAGGCGCTTTCAGCATGCTCGCGGATAAACCCGTCCAGTTCGTCGTCGCTTTTCAAGCCGGCACCGGGCAGAATTTCATGTTTCACGAAGGGCTCAAATGCTGGCTGGGCGAAAATCTCACGGGTCAGGCGCAGACAGGTGCGAAAATCTGACCAGTCCCGATCGGTCGACATGTAGTTGAAGAAAATGCGCGGCGCGACTTTTGGATCTGCGCTTTTTAGGCTTACCGCCCCTCGCGAAGGTGATCGCATCGGGCCGGTATGGGCTTGAAAACCGTGCCCCTCGGCCGCTGCACGCCCATCGTATCGCACCGCAATAGGCAGGAAGTGATACTGGATGTCGGGGTATTCGACCCCGGCGCGCGAGCGGATAAAGGCGCAGCTTTCAAACTGGTTTGAGGCCCCCAGCCCGGTTTTTGTGAACAACCATTGCGCGCCAATTACTGCCTTGGAAATCAGGTTCCAGTGTTTATAGAGCGTCACAGGTTGTTTCGAGGCAAGCTGAAAATATACCTCCAGATGGTCTTGCAGGTTTTGCCCGACACCGGGGCGATCCGCGACCACGTCGATGCCGTGTTCGGCCAGGTCCGCCGCTGGCCCGATACCCGACAACAACAACAACTTGGGCGAATTGATTGATGAGGCGGCAAGGATCACCTCACATCCGGCCCTGATCACCTCGATACGCCCGGCGCGTTCTACTTCCACCCCGACAGCGCGACCTTCTTCGATCACCACACGCCGGGCAAAAGCCCGGATCAGCTCGCAATTTGGCCGCTTAAGGGCTGGCCGCAAATAGGCGTTCGCCGCAGACCAGCGCCGCCCTTTCCAAACCGTTTGCTCAAACGGGCCAAAACCTTCCTGCTTTTCGCCGTTATAGTCGCTGGTCATTCCATATCCCGCCTGCTGGCCAGCCTCGACAAAAGCGTGATGCAGGGGGTTTGAGCGCGTGCCTCGCGTAACATGTAAGGGGCCATCATTGCCGCGCCATTCGGGGTCGCCACCATGGCCACCGTCATGCCAGTTTTCCATGCGTTTGAAATAGGGCAACACATCGGTATAGCCCCAGCCATCGGCACCCATTTCGGTCCAATGGTCAAAATCACGGGCATGACCGCGCACATAAACCATGCCGTTGATCGAGGATGATCCGCCAATCACCTTACCGCGCGGCACGACCAACCTGCGCCCGCCCAAATGCGGTTCGGGTTCGGATTTGTACCCCCAATCATAAAGCCCCATATTCATCGGGTACGACAATGCCGCAGGCATCTGAATGAACGGCCCGACATCGCTACCGCCATGTTCAATAATCAAAACCGAGCGCCCAGCCTCAGAAAGCCTGTAGGCCATGGCGCAACCCGCAGACCCTGCCCCAACAATGATATAATCAGCCTGCATTATGCACCCTTCGCTTTAAGCGTTTCGTAAGAAATCATAACGTGTTCGCGGTAGGTCTGGCGGTCGCAGAGGTGGGCGTAATACCGCTCCACGTTTGGATGTTCACGGCGTGGAATATCGATGTCAAAATACCGATAAAGAACATGGCCGATGACAATATCCGCAAGGGTAAAGTCCGCTCCGGTTACGTATTTCCGCCCTTCAAGCTGCTTGTCCAAAACGTCCAAATACCCAGTGAACCGGGTCAAAGCCGCGCGTAAAGCAGCCTTGTTGCGGTCTTTGGCAGCCGTACGCACACGGGCCCAGAAAATCGGGCCGGTGAATGCGCGCGCAAAGCTGGTCTTGCCCCATTCAGCCCACATATCAACGCCCGCGCGCGCTACCGGATCACCCGGCCAAAAAGCCCCGCCATCCCCATACTGCGATGCCAGATATCGCAAAATGGCGCAACTTTCCCAGACGACAGCTTCTCCGTCCCTGATTGCCGGGACAAGGCCATGCGGTGTCATGGCGCGAAACTCAGGATCATCCAGGCGACCATGTTTATGGCCGTAGTCCAGCCGTTCATACGCCAGCCCCAATTCGTCAATCCCCCACATTACCGCCTGCACATTGGACGAGGTGGCGCGGCCATAAACGGTGATCATACCCTGCCCCCTTTGCGGCGCGGGGCGGGTGGGTGGGAGCACCGCAAAGGGGGCAGATACTGCATCACTCGCCCCTTGGGAACCTTTGTCCCTCTTCCACATTGTCCAAATTCATATGGTTGCGCATGAACCGTTCGCTGGCCTTTTGCAGAGGCTGGTAATCCCACGGGAAATAGGTGCCGTTTCGAAGCGCTTCATAAACCACCCAGCGCCCCGCCTGACTGGCGCGTACTTCCTGGTCAAAAGCCGCTAGATCCCAACGGGCTTGTGACATCTCACGCAAGCGTGCCAGCTTGTGCACATGGGCCGGATCATCCGCCAGATTGCTCAGCTCAAACGGATCATTTTCCATGTCAAAAAGCTGATCGGGATCCAACTCGCAGCGATTGTATTTCCAGCGCCCGTCACGCAGCGACACCAGCGGGGCCTCGCTTGCCTCGGCGGCGTATTCCATCGCCACCGGGGCGCTGCGGGCGACCCCCGCTGTCAGCGACAACAGGCTTTCGCCGTCAACCCAGGGCATCACTTCAGCAAGTGACACCCCGGCCAAATCAGCCAGCGTCGGCGTCAGATCAAGTGTTGAAACCGGTGCATCGACCTTGCCGGGCTCTAACCCCGGTGCCGCGATCATCATCGGCACCCGTGACGCGCCATCATAGAAGGTCATCTTGAACCAAAGTCCGCGTTCACCCAGCATATCGCCGTGATCCGAGACAAAGACCACGATCGCCTCTTGCCGGGTCGCCTCCAGCACCGACATAATTTCACCAATCTTGTCATCAAGGTACGAGATATTGGCAAAATAGGCCCGGCGCGAACGGCGAATATCCTCCTCGGAAATATCAAAGTTGCGCCAGTCATTGGCATCCAAGATCCGCTGTGCATGCGGGTCGTGTTCGTCATAAGGCATCGCAGGAACTTCTGGCGACAGGTGATCGCAATCCTCGTAAAGGTCCCAGTATTTGCGCCGCGCCACGTATGGATCATGTGGATGGGTGAAAGACACCGTCATGCACCACGGTCGTGCATCACCCCCCCGCGCCAGATCGTAAAGCTTTCGCGTCGCGTGATAGGCGACCTCGTCATCATACTCCATCTGGTTGGTTATTTCGGCGATCCCGGCACCAGTAACCGAGCCCATATTGTGGTACCACCATTCGATACGTTCGCCGGGTTTGCGATAATCCGGGGTCCAGCCGAAATCCGCCGGATAAACATCTGTGGTCAACCGCTCTTCAAAGCCGTGCATCTGGTCCGATCCAACAAAATGCATCTTGCCCGACAGGCAGGTCTGATAACCGGCACGCCGCAGATGATGCGCATAGGTGGGGATATCTGACGCAAACTCGGCGGCATTGTCATAAACACCAGTTCGTCGCGGTAACTGACCCGTCATCAGGCTGGCACGCGCCGGGGCACAAAGCGGGCTGGCGGTATAGGTGTTGGCAAAACGTGTCGATCGTGCGGCAAGCGCTTTAAGATTTGGTGCGTGCAGCCAATCCGCAGGACCGTCGGGAAACAAAGTGCCGTTCAACTGATCAACCATCAAGATCAGAATGTTGGGGCTTTCGTTCATGTTGGTTTCCTCAGCATGATATCAAGGCAGCCCAGAACCTGCGCCGAGGCCACCTGCCCTTCTGTTTTCACATCACCCAGCGCGTGGCGGATATATAGCCCGTCGATAAGTGCGGCGACGTTACCAGCCACATTACCGGCATTATCCCCAATCAGCGGGCGCAATTCGTGCATCAGGTTACTGTTAAGACGTCGTTGATAGACCCTCAGCAAACGGCGAGCGCCATCAACGCTTTGCGCCTGAACGTAGAAATTCAACCACGCGGCAATGACCTCTGGCCGGAAATGCCCGGCCTCGAACGAAGCGCGAATAATCGCCTCTAATCGGTCACGCGGTTCCTTTGTCACAGTCAGGGCGGCGCGCACCTGCGCCCCGTATGTACTGAGGATGTGGCGCATGGCCGCCAAAAACATCTGGTCCTTGCCGCCGAAATAATGATGCGCCAGCGCGCTGGACATCCCGGCCCGGCGCGCGATTTGTGCAACGGTCACATCCAGCGACCCTTTACTGCCAATTTCCGCAATCGTCGCTTTTACAAGTGCAGCGCGTCGGATAGGTTCCATTCCAAGCTTTGGCATAGTGACTCCAAAAAAAAACTTGCCAAAGTGAATTTGCTGATTTTTAATTGACTCGTCAATCAAGAAAAAACTCCGGGAGGAAAAAATGAAAACCACACTTATCCTGACCAGCGCCGCTTTTGGCCTAATGGCTGGCACCGCTTTGGCGGGTGATTGCTCAAACGTCACTTTCTCTGATGTTGGTTGGACCGACATTACCGCCACCACAGCCGCCACCACCGTGGTGCTTGAGGCTCTGGGCTATGAGACCGACACAAAAGTTCTTTCTGTTCCAGTTACTTACACTGCTATGGCTGAGGGCGATATTGACGTTTTCCTCGGCAACTGGATGCCGACAATGGAGGCCGATATTGCCCCTTACCGTGAGGCCGGAACCGTTGAAACGGTGCGCGAAAACCTTGAAGGTGCGAAGTATACGCTTGCGGTAAACAAGGCGGCTATGGATCTGGGCATCGCTGATTTTGCTGACATTGCCGCCCATAAGGATGCACTGGAAGGTAAAATTTATGGCATCGAGCCGGGCAATGACGGCAATCGTCTGATCATGGATATGATTTCCTCGAACGCATTCGGGCTTGAGGGATTTGAGGTTGTGGAAAGTTCTGAGCAAGGCATGCTGGCACAGGTTGCCCGCGCTGATGACGACGAGCCGGTGATTTTCCTCGGCTGGGAACCGCACCCGATGAACGCCAATTTCGACATGGGTTACCTGACCGGTGGCGACGATTATTTCGGACCTGATTTTGGCGGGGCCACGGTCTATACCAACACCCGCACAGGCTACGTCGCCGAATGCGCAAATGTTGGCACCCTGCTTGGCAACCTCAAATTCACACTGGCGATGGAAAACGAGATCATGGCGGCCATTCTGGATGAAGGGGAAGACCCGACAGACGCAGCAGCAGCGTGGCTGAAGGCCAATCCAGATGCGTTCACGGCATGGCTGGACGGCGTGACCACACTGGACGGCGGTGATGCCGGGGCGGCTGTGAAAGCGGCTTTGGGAATGTAATTCACTACATGTGCATTACCCTCTCCCGTTCATATCGGGGGAGGGTTTTTATTAGGAACGGGTGGATACATGAATTGGCTGACCGACACTAAAATCCCCATCGGCAAAACCGCCAAGAAACTGTTTGACTGGCTGCAAGACGTGGGCGAGCCGTTTTTTGACTGGCTGGCAAACGTCATGGAAGCCTTAATTGACGCCATCCTGTGGGTGTTGCAAACCCCACATCCCCTTTTCGTTGTAGCCGTGGTTGTTGCCTTGACCTATGCCCTGCAACGCAACTGGAAAACTGCCCTGCTGGTGGTTGCCGGGTTCCTCTTCATCCTCAATCAGGGGTATTGGGAGGAAACTACGGAAAGCCTCACACTGGTCCTGTCGGCCTGTGTGGTTTGCATGGCCGTCGGCGTGCCCATCGGTATCGCCACCGCACATCGCCCCAGACTTTTCGCCGCCATGCGCCCGGTGCTTGACCTGATGCAAACACTGCCGACCTTCGTCTACCTGATCCCGGCCATCGTGTTCTTTGGCATTGGCATGGTTCCAGGCCTGATCGCGACCGTCATTTTCGTCCTACCTGCACCAATCCGGCTTACCCATCTTGGTGTCGTCTCGACACCTAAACCATTGCTGGAAGCTGCCGAGGCTTTTGGTGCCACCCCGCGTCAAACCTTGTGGAAGGTCGAGCTTCCCTATGCCCTGCCGCAGATAATGGCGGGCCTTAACCAGACCATCATGTTGTCGCTTTCCATGGTGGTAATCGCGGCCCTTGTCGGTGCCGACGGGCTTGGCGTACCGGTTGTGCGCGCCCTTAATCAGGTCAACACCGCTTTGGGTTTTGAAAGTGGTTTCATCATCGTGGTCGTCGCAATCATGCTCGACCGGATTCTCAGGGTGGAACGCAAATGACCAAGGCCGTAGAATTCGACGCCGTTTCCATTGTTTTTGGCGACAATCCAAAGGCAGCACTGCCATTGATGGATCAAGGGCAGGATCGCACCGAAGTACAGGAAGCAACCGGGCAGATCCTTGGAGTGCATGACTGCACGCTTGATGTCGAAGAAGGTGAGATTTTGGTGCTGATGGGCTTGTCGGGATCGGGCAAATCAACGCTTTTGAGGGCGGTAAACGGGCTTAACCCGGTTGCGCGCGGTGAGGTGCGGGTAAACGACGGCAATGCGATGGTCGATGTTACCAGCGCCAGCCCCGCCACCCTGCGACACCTGCGCCAGCACCGGGTGGCGATGGTTTTTCAGGCTTTTGGCCTGTTGCCCTGGCGAACGGTATCCGAAAATGTCGGCCTTGGGCTTGAGCTTGCCGGCCTATCGCGCAGTGAACGTGCCACCAAGGTCATGCGTCAGCTTGAACTGGTTGGCCTGGCTGACTGGGGTGACAGAAAAGTGGGCGAGCTTTCAGGCGGCATGCAACAACGTGTCGGTCTGGCACGCGCTTTTGTGACTGACGCGCCAATCTTGTTGATGGACGAACCGTTTTCGGCCCTTGACCCGCTGATCCGAACCCGACTGCAAGACGAACTGCTTGAACTGCAATCGAACCTGAAACGCACAATCATCTTTGTCAGTCACGATCTGGATGAAGCGTTCAAGCTCGGCGACCGGATTGCCATCATGGAAGGCGGCCGTATTGTACAATGCGGTGGCCCGCGTGAGATATTCACCGCCCCTGCCGATGATTACGTTGCCGATTTTGTTGCCCATATGAACCCGCTTGGCGTGCTGACGGCGCGCGACGTGATGGAACCGGCAAGTGGACAGCATGCCAGCAGCTTGACACCAGAAACCAGTATCCACGAGGTCATGTCGCATCTTTCAGGATCAACCGAAGTCATCGGCGTACGGGAGAATGGCGCGCTTGTCGGCCAGATAACCCGGCTGCGTGTGCTGGAAAAGCTGCGCGACCCACGCAAACACTAAAGGTAAAGACGGCGAACTTCGAACGGGTGGTCTTAAACGAAGGAAGTGTTTTTTCCATCGGGAAAACAGCTTCCCCCTCCGGACCCATCGGTCTAGGCTCGCCCCATGTTGCGTTACACCCTAATCCGCGCCCTGTCGCTTTGCCTCTCATTGATCGCGGCGTCTTTGGTGATTTTCGCGGTGATCGAGGTGATCCCCGGCGACCCGGCTTCCTACATGCTCGGCCTCAACGCCACGCCCGAGGCGGTCGCGGCTTTGCGTGATGAACTTGGCCTGAACGGTAGCCTGACAGCGCGCTATCTCGGCTGGGTCTCGGGCATGCTGACGGGTGATTTCGGGCAAAGCTATACCTACCGTGTTCCGGTAAGTGACCTTGTGGCCCAGCGCTTGCAGGTATCTGTGCCGCTCGCGCTTTATGCGCTGTTGCTTTCAACCCTAATTGCCTTCCCCGTCGGGCTGATCGCGGCGGCCAGACGCGGAACAATAACTGACTACGGCATCATGGGCGCGACCCAGTTGGGAATTGCGGTACCAAACTTTTGGTTCGCTATGCTGTTGGTGCTGGTTTTTGCG
>JAAEUB010000463.1 GCA_024227755.1 Paracoccaceae bacterium | reverse complement strand
GCCGCCAGCGCCGCCGGTGCACCTGGAGTTCCTGCGGCTGCCTTTGTAGCAGTCTCTGCAGTTTTAACTGCAATATCAGCTGTTTGCTTTGCGGCTTTCAACGCTGCAGCAGCTGCTCCCGGTAAACCGCGCCAGGCTGGTAGATAGCCTATAATCACATTTTTTGAACCAGGCCCGGGCGTAAGCACTCCCGGAAGCGGATGCATGACGTTGTCTGTCACCCTGGCGGCGGGTTTACCCATATCAACATGGTCCTCTTGATTTTGCCCCGTATTCTTGCAGGTAATTTAGGATTAGCGCTGGACTAAGTCAATGAAACAGCCGTTAGCCCTGTGCCATCGGTCACATTGTCAGCGTTCTCAATCAGTTCAATCACTCATCTTCAGAGCCGCAATGAAGGCCTCCTGCGGGATGTTGACTTTGCCGAACTGGCGCAGCTTTTTCTTGCCTGCCTTTTGCTTGTCCAGCAGCTTGCGTTTTCGCGATGCATCCCCGCCGTAGCACTTGGCTGTCACATCCTTGCGCATGGCCGAGATGGTTTCCCGCGCAATGACGTTGCCGCCGATTGCCGCTTGCACCGGAATCTTGAACAGGTGACGCGGGATCAGCTCCTTCAGTTTTTCGCACATTTCGCGGCCACGTTTTTCAGCCGCCCCGCGATAAACCATCATCGACAGCGCATCGACCGGTTCGGCATTGACGAGAATCGTCATCTTGACCAGATCTCCGGCGCGGTAGTCACTCAACTGATAGTCAAACGAGGCATAACCCTTGGAAATAGATTTCAGCCGGTCGTAGAAATCAAACACAACCTCGTTGAGTGGCAGGTCATAGGTCAGCATGGCGCGCCTGCCGACATAGGTCAGCTCTTTTTGCACCCCGCGACGGTCCTGGCAAAGTTTTAGAATACCGCCAAGAAATTCATCCGGGGTGAGAATGGTGGCAGTGATCCACGGCTCGCGGATTTCAGCAATCTTCATAACGTCGGGCATGTCGGCCGGATTGTGCAATTCGGTTTCCAACCCGTCATTCATGGTCATCTGGTAAACCACCGAGGGTGCGGTGGCGATAAGATCAAGATCGAACTCGCGCTCCAGCCGCTCCTGGATGATTTCGAGATGCAGCAGTCCCAGAAAGCCGCAACGAAAGCCAAAACCAAGTGCTGCGGAAGATTCCATTTCAAAGGAAAAGCTTGCATCGTTGAGACGCAATTTGCCCATGGCCGAGCGAAGGTCCTCAAAATCTGCCGCATCAACCGGAAAAAGCCCGCAAAATACCACTGGCTGGGCCGGTTTGAAGCCCGGTAGCGCCTCTTCAGTCTGGCGCTTGTCCTCGGTAATGGTATCGCCGACACGGGTGTCAGCCACTTCCTTTATCGAGGCGGTGATAAAGCCGATTTCGCCAGGACCGAGCGCATCGACGGAAACCAGTTTCGGGGTGATTACACCGGCACGGTCAACAAGATATTTGGCATCAGTGCCCATCATGCGGATGGTCTGGCCTTTTTTCAGCACCCCGTCGATGATCCGCACCAACACGATAACACCGAGATAGGTGTCATACCAGGAATCCACCAGCAAGGCTTTCAGCGGCGCTTCAATATCACCGGTGGCCGGTGGTGGCAGATCGGTGACGATGGCTTCCAGCACATTTTCAACGCCAAACCCGGTTTTAGCTGAAATTTCCACGGCGTTGGAGGCATCAAGCCCGATCACTTCTTCAACCTGCGCCTTGATGCGTTCCGGTTCGGCGGCGGGCAGGTCGACCTTGTTGAGAACGGTGACGATCTCATGATCATTGTCGATCGCCTGATAAACATTGGCCAGGGTCTGCGCCTCCACCCCTTGTGACGCATCAACCACCAGCAGTGAACCTTCGCAGGCCGAAAGCGAGCGGGAAACCTCGTAGGCGAAATCCACGTGGCCCGGCGTATCAATCAGGTTAAGAACATAGTCCTCGCCGTCCCTGGCTTTGTAATTGAGCCGCACGGTCTGCGCCTTGATGGTGATACCGCGCTCACGCTCAATATCCATCGAATCCAGCACCTG
>JAAEUB010000462.1 GCA_024227755.1 Paracoccaceae bacterium | reverse complement strand
GTTGCGGTGCCTTTTTGCGCAGGGTGAGAAGTGCTTTCCAGAGTCCGGCGACAACAATGCAGATACCGCCCCCCAGCCACGCGAGCGTTTTCTGATTGGCAGAATCGGTAAGAAAATTCCAAATATCCAAAGCGTTTTCCTTTTTGTGCAATGTGTTCATTGTGCCAAAAAGAAGGGCGTCCGCCAAGGTTGAAGATTGTTGTGGTTCTTCCTCGTGAGGTAGAGATGCAAATTCCCCGAATGCCTGAGTTAGCCCCAGCTGTGAGCGAAGCTTAACCCGCCAGCTTCTTCCCCACCATCTCATTCACCGCCTTGGGATTAGCCTTGCCACCCGTGGCTTTCATCACCTGACCGACAAACCAGCCTGCCAGCTTCGGGTTGGCTTTGGCCTTTTCCACCTGGGCCGGGTTGTCAGCGATGATCTGGTCTACGGCAGCCTCGATCGCGCCCATGTCAGTCACCTGTTTCATGCCGCGTTCCTCGACGATCTCGGCCGGATCACCGCCGGTCGTATAGACGATCTCGAACACTTCCTTGGCGATTTTGCCGGAAATGTCGCCCTTGGCG
>JAAEUB010000461.1 GCA_024227755.1 Paracoccaceae bacterium | reverse complement strand
TGATAACCAGTTTGTACGAATCTTCTTTGAAAGGGATGCAACGTATTGAGCCCGAAATGCTAGACTCGGGTTTGATGAATGACAAAAAGTTTCTTGGCGCAAATTTGTCCACTATTCTGAAGCTGCCCTCTGCAAAAAGGTGAGGGTTTTGCCACGTTTCTGCCTAGTGGCGAACGGCAGAGTATTCCGCACTGCCGTCGTTCGACACCCGGTTTAGCTGCGGGGCGCGCGAATGACCGCTTATTTTGCTGCAATGAAGCGTGGATTTACGCCGCGCCGCCGCGAAAGGCTCTCTGCGAGCGCTCGCGGCAAACTCGGGACGGGTCTGGTGTGGGCTCGAAGCTGACCTTGAGCCGCAACTGATTACCGCAACTGACTGTCCTTCGACCCCCGGCGGTTGATCCCCGGTCTTGGTTTGAACGTGGCATCCCTTTCCTGCATGCAGTCGATGCACAGTTTCACGCCGGGAAGGGCCTGTCGCCGCGCCTCGGGGATGGGTTCTTCGCATTCGGCGCAGTGGGTCAGGGCTTCGCCTACAGGTTTGCTGCGGGCTTTCATCCGGGCAAGCTCGTCCGAAATAGACGCCTCAATCTGTTCTTCCACCGCGCCGTCGCGGGCCCATCCTCCGGCCATGTCACACCCTCCGTTGATATCATCCCAAGCCTAGCGCGCAGTTTGACACATCACAACCGGGGCGGGTGGCAATTAGGCTGGTCAAAGCCTGTGATATACCTTTTACTGCTGCAAAACAGGAGGTTTCAGTGATGCGTTGGATCAAACGGCTTTTGGGTCTTGTGATTGTGTTAGCTGTGTTGGGGCTGGCTGCCTTCTGGATATTTGCACCTGCATTCGTCGAAAAGGGTCGCAATGCGGTCAAGACGCATGAGACTTATCCGGTCGGTCATATGGCGCAGACCCTGCATGACAGCCTGATCATAGGTGACTGGCACGCTGATAGCCTGCTGTGGAACCGCGATCTGACCCAGCGCGGTGAATATGGTCAGGTTGACCTGCCGCGGCTGCAAGAAGGCAATGTTGCCATTCAGGTCTTTACCGCCGTTACCAAGTCACCGGCTGGTCTGAATTATGAACGCAACTCAGCCGATGCCCGCGATAATATCACCTTGCTGGCATTTGGTCAGCTCTGGCCTATGAAGACTTGGCAGTCGATATTTGAGCGCGCCGTTTATCAGGCCGAAAAGCTGCACGGATTTGAAGCGGCACGTCCTGATATGTTGCGCGTCATCCGCACCCGTGCCGATCTTGAAGCTGTGTTGGAGGCACGCGCAGATGGTCAAAACCTTGTTGGCGGCATACTTGGCACCGAAGGGGCGCATCCCTTAGAGGGCGATATCGCAAATCTTGATAGGCTGTGGGATGCGGGCTATCGCCTGATAGGGTTGCAGCATTTCTTTGATAACGAGCTTGGCGGATCGCTGCACGGTGAGGGAAATAGCGGCCTGACCGATTTTGGCCGGCTGGTGGTCAGCGAGGTTGCCAGTCGTGGCATGATCCTTGACGTGGCACATTCGTCTCAACGGGTGGTCAAGGACGTGTTGGCGCGGGTCGATATCCCTGTTGTTCTCAGCCATACCGGGCTGCATTCGCACTGCGAAGTGAAACGCAACCTGCCTGACGAATTGATGCGTGAAATTGCCGCCACTGGCGGGATTATCGGCGCGGGCTACTGGGCCGAGGTGACTTGCGACGACAGCCCGGCAGGGGTCGCGCGCATGATCAAGGCGGCGATTGCCGCCGTGGGCGAAGACGCGGTGTCGCTGGGGTCGGATTTTGACGGGTCAGTGACCACGGCCTTTGACACAAGCGAACTTGCCGCCCTGACGCACGAGCTTCTGGCGCAGGGCGTGAGCGAGGCGCAAATTCGCAAGGTCATGGGGGAAAACATGCTACGGGTGCTGCGCGCACGGCTGGATTAAACCGCCTGATTTTTGCGCCAGCTAGCCATCCGGGTTTCCGCATCGCGAGGGCGTTTAGGCCAGGACTGGGGCGTCACCCGATGGCTTGGGCGCGCCTATGGTGCGATGCGCGCGCCCAGTATACTTTCAGCTGGAAGAATACAGGTTCTGATAAGCTAAGCTTCTTCCGGTCCCCATTTGGTAAATGGAAATGGTTTTTCTTCCGTCGACCCGGTTTGAAAGCGTGCCACCCGGGCCAGCCAATCCGCCATCTCTTCGCCGAAATCAGCGATCGGCTGGTTCTTTTCGCCTTTGACCAGCATCCAGATGAACTGAATAACCGCGCCTATTGCCAAGACCGTCTCGCCTAATCCGAAAAGGATTGCCAGAATGATCATGAATAATCCACGCATCCAGATGTTTTGATCTTCATCTTCCGTACCCGTACCCGGTTCTTCCAGGACTTGCGGTTCAGCGGCTTGTTTTGCCATTTGTTCCTCCTGTCTCTAATGTGAACATCATTAACATAGGGGCTGTGATGGCCATTTACAAGGTGATGTCAGCCAGACTTTTACCAAATCTGGTCATGGCAGAGCTTGCGCGACCTTGCCGCACTGGCCAAGCTCGCCTATTGAGAGATAAAGCAGCTAAAAGGGCCTATCATGCGCATTCTCATTACTAATGACGACGGCATAAACGCGCCCGGTCTGGCGGCGCTGCACAGCATTGCCCAAGGTATTGCCGGAAAAAATGGCGAGGTCTGGACGGTGGCACCGGCCTTTGAGCAGTCCGGCGTCGCTCATTGCATATCCTATACCAAGCCGATGATGATAACCAAGTTTGATGCTTTTCGCTTTGCCGTCGAAGGCGCACCCGCTGACTGCGTCCTGGCGGCCATTGGTGATATTATGCCAGCAAGGCCCGATCTGGTGCTGTCTGGTGTTAACAGGGGCAATAATGCCGCTGAGAACGCGCTTTATTCGGGCACAATCGGCGCGGCACTTGAAGCCGCCCTTCAAGGTCTGCCGGCAATCGCCCTGTCGCAGTTTCTTGGCCCAAAAAACAAGGACATCCCCGACCCATTTGAAGCCGCAGCCCAACACGGAGCAGCAACGATCCGCGCCCTTCTTGAGCGCGCGCCGTGGGAAAACGGTGCCGATTACCGTCTGTTCTACAATGTCAACTTTCCGCCTATCAGGGGGCGCGATGTGCGTGGGCAAAAGATCACGACGCAGGGTTACCGCAAGGATACATTCTTTGGAACACATCCCTATACATCGCCCTCGGGGCGCAAGTATCTGTGGATTACAGGCGGGCCGCAGGATGTTGCAACCGAGCCGGGGTCGGATGTTGCGGCCAATCTTGAAGGTTTTGTCTCGATAACACCGATGCGCGCTGATCTGACAGCGCATGACGTGGTGGAAAACCTCAGGCTGGATTTCGACACATGACAGGTTCCGATGTGGGCAGCGAAGCTGAGCGCAAAATGCAGTTCCTGTTCGCCCTGCGCAAGCGCGGGGTAACCAATGCCCGGGTCTTAAACGCAATGGAGAAGATTGATCGCGGGGTGTTCTTGCGCGGCCTCTTTGCCGGGCGCGCCTATGAGGACATGCCGCTGCCCATCGCCTGTGGTCAGACGATCAGCCAGCCTTCGGTGGTGGGTTTGATGACGCAGGCACTTGACGTGCCGCCGCGCGCCAAGGTGCTGGAGGTCGGCACCGGGTCCGGCTATCAGGCGGCAATTCTTTCGCGGCTGGCGCGCCGGGTTTATACGATTGATCGCCACAAGCGGCTGGTGGTCGAGGCGCGGCGCATATTTGAAGACCTTGACCTAAACAATATTACCGCCATCACCGCCGATGGATCCCGCGGATTGCCTGATCAGGCACCGTTTGATCGCATCATTGTCACTGCCGCTGCCGAGGACCCGCCCGGGCCCCTCTTGGCGCAGCTGGCAATTGGCGGTATCATGGTTTTGCCGGTGGGTCAGTCCGACCATGTACAGAGCCTGATAAAGGTCACGCGCGGCGAAGACGGGTTTGAATACGAAGAGTTGCTGCCGGTACGTTTCGTGCCCCTCATAGAGGGCCTTGGGCAGGAGTAAATACAGGCGCGCGGGCCATTTTTCCACGGCACGGCGAAGTACAGCAAATAAAAAGCTGCCCGGCAAACGGGCAATGTTATTGAGGACGAGAGAATGCCAATTCCAACCAAACTTAAGATGCGCGGTGCGCTGTTGCTGACCGCGCTGACCACACTTGCAGCATGCGAGGGTGGGATTGATTTTGATTTGCGCCATCTTGCCGATGGGTTTACCACGACCCAGGCGGTCACCGAACGCGTCAGCGCCGAGCGGCCCGAACCGGATACCCGTGGCATCATATCTTATCCGGCCTATCAGGTGGCACTTGCACGACGCGGCGACACTGTCACCAAACTGGCGGCGCGCATTGGTCTGCCAGTTGAGGAACTGGCACGGTTTAACGGCCTGCCGGTGGACGCCCCCTTGCGCAAAGATGAACTTGTCGCCCTGCCCCGCCGGGTCTCGGAACCGCCGTCAGGACCCATCGCTCCCGGCAAAGATTCCATTGATATCACCACCTTAGCCGGTGACGCCATTGACCGGGCCGACAGCAACGCCGGCACGGTCCGGGCGACGACAACGCAACCATCCGGGCAGACCGGCGAAGAACCAACGCGACATCAGGTTGAGCGCGGCGAAACCGCCTATTCAATCGCGCGCGCCTATAATGTTTCGGTGCGCTCACTTGCCGACTGGAACGGGCTGGGATCGTCGCTGACGGTGCGCGAAGGGCAGTATTTACTGATCCCGGTGGCAGCACCCCAGCAACCCGAGCCACCTGCAACATCGGTGCCCGGTCAGGGTACGGCAACACCGACCCCGCCTTCAGCGTCCACCGCCTTGCCCAGCGAAACGACCACACCGGGTCAGGGTACGAATGTGCCGGTTTCGCCTGACCTTGGCGCAGCCGCGACCGCGGCTTCTGCTGCGGCTATGATGTTGCCGGTCGAGGGCCGGATCACCCGCGCCTTCAAGCGCGGCACAACCGACGGTATCGACATATCTGCCAGCGCGGGAACTGCCGTCAAGGCCGCCGCCGCTGGCACCGTTGCCGCCATCACCCGCGACACCGAACAGGTACCAATCCTGGTCATTCGCCATCCGAACAATGTGCTGACAGTCTATGCAAATATCACCGATATCAGCGTCAAGAAGGGTGATCGGGTGACCCGTGGGCAAAAAGTCGCCGAGGTGCGCGAGGGCGACCCGGCCTTCCTGCATTTTCAGGTGCGCGAAGGAACGCTGAGCGTCGATCCGGCAACCTATCTGAACTGAGTTTTGTGAAACGGGGTTCTCCCGCCCTTCGTCGCCCCGTGCAGGGGCACTCCTCAGGTTGGGCGTGGCCTCGCTGCGCTCGGAATTTCTTACCTCCGGTGGGAGTATTTTCGCCAAGATGAGGAAAAAACCGAGCTTAGTCCTCGCCTCTGCCTTTTGTCGCGCCCCCGCCTTTTGCCGCGCCAAGGTGTTTGCGCAGCTTTGATGGTCCGGATTTTTTGCGGTTTTTATAGGGGTTCTTATCGCTCTGGCTGCGCATGGTCAGGCGGATCGGCGTGCCCGGCATATCAAAATCCTGCCTGAGCCCGTTTACCAGATAGCGGCTATAGCTGGCAGGCAGTTTGTCGGGGTGGCTGCACATGACGATGAAGCCGGGCGGGCGGGTTTTGGCCTGAGTCATATAACGCAGTTTGATGCGTTTACCGCCCGGCGCGGGGGGCGGATGGGCCGAGATCATGTCAGCCAGCCATTCATTCAGGCGCGCAGTTGGAACGCGGCGGTTCCAGACCTCGTGCGCTTTCATCACGGCCCGCTGCAAACGATCCAGACCACGCCCGGTCTTGGCCGAGATCGTCACCAGAGGGGCGCCGCGAAGTTGCGGCAACAGGCGTTCAAAGGCCTCGCGCAAATCTTTGAGCTTGGCTTGTTTTTCCGGCTCGGCGTCCCATTTGTTGACCGCAACGACCACCGCGCGCCCTTCGCGTTCAGCCAGGTCTGCAATGCGTAAATCCTGTTGCTCAAACGGGATTGCCGCGTCCAGCAAAACCACGACCACCTCGGCAAACTTGACTGCCCTCAGCCCGTCTGCGACCGAAAGCTTTTCGAGCTTTTGCTGCACCTTGGCCTTCTTACGCATGCCAGCAGTATCAAATATCCGGGTGGGCACCCCGGCCCCGTCAGACCCCGCCCAGTCAAAACCAAGCGATATGGCGTCACGGGTAATTCCGGCCTCAGGCCCGGTCAGCAGGCGTTCTTCGCCGATAAGGGCATTGATCAGGGTGGATTTCCCGGCATTCGGACGGCCAACCACGGCAACCTGAAGCGGCTTGGTCCGGGTCGGCACACGCGGCGCGTCGCCATCTTCGACGCTGACGTCAACCTCGGGCGCATCCGCCGCCGCCCGTGCCGCATGCGCGTCCGCAATCGGGGTCAGAACCGCCAAAAGCTCGCCCATACCCTCGCCGTGTTCAGCCGACAGCGCGATCGGGTCACCAAGGCCCAGCGAATATGCCTCGATAAGGCCGGCATCGGCCGCGCGCCCTTCGACCTTGTTGGCACCAAGGATCACATGGGCGTTCTTCTTGCGCAAAATGTCGGCGAAAATTTCATCCGCAGGCAGAACGCCGGCACGGGCGTCAATCAAAAACAGGCAGGCATCGGCCATTTCGACGGCGCGTTCGGTCAGGCGGCGCATGCGGCCTTCCAGGCTTTCGTCGGTTGCTTCCTCCAGCCCTGCCGTGTCGATCACGGTAAAGCGCAGATCGCCCAGACGCGCATCCCCCTCGCGCAGGTCGCGGGTGACGCCGGGTTGGTCATCGACCAGTGCCAGACGCTTGCCAACCAGGCGGTTGAACAAGGTTGATTTGCCCACATTGGGGCGGCCAACAATGGCGAGGGTGAAGCTCATGCCTCAGGCTCCTGCTTAAACGGAAGACCCCGCTTACACCTGTTGCCGGGGCGGGGCAAGATGCAGGTGCGTTGGCCGTGACCCGTAGGCAACGCTGTTATGAATCGCTGTCAAAACTCGTTTCCTGCCGGCCTTGATATTAGTGCAGCGCCAGTAATTGACCCTTGGTGTTCACCAGATAGGCCACACCGTTTACAATGACCGGACGCGAGGCCGCGCCGCCGGGGATATCAACGCTTGCAACCATAGAACCGTCAACCGGGTTAAAGGCGCGCATGACGCCATCAGACGAGGCGACCCATAGGTTGCCACTGGCCATCACCGGGCCGAAGTTTGCGTAAATCGCTTTGCGGCGGCGGGCTTTTTCTTTGGTGAAATACGGCAGATCGATAGCCCAGATCCGCGAACCTGTTGAGGCATCGAGCCTGACCAGCTTGGCCTCATCCGAGATCAAGAAGACCGAGCCGCCGTCAACCCAGACCGGGCCGGTTGCGCCATCGCTGGCTGTCCAGATCCGCGAACCCTCAAGGTTCATCGCTATGGTACGCCCAACCGGGTTACCGGCGTAGACCACACCATTCGCGACCACCGGTTCGCCGGTGATATCGGTAATCGAGGAATATCCGCGCCCGCGCCGCTGACCGGTCACCAAAGCGCCCCAGGCGCGGGCGCCGTCCTGACGTTTGACCGCGACCAGTTCACCTGACGGGAACGGAAACAAGATAAGACCGCCCGCAAGCGCCGGGCTTGATGTGCCGACGACACTGGAGACATCCGGCGTCCCGGCCAATTGCCATTTGATCCGGCCGTTAGTTGCGTCAATGGCAAAAGCGCGGCTGTCCTTTGAGGCGATATAAACCACACCGTCAACCACGGTTGGCGCGCCACTGACCGGTGCGTCAATCTTTTGGGTCCAGATCACCGCGCCCGAATTTACCTCAAGCGCGCTGACGGTACCAAATCCCGAGCTGACAAAAAGCCTGCCACCGGCAACTGCCAGACCGCCACCGGACGCATCATCGGAACGTTCGTTATCCGGGGTAAGATCCGCGCTCCACAACGTTGATCCCTGGGTAGAGAACGCCGTGACCTTGGCGCGGCTGTCGAGAGTGAATATGCGCCCGTCTGCCACTACCGGATCGGCAGTTATCCTGTGCTTGCGGTCATTTCCCTGGCCGGTTTTTGCGGTCCAGATCAATGTCGGACTAATTGAAAAAATCGGCTGGCGAATCGCGTGATCAGGCTCTCCGGCCCGATGGGTCCAGGCAGCGTGATTGGTAGGCGCGGGCAAGCTGATCGGAACCGAACGGTTTGCGGTTGAAACCGCGTTTGCCCCATCCGCAGGTCCATCCGGCACTTCATCGCGCAACCCGAACCTTTCACCGGTCAGGATTACCTCTGGTGCGCTACAGGCCGTGAACAGCCCCAGCACGATTATACCGGCCGCATATTTGCTTAGTTTCACGGCTATTGCCCCCATATATCAACTGCTCTGCCGGACGTTCTGGCCCGGATTATTAAATCACGTTTCGGGCGTCGCCCCTAATGCTACAATCAACTGAAGCGCCCGCGCGCGCAAGACCTGTGACGCGTCATCGTCCTGCAAAAGTGCCTGCAGGCGTGTTATTGCCGCCTCAACTTCCCCGCTTTCGACCTCAGCCAGCGCCATTTGCTCTTCGGCCAGCGCCCGGTATGGCGCCCCGGCTGTGGTTAAAGGTGTCAAAAGCGTCACCCGCTCTGCGGGTTCCATTTCGCTGACGGAAATAAGTTTTAACACCGCCAGATCGCGGTAAATGCGCGCCAGGTCACTGTCCTCGGCCAGTTCACGTAAACCGGCAAGTGTGGCCTCGTCGACCCCCTCGGCCCCACCTAAGGCTGCCATAAAGGCGACCATGGCACGCGCGTCACCCTCAGCTTCAATCGCTGCCAGCCCGGCGGCGCGCGCAGCCGGGTCACTTTGCTGGAGTGCTGCTGTCATCGCGTCGCCCAGTGCTTCGGCTTTCGCGCGCTCCCCGGCCTTGCGCCATTCATTATAGGCGGCACCGCCGACGATCAGCAAAACAGCCAAAATCGCTATCCAGCCATATTTGCGCATCAGCGCAAACAGGCGGTCACGGCGTAATTCTTCTGTTACTTCGTCAATAAAATGTTCCGGATTACTCACCCGCTTTGCCTCCGCCCGTGATTTACCTGTCTCTTGCGCTTTCTTTTGCCCGAAACAAACAGGAATGCCAATACACGCCAGTTGACTCCCATATCATAATCTGGCGGGTTTTTCTGGATTTTACCGGAAAAGCCGCCGCACGAGACGCCGTTCACGCTGAATTACCTTGTTAAACCCGGTTTCAGAACCTAAATCGATTGCCAGGAAAGAATACACAAAAGACAATTAATATCAGGACCAAACAATGCGGGTAGTCTCAATTCTGAGTGCAATACTGGTGATCACCAGTCTTTACATTTTGATTTTTGAACGTGAACGGGCGTTCGATTTTGCCCGTGGCGGTGTCGCGCAGGTGGATGGGGAAAGTGATGGCGCACAAGGTGATACCGCCCCGCAAACAGACGCCACGGCGGATGCCGCAGCGAGCGATGACACCACCCTAGTGTCGGTGATCGCTCTGAAAAGCACGGCACGCAATATTGACAGCGCAGTTCTTTTGCGCGGGCGGACGGAAGCTTCGCGGCAGGTCGTGATGAAGGCCGAAACCTCGGGTAAGGTAATGTCAGATCCCCTGCGTAAGGGAACCAAGGTGGCGCACGGAGATCTTCTTTGCCAGCTTGATCCTGGCACCCGCGAGGCCAGTCTGGCCGAGGCATTGGCGCGCTTGGCCGAGGCCAAGACACGCATTCCCGAAGCCGAAGCCAAGCTGGCAGAAGCGCAAAGCCGGGTGCCCGCGATGAACGCGTCCCTTGCCCAGGCAAAAAGCCAGGTACCAGCGACCGAGGCCGCCCTGGCCGAAGCACTCAGCCGGGTGCCGGCAACCGAAGCGGCGTTAGTGGAAGCAAAAAGCCGGGTACCAGCCGCCGAAGCGGCGCTGGAAGAAGCAAAAAGTCGGGTACCGGCAATGGAAGCGGCCTTGGCCGAAGCCCTAAGCCGCGTCACCGCCGCCGAGGCATCGCTCGCCGAAGCCAAGACACGGCCCGCCGCCTCAGAAGCTGGGGTGGCCGAGGCCGAGGCGCGTATTAGCGAAGCCGAAATCAACTATAACGCTGCCGTGAAACTGGGCGAAGGCGGCTTTGCCTCGGAAACCCGCGTGGCCAATGCGCTGGCAACGTTGGTTTCTGCACGTGCAGGGCTTAAAAATGCCCTCTCACAGCTCGAAAGTGCCCGCGCCGGGGTGCAATCGGCGAAAAGCCAGATTGACGGTGCACTGGCTGGGGTGCAATCGGCGAAAAGCCAGATCGAAGGCGCGAAGGCCGGGGTGCAATCGGCTATAAGTCAGGTTGAGGGTGCAAAAGCCGGAATTCAATCGGCCAAAAGCCAGGTCGAAGGCGCCGTTGCCGGGGTGCAATCGGCCAGAAGCCAGATCGAAGCAGCCCTAGCGGGCGTGCAATCGGCAAATAGTCAGGTTGAAGGCGCTTCTGCCGGTGTACAGTCAGCCCGCTCGCTGGTCGAGAACGCCAAGGCAGGTATGCAATCAGCCGAGGCCAGTGTCGCTGCCGCCCGGCTTGAAATCACCCGTTTGGAAATCCGTGCGCCATTCGCAGGGCTTTTGGAAACCGACACCGCGGAAATTGGTAGCCTGCTGCAACCTGGCGGGCTTTGCGCCACCATCGTTCAGATCGACCCGATTAAGCTGGTGGGTTTTGTACCCGAAATCGACATCGACAAGGTGCAAAATGGTGTCATGGCCGGTGGACGCCTGAACAACGGGCGCGATCTGGTCGGGCTGGTGACCTTCGTGTCGCGTGTCTCAGACCCGCTAACGCGCACCTTTCGGGTCGAGATCGAGGTCGATAACACAGACAAGTCAGTCAGCGACGGTCTGACGGTCGAGATCCTGATCGCTTCAGACGGGCGTCAGGCGCATTTGCTGCCGCAATCGTCGCTGACACTGGATGACGAAGGCAATCTGGGCGTGCGTGTCGTCGACAGCGCAAGCAGAGCGCTTTTCATGCCGGTTGACCTGATCCGTGATGCGTTAGAGGGCGTATGGGTTTCAGGCCTGCCCGAAAATGCCGAGGTAATAGTTACAGGTCAGGAATATGTTACCGACGGGGTTGCACTTGATGTAACTTACCGCGAGCCTGAAGCATGATCCGCATTGTCGAAATCGCCGCCTCTCGGGCGCGCATGGTCATGGCCTTTATTATCCTGTCAGTTCTGGCAGGGGCGGTTGCCTATGTCAGCCTGCCAAAGGAAGGCGAGCCGGATATCGAAATACCGATGCTGTTTGTGTCGGTGCCGTTTCCGGGAATATCCGCCGCTGACGCCGAACGCATATTGCTCAAGCCGATGGAAACGGCGATGGCCGATGTTGAAGGCCTGAAAGAAATGTCAGGCACGGCATCGGAAAACTATGCTGGCTTGCTGCTTGAGTTTGACTTCAATTGGGACAAAACCAGCGTCATTGCCGATGTGCGCGACGCCATGAACGGGGTCGAGGGTGACTTACCGGACGGGGCCGACAAATATCAGGTGACCGAGATCAACTTCTCGGAATTTCCCATCATCGTGGTAAATCTTTCGGGCAATGTGCCCGAACGGACGCTAATCCGTCTGGCGCAGAAGATGCAGGACAGGTTGGAAGGCATCGACGCGGTACTTGATGCCTCGCTGACGGGTTACCGCGAGGAAATGCTGGAAGTGGTGATCGATCCGCTCAGGCTTGAGGCGTACAACGTCACAGCAGGCGAGTTGATCAATGTGGTGCGCAACAACAATCAACTGATCGCAGCCGGGGAAGTGACCACGCCGACCGGGGCAATATCGGTTAAAATCCCATCGTCCTTTGACGAAGTTACCGACGTCTACAACCTGCCAGTCAAGGTCAATGGCGACAGCGTGGTTACGCTGGGCGATCTGGCGACCATCCGCCTGACCTTTCAGGACCGCACCGGCTCGGCCCGTTTTAACGGTGAAACCACGCTGGCCTTACAGGTCTCCAAACGTAAAGGCTTTAACCTGATCGACACAGCCGCCCTGATCCGCGCGGCGGTTGAGGAGGAACGCCTGTCATGGCCGGCCGAGCTCAGACAAGCCGTGAAGGTCGGCACATCAAACGATCAATCCTTCGTCGTCGGCAGCATGGTGCGCCAGCTTGAAGGCTCGGTAATAACCGCCATCGCGCTGGTGATGATCGTTGTCCTGGCCAGCCTTGGTATCCGCTCGGCGCTGCTGGTCGGGTTCGCCATTCCGACCTCGTTCCTGCTGACCTTCGCCCTGTTTGGCGCTTTGGGCGTGACCATCTCAAACATCGTAATGTTTGGCCTGATACTGGCGGTCGGTATGCTGGTCGACGGTGCCATCGTGGTGGTTGAATACGCCGACAAACGCATACGCGATGGCATGGGCCCGATGAAGGCATATGTGGCTGCCGCCCAACGCATGTTCTGGCCCATCGTCAGTTCGACCGCGACTACGCTTTGCGCCTTCCTGCCAATGCTGTTTTGGCCCGGTATCCCCGGTGAGTTCATGGGGATGCTTCCTAAAACCATGATCTATGTGCTGACCGCCAGCCTGCTTGTGGCGCTGATTTATCTGCCGGTAATGGGCGGCCTTTCGGGCCGTATCAGCGTCCTATTCCAGCGTATCTCAGACGCCCTGCGCCCCCTGCCCTGGCTGGTCCGCGCCGTCCTGGTGCTGCCTGCAGCCTATCTGGTCTTCATGTCCGGTATGCAGCTTTTGAACCCGGAATACGTGTTTTCAGTGCTGGGCGTACAAAACCCTTTTGATGGCGGCTTGGCGATCTTGCCGGGGGCGGTATTGTTTGTGGTTGCGACCTCACTGCTTACCATCACCTTGGGTGCAGCACGCATCAAAATCCGCAAAAAACGTGTCACGGCGGGCTATCGCCGGTCGCCCTTTGGTTGGGTAATCCACCTGATTTCAGGCAATCCGGTGATGCCGATTGTCGCCATCGCCGCGGTTTTGGGCTTTGTCGGTTTCATTTTTGTAACCTTTGTTGCCAACAACCACGGCACCGAGTTTTTTGCCGAAACCGAACCTGAGCAGGCGATCATCTATGTACGCGCCCGCGGCAACCTTTCGCTGGAAGAAAAAGACGCGTTGGTGGCCGAGGTCGAAGCGGTGGCTATTGCCACTCAGGGCATAGAAAGCACATTCGCTTTTTCCGGTGCTGGCGGTCTGAACCAAAACACCGGCGGTGCTTCGGGTCCGCGCGACACGATCGGCCAGGTGCAGATCGAAATGGTCGCATGGGACGACCGCCCGCATATCAGCGAAGAGATCAAGCTTTTAGGTTTCATCCCCTTCACGCGTACAATTGTTGACCCTGAATTTGACGGCGACGTGGTCATGGTACGTCTGGAAGAGCGGCTTTCCACTCTGCCCGGTGTGCGCTTTGAGGTGCTTAACTTGGCGCGCGGCCCGGCCTCGGCCAAGCCCGTGCATCTGCGCCTCAAGGGCCAGAACTGGGATGACCTTTTGTCTGCCGCCACCATCGCCGCCGGGCGTTTTGAGACAACGGCAGGTCTGGCCGACGTCGAAGACACCCGCCCCCTGCCCGGTATCGACTGGGAGCTTCAGGTCGACGTGGAAAAAGCCGGACGCTACGGCACCGATGTGGCCACAGTCGGCGGCATGGTGCAGCTGGTAACCACCGGCCTGCTGCTTGATACAATGCGGGTCGATACCTCGGACGAAGAGATCGAAATCCGCGTGCGCCTGCCCGTAGAAGACCGGGTGCTGTCCACCCTCGATACGCTGAAACTGCGCACCCCGGCCGGGCTTGTGCCACTGTCAAACTTCGTCACCCGCAAACCGGTGCCAACCCTGGCGCAGATCAACCGGGTCGATCAGATGCGCTATTTTGATGTCAAAGCCGCAGTAGCGCCTGACCTTGTACGCCTTGAACATACCTCCAGCGGAGAAATCCAGGTGGTCACCAAAGCCGAGGCCGAAGAGCTGACACAGGGCGAATACAGCTCGGATTACATAAGCACGCCAGTCACCCCGGACGAACGCATCACCTTTTTGACCAAATGGCTCGATACCGGCCCCTTTGCCGATGGTATCGAACATGAATGGACCGGTGATCAGGAGGAACAGAACGAAAGCATGGCCTTCCTTGGCCAGGCCTTCATCGGCGCACTTTTCCTTATGTTCATCATCCTGCTGGCACAGTTCAACTCGCTTTATAACTCGGTACTGGTGTTGCTGGCGGTAATCCTGTCCACCACCGGTGTTCTGGTGGGAATGCTGGTAATGGCACAGCCATTTTCGATCATCATGACCGGAACCGGGGTGGTGGCCCTGGCCGGGATTGTGGTCAATAACAACATCGTACTAATTGATACCTATCAGGACTATTCACGCTACATGCCGCGCCTTGAAGCGATCACCCGCACCGCCGAGGCCCGAATCCGCCCGGTGCTGTTGACCACGATCACCACAATGGCCGGGCTTGCACCGATGATGTTCGGCCTGTCACTCGACTTTTTCAACGGCGGCTATTCGATCGACGCCCCAACCGCGCTTTGGTGGAAACAACTGGCCACTGCGGTGGTGTTCGGGCTTGGCATCGCTACAGTGCTGACACTTGTCTTCACTCCTTCAATGCTGGCACTCAGGGTCTGGGTTTCAGCCGGGGCTTACAAATCCCTGCGTGGACTGACAGCACTTTCCACCGGTCTCAAGGGGCGCACGGCGCGCGATATCGCCCTCGGTCGCGCCGCACGACGCCATAAAGTGTCCGAAATTGTCTGGGACTTCGCCGAGACCTTTGAAGAAGAGGAAGACGCAGCCCCGATAGAGGATGAAGGCGAGGTCGGACCAGCACTGGCAGATCTGCAAAAAGTCATATCGGCCACCACAATCGCGGATGATACGACACACGCAACCGACACAAGCAGTGACACCGCGTCGGATGCACCGGCAGACACGGCGTCAAAACCGACGCCAGACCCCCTGTCGGACGCATATGAATCGGACGGGCCGGTATCACCTTCAGACGAGGGTAACCCGCTGAAAGCTGCCGAGTAACATCTAGGCCGCGCGGCATGAGGAGAAGGCCGCCGACGAGATAAGAAAGCGCGCCAAAGGCGCTCAGTTTCTTTAGAGCCGCGTCCTTTTAATCTGAACCGGGACAAGGCGTTTCGAAACGCCTTGAGAAAGCGGTTTCGAAACCGCTTTCCCCCGTTCCCAGCTTCTGAAGTGATTCAGATTTTCAGGACGGCGCACTAAGCCTTTTTTCCTGAGACGCAGATACCCAAACAGACCCGCACCGATCAATGGTGCGGGTGCTTTGCCTGAACCCTCTGTCTCAGCAAAAGGCGGAACGCTTAAGCTACGCCGCCTCTTGTTCCTCTGCCGCCTGACGTGTCCACATGGAATTATAGCGCCCGCCCAGTGCCAGCAGATCGTCATGGCGTCCCTGTTCGGTAATAACACCGTTTTCCAGCACCACGATCTCGTCCGCGTCGGCAATTGTCGACAGACGGTGGGCAATAGTAATCACAGATCGCCCCTTGCCCATCGCCTTCAGGCTTACCTGTATATCGCGCTCGGTCTCGCTATCCAGCGCCGATGTCGCCTCGTCCAAAAGCAGGATCGGCGGGTTTTTAAGCAGCGTTCGGGCAATGCCAACCCGTTGCTTTTCGCCGCCTGACAATTTCAACCCGCGTTCACCCACCGTGGTCTCGTACCCGTCCGGCAGGCTGACAATGAAGTCGTGGATTTTGGCGGCCTTTGCGGCCTCTTCGATCTCGCTGCGGCTGGCCTCAGGCCGACCATAGGCGATGTTGTAATAAATCGTATCGTTAAACAAAACCGTGTCCTGCGGTACCACACCGATGCTGTTATGCAGGCTTTCCTGGGTCACATCACGCAGATCCTGCCCGTCTATCCGAAGGGCACCGCCATTGACGTCGTAAAACCGGAACAAAAGCCGCCCGATGGTGGATTTACCAGACCCCGACGGGCCAACGATGGCCATGGTTTTACCCGCGCCGACCGACAAAGACACACCTTTTAGGATCGGGCGCGCCGCGTCATAGCCAAAAAACACATCCTCCAGCACCACCTCGCCACCCGTGACCTTAATCTCGGGCGCATCCGGCTTATCCTCAACCTCGGCCGGTTGCTCCAACAGGTCAAACATCTCGCCCATATCGACAAGCGCCTGACGGATTTCGCGGTAGACCGACCCAAGGAAGTTCAGAGGCATGGTGATCTGCACCATATAGGCGTTGACCATGACGAAATCGCCAACCGTAAGGTCGCCGTTTTGCACACCAATGGCTGCCATCACCATCACCACAACCAGCCCGGATGTAATCAACAGCGCTTGGCCGAAATTGAGAAAGGCTAATGAATACGAGGTTTTAAGCGCTGCCGTCTCATATCCCGCCATTGCACTGTCATAGCGAATGGCCTCGCGCCGTTCGGCACCGAAATACTTGACGGTTTCAAAATTCAAAAGGCTGTCGATGGCCTTTTGATTAGCGTCGGTATCCTGATCGTTCATCTGTTTGCGGATCTTCACGCGCCACTCGGTGACCTTGAAAGTGAACCAGACATAAAGCGCGATGGTCACCACCACGGCGGCCAGATACCAGACGTCAAAGACGAAAAACAGCACCGTGGCGATCATCAAAAGTTCCAACACCAGCGGGCCAATGGAAAACAGCATGAAACGCAAAAGAAACTCGACGCCCTTGACCCCACGCTCGATTATCCGGCTTAGCCCACCGGTTTTGCGGGTGATGTGATATCGCATCGAAAGCCGGTGAATATGGGTGAAGGTTTCCAGCGCCAATTGCCTGAGGGCACGCTGGCCAACCCGGGCAAATACCGCGTCACGCAATTGCTGAAATCCATTGGTCATCAGACGTGCGCCGCCATAGGCAACCGTCAGCCCAACCGCACCAAGCCCCAGCATCCAGGCAGCGTCCAGCGCGTCGCCTGACAAAGCGTCCACTGCCGCCTTGTAAAGGAACGGCGTCCCGACCGAAACCAACTTGGACAAAAGCAACATCGCCATTGCCAGAACCACGCGGTTTTTCACCCAGGGATGTTCGGCTGGCCACAGATATGGGGCGACACGCTTAATGGTGCGCCATCCGCTGGTTGGGGCCTTGGTGGTTGTGATCGTCGCGCGCGCCATTTTGTTCCTCGCCGGATTGTACCACTTGCCCGATCTCGGGGGATGCGGTATGCAGGGATAGTTCAACACTTCATGAGTAATTGAAATATGGACCAGCAACAAGCCCTTTCGGCCCTTTCAGCGATGGCAAACGCCACCCGGCTGGAGATTGTGCGCCTGTTGGTGCCCCGCGGTAACGAAGGGCTGGCGGCAGGCGACATAGCCACATATCTGGGCATTTCCGCCTCGGCTTTGTCATTTCATCTTTCAGCATTAGAGCAAGCCGGGCTGATCGCCTCGAAAAAATGCTCGCGACAGGTGTTTTACCGCGCAGATCACCCCCGCCTGGGGGCGGTCATCGGATACTTGCTGAACGATTGCTGCGGCGCCCATCCCGAGGTCTGCACCCGCAGCCAGACAGACGCGAAAGCACCAAACGTCTAAAACGTCGCGTTCACGCCACCGCCATCCAGCAGTATATTCTGCCCGATGATAAAGCCCGCATGTGATGAGCACAGGAACGCGCAGGCGGCGCCAAACTCCTCCGGCTGACCATAACGCCCGGCGGGGATGGTCGCGGCTCGCTCGGCGCGGGCCTCTTCGATGGTGATACCTTTGGCGGCGACCACACCACCATCCAGTGCCACGGCACGATCGGTGGCATGAATGCCCGGAAGCAGATTGTTAATTGTCACCCCCGCCCCGGCCACCTGCCGCGAGGTGCCGGCGACAAAACCAGTCAGCCCCGTGCGCGCGGTATTTGACAGGCCCAGAACCGCAATCGGCGCTTTCACCGATTGCGAGGTGATGTTGACCACCCGTCCCCAGCCACGTTCCATCATCCCCGGCACCAATGCCTGCATCAATGCAACCGGCGTCAGCATGTTGGCATCTATGGCAGCGATGAAATCATCACGGTCCCAATCCGTCCACATGCCCGGCGGCGGGCCACCGGCATTGGTGACCAGAATATCGACCGTGCCGCCTGTTGCATCCAGCACCTGCGCGCGCCCGGTATCAGTGGTGATATCAGCCGCAACTGCCACCACATTCACCCCATGCGCCGCGCGTAGTGTTTCAGCAGCTTCTTCCAGGGGACCAGATGAGCGCGCGTTAATCACCAGATCCACCCCTTCGCCTGCCAATGCAGCGGCGCAGCCATAGCCCAACCCTTTTGACGACGCACAAACCAGTGCCTTCTTGCCCTTGATGCCGAAATCCATGATGCGTCTCCCCTATGTTGCCTCGGCGCAGATTACCCATTCCGTCAGGGGATAAAACCAAATTCGGGGCCAAAACCGGAATTGATTCGCGCGTGGATTTGTTAACTATGCCAATCGCGCGGTATTTTGGGTTGGTAAACAATACTTCAGCTTCCCCAAAACCTTGCGCGATCTGGAAACAGTTATCCGTTTTTCCTCCACAAAACCCGCGACTTGTCTCAAGCAATTGTTGACCAGAAATGGATGCAACACTTACTCTGGGAACTGGTGGTGGGGTATGTGCTTGAAGATTGCGCTCAGGCTTTCTGTGTGATGCTGCAATTGGGAATCTCATAGCCATTTCGCAAATATCAGTGAGCCGCCAATGACCTTTCATACACTGACGACCCCACTACCGATCCAGACATTTCTGGTTTATCCGGCCGAGATGATGCGCGTCAGCCACGGTGCCAATCTGAATGAGGCGATTTCAGCCGCCCGAGATCTTGTTCATGACGACATCTATGAACTTTCAAAAAAAGCCGAGTATAAGCACCTGGCAATTTCGACGCGTGACGATACCGGTGATTTTTTTATCGCGGCGGGTTCCGGGTTGGGGCAGCCGGGGGCCGCACTTTACCTTGATTGCCTGATCACCTTCATGGGGCCGCATGGCACGACCGAAGAAGCGCTGGTTTTGATTGAAACCGACCCCAACACAGGCATGATTGCGCAGACCTATCTGCACCCTCTGACGCCGCTTGCGGCAAAAACCGGATATACGCTTGTGACCATCGACCCGGACGGGGCGCGCACGAAACTGGCCGAAAGCGCCTGCGTGTCCTTTACCCGCTCCACGGCAATAACCATGGCCGATGGCCGCCAGGTCCCGGTGGAACACCTGCAACCGGGTGACCGCGTGCTAACCAGGGACAGCGGGCCTCAGAAACTGCGCTGGATCGGCGAGCAGACTTTGCGGGCCTCGGGTGCTTTTGCGCCAATTGTTATCGCCCCCGGCGCGCTTAACAATACCGGCGAGCTGGTCGTCAGCCAAAACCACCGCTTGTTCATCTATCAGCGGGCAGACAAAATGGGGGCGGGGCAAAGCGAGGTATTGGTGAAAGCGCGCGATTTGGTGAACGATACCTCTGTGGTGCGCGCCGAGGGTGGATTTGTCGATTACTTCCAGTTGCTCTTTGACAAACACGAAATCATCTATGCCGAAGGCATCGCCTCGGAAAGCCTGTTCATAGACACCACCACCAGATCAGTCGTGCCGGAGGAAATTCAAAAGCGCCTGAAAAGCGTGGCAAAGCCGGTACGTGCGGGCCATGAGCTTAAGGCGACTGATCTGGCGTCAAGCGACGCGGTGGCACTCTTGAAACGCGCATCAGAAGGACCAAGGGAACCTCGGGCCGCCGAAACTGTGGCTACATTCAAAAATCGTGCAAACAGCGTCGGAATTTCACGAAAGTTGGCAGGGTGAGTTGCAGGGGCGCTGACGCAGCGCTATATCCCGCCCATGCTGGACCAACCAAAAAATAACCGCCCTGCCCTGCCGCCCGAAATTGCCCGGCGGCGCACCTTCGCCATTATCAGTCACCCGGATGCCGGTAAGACCACGCTGACCGAAAAGTTTTTGCTTTATGGTGGTGCCATTCAGATGGCCGGTCAGGTGCGCGCCAAGGGCGAAGCACGCCGCACCCGCTCGGATTTCATGAAAATGGAGCAAGACCGGGGCATTTCGGTTTCGGCCAGCGCCATGTCGTTTGATTATGGCAAATACCGCTATAATCTTGTCGACACGCCCGGCCACTCGGACTTTTCCGAAGATACTTACCGCACCCTGACCGCCGTTGATGCGGCGGTAATGGTGATCGACGGTGCCAAAGGTGTTGAAAGCCAGACGCAGAAATTGTTCGAAGTCTGCCGAATGCGCGACCTGCCAATCCTGACATTTTGCAACAAAATGGACCGTGAAAGCCGCGATACATTTGAGATCATTGACGAAATTCAGGAAATGCTGGCGATCCACGTCACCCCGGCCTCATGGCCCATCGGCGTAGGGCGCGAGTTTATTGGCTGTTACGACCTTCTGAACGACCGGCTGGAGTTGATGGACCGCGCCGACCGCAACAAAGTCGCTGAAACGGTGGCCATTGAGGGGCTGGATGACCCCAGGCTCGATGAATACGTGCCCGCCGATCTGGCCGAAAAACTGCGTGAAGAGGTTGAAATGGCGCGCGAATTATTGCCCCGGATGAACCCGGCCGAGGTTCTGGAAGGGCATATGACCCCTATCTGGTTCGGCTCGGCGATAAACTCGTTCGGGGTCCGCGAACTGATGGACGGCATCGCCAATTACGGCCCCGAACCCCAGCCACAAACCGCCGAACCACGCCAGATCTCGCCAGATGAAGCGAAAGTTGCCGGCTTTGTCTTCAAGGTGCAGGCCAATATGGACCCCAAGCACCGCGACCGAGTGGCGTTCCTGCGCCTGTCCTCGGGACATTTTAAACGCGGCATGAAACTGACCCATGTGCGGATGAAAAAGCCGATGGCAATCTCGAACCCGGTATTGTTTCTGGCCTCGGACCGCGAATTGGCGGAAGAGGCATGGGCTGGCGACATCATCGGCATCCCCAACCACGGCCAGTTGCGCATTGGCGACACCCTGACCGAAGGCGAGGTCTTGCGTGTCACCGGCATCCCTTCCTTTGCACCAGAGCTTTTGCAAAACGTGCGCGCGGGCGACCCGCTAAAGTCAAAGCACCTGGAAAAAGCGCTGATGCAATTTGCCGAGGAAGGTGCGGCCAAAGTGTTCAAGCCAGATATCGGTTCGGGCTTTATTGTCGGCGTTGTCGGCCAGTTGCAGTTTGAAGTCCTCGCCAGCCGGATCGAGCTTGAATACGGCCTGCCGGTACGCTTTGAACAGTCGCAGTTTACCTCGGCGCGCTGGGTTACCGGGCCAAAAGACAAGATCGACACCTTTGTGGCCGCCAACAAACAGCACATCGCCCACGACAATGACGGCGACATCGTCTATCTCACCCGCCTGCAATGGGATATCGACCGCGCCTTGCGCGATTATCCCGATCTGACGCTGAGTGCGACCAAGGAAATGATGGTTTAAAACGACGGAAGTTCGGCGCTGGCCCGTTAGTAAATAGTCAGTCCAGCGAGGAGGTCGGTATGCAGCGTTATCCCCACCCTATGTCCCGTCGCATATTTGGCCTCTCGCTGGCCTGCGCAATTTCGGCGCCGTCTTTGGCTCTGGCAGCCCCTGACGTATTGCGTAATGTCAAATACGGACCTGCAATTCGTCAGTCGTTAGATGTCTATCTGCCCGACAATCCTCAGGGCGCTCCGATCATGGTCATGGTGCATGGTGGGGGCTGGGCGATTGGCAACAAAAGCAACAAAGGCAGTTGGAAGGAAAAGCAGCGCCATTGGGGCGCCAGGGGATATATTTTCATTTCGGTCAATTACCGCATGGTGCCATTTGCCGATCCGCTGGAGCAAGCCCGTGACGTTGCCCGCGCCATCGCTTATGTCCAAGCACATGCGGGCGAATATGGCGGCGATAGCAATCAGATGGTGGTGATGGGCCACTCGGCGGGCGCGCATCTGGTATCACTTTTGGCGGTGGACCCGGATTTTGCCGCTGAAAATGGTGCAAAACCGTGGCGCGCGACAATTTCACTCGATACCGCCGCATACGATGTGGAGGAGATCATGACCTCGTCCCCAGGTCGCCTTTACCGAAATGCCTTTGGTGATGACCCCGCCCTGTGGCGCGCCACTTCACCCATCGCGCGCCTCAAGCGCACAAACGGTCCTTTCCTGCTTGTATGTTCGTCCCAGCGCGGCAATGCCTGCCCTGCAGCAGAAAAATTTGCAGCGGCATTGGCCAAGATTGGCGGGCAAAGCCAGATCATGTCCATCAACAAAGCCCATAGCGCCATCAACAAGGATCTGGGGAAACCGGGTGCCTACACGGGCGCAGTTGATGACTTTTTGCACACAATCGGCCTGCCATAGTCGGAAAATGTTGCCAAAACAGCAACAAACCTATTAAAACCGCCGCTTTGTCACAGATGCTGGATGCCAGATTGACCCCAGCGCTGCTTTTCTTTAGGGACAGGGCGTGTTCCATTTCGCCCGTAAGGGGCTTGGCCATCCGGGCCGGTACACCGCAAAGGATACGGGCCGGAAGCGTCCGTAAAAAAACGGACATACATGACCAAATTCACTGACCTGAATCTCAGCCCGAACGTTTTAAAAGCCGCGGAAGACTCGGGCTATGAAAGCCCGACACCGATCCAGGAAGGCGCTATTCCGCCCGCTCTAGAAGGGCGCGACGTGCTTGGCATCGCCCAGACCGGCACCGGCAAAACCGCAGGCTTTACCCTGCCAATGATCACCATGCTGGCACGCGGCCGCGCCCGTGCACGGATGCCACGTTCGCTGGTTTTGTGCCCAACGCGGGAACTGGCGGCACAGGTGGCCGAAAACTTCGATAATTATTCCAAATATGTGAAGCTGACCAAGGCTTTGCTGATTGGCGGCGTCAGCTTTGGCGAGCAAACCAAGCTGATAGATCGCGGCGTTGACGTGCTGATCGCCACGCCCGGCCGCCTTCTGGATCATTTTGAACGCGGCAAGCTCTTGCTGACCGGCGTGCAGATCATGGTGGTGGACGAAGCTGACCGGATGCTCGACATGGGCTTTATCCCCGATATTGAGCGCATATTCGGGCTGGTGCCTTTTACCCGCCAAACGCTGTTCTTTTCGGCCACGATGGCACCTGAGATCGAGCGTATCACCAACACCTTCCTGTCAAACCCCGCACGCATTGAAGTCGCCCGTCAGGCCACAGCGTCCGAGACAATCACCCAGGGGTTGGTTGAGTTTCGCGCCTCGCGGCGCGAGCGTGCTTCAACCGAAAAACGCAATCTTCTGCGCGCTATCATTGACAGCGAGGGCGAGGGTTGCACCAACGCCATTATCTTCTGCAACCGCAAGACGGATGTGGATATCGTTGCTAAATCCCTGAAAAAATACGGATATAATGCCGAGCCTATTCATGGCGATCTGGATCAAAGCCAGCGTATGGCGACACTCAAGGGTTTCCGTGATGGCGATATTCGCTTCCTTTGCGCATCGGATGTGGCTGCGCGCGGCCTTGATATTCCCAATGTAAGCCATGTGCTGAACTATGATGTGCCAGGTCACGCCGAGGATTACATTCACCGTATCGGGCGCACCGGTCGCGCCGGTCGTGAAGGCAAAGCAATCATGATCTGCGAGCCGCGCGATGCCAAGAACCTCGACGCGGTCGAGAGGCTGCTTGAAAACAAGATCCCCCGGCTGGACAATCCGCTGGGCACTAGCGCGAAATCAGATCCTGAGCCAAAGCCTGAAACCCGCGAAACTGCCGCGGACACAAAGCCCGCAAAAAGTCGCTCGCGAAGCCGTAAACCGGCCCAGAAGTCAGAACCGAAACCGGTATCAGACCGGCCACAGGAAAAACCGCGGGCGGCGGCACAAAAGCCAAAGCCCAGCCGCTCTCGTGATCGCAGGGATGGCGGTGGCAACAAGGTGGTGGGCATGGGCAATCACATGCCGGGCTTTATTGCCAAAAGCTTTGACGAACGGCGCTGATTTTCAGGGTCTTGACGCAGTCAAACCCGCAAGGATTTTGAAAATCCTTAGGAAAGGCGCCTCATAACGCCTTTCCACAAAGGTGCCACAAGCCTCGTACCGATTGGGATCAGCACCAGGCCCAGCGCCAAGCCAAATACCCCATCCATAACGGCAGCCGCACTCCAGTTTAAGGCTGCCTTCGCCCTTTCCGGGACCATTTCCGCCGCCATATGCGCCCAGTCATGCACCAGTTTCGCAGGTGCCTGCCAACCCATCTCGGCCAACCCGTGCAATACGATCGAGCCACCGACCCACAGCATCGCACCGGTGCCAACGATCATCAGCGCCGCCAGAAACCCCGGCATGACACCGACAATCCCCCGCCCCAATTTGCGGGTCAGGCGAAACCGCCCGCGCCGTGCAATGAAAAGCCCCAGATCATCAGCTTTCACAATCAGCGCCACGCCGCCGTATACCATTACCGTGATGCCAATGCCTACAATGGCCAAAGTGGCAGCTTCGCTCCAGAACCCGGCCTCGGGGATGGCCGCAAGGGCAATGGTCATGATCTCGGCAGACAAGATGAAATCGGTCTTGATGGCCCCGGCGATCTTGGCTTCCTCCAGATGCGCCGGATCGTCGAAGGCCTCGGCTTCCTCGCCGTGGTCACCTTCACCAGCCAACCAGTGCCAGACCTTTTCCGCCCCCTCAAAACAAAGATACATCCCGCCCAACGCCAGCAGAGGGGCAATGGCCCAGGGCGCAAATGCCGACAGGGCCAACCCGACCGGCAACAAGATCAGCAGCTTGTTACGCAGACTGCCCAACGCAATCCGGCCAACGATGGGCAATTCGCGAGATGCCTCAAATCCATGCACGTATTTTGGTGTCACCGCAGTGTCGTCGATCACCGCACCCGCAGCCTTGGCACCGGCCTTTGCTGCCTGCCCAACCACGTCATCAATCGAGGCCGCAGCCACTTTGGCAATCGCCGCCACATCATCCAAAAGGGCCAGTAATCCACTCATAAGGGCAATCTACCCCAGTCACACTTCGCTGAAAATCCCCATCACGCACATATATCCCTGCGGCATTCCGTCCCTCGTTACCGCTAACACACCCCGATCGGGCAATGTTTTCGCTAACAAGTATCCAGATAAACAAATATTTAATTGGCCCTAAATTCTACCCTGCCTATACGTGAGGCAACGCTAACGCGCGCCAAACTGCCAGTGCGGGCGGCGCAAACATCTCAGGGGAATACCATGACGGTAAAAGTAGGTATCAACGGCTTTGGCCGGATCGGACGCAGCACGTTCAGTCAGATCGCAGGCTCGGGGCGCGACGACATTCAGGTGGTCAAACTGAACGCCACCGGCCCAATCGAAAGTGCAGCGCATCTTTTGCGGTATGACAGCGTGCATGGCCGCTTTCCCAATGAAGTGATTATCGGTGACGGCACACTGGATGCAGGCGATGGTGTGGTCAAAGTGTCATCAACCTATGACCCGAGCGAGTTGGACTGGTCCGGCTGTGACGTCGTGCTGGAATGCACCGGCAAGTTCAATGACGGCGAAAAAGCAAAGGTGCATCTTGAGCAGGGTGCAAAGAAAATCCTTTTCTCGGCCCCGGCGACCAATGTCGACAAGACCATCGTTCTGGGCGTCAATGACAATACGCTTGAGGCCAGCGACCGCCTGGTTTCAAACGGGTCATGCACCACCAATGGGCTGGCGCCGGTTGCCAAGGTTCTGAACGACAATGTTGGGATTGAACATGGCGTCATGACCACGATCCACTCATATACTGGCGGGCAGCCGACACTGGATCGCCGCCACAAGGACCTTTACCGCGCCCGCGCCGCTGCCATGTCATTGATCCCGACCTCGACAGGGGCCGCCCGCGCAATAGGCCTTGTCCTGCCGGAACTTGAGGGCAAGCTTGACGGGACCGCCCTGCGCGTGCCGACGCCTAATGTGTCGGCGGTTGATCTGACGTTCACAGCAAGCCGCGACACCAGTGTTGAAGAAATCAACGAGATTATGCGCAAGGCCGCCGCGGGTTCGATGGGCCATGTGATAAGCTATGAACCGGAACCCAAGGTCTCGATCGATTTTAATCATACCGAACAAAGCTCGGCCTTTGCCCCCGACCAGACCAAGGTGATGGGCGCGCGGTTGGTGCGTATTTTGACCTGGTATGACAACGAATGGGGATTTTCGACCCGCATGGCCGATGTTGCCACCCTGATGGGGCGGCTGGGCTAAAACCTTTCAAACCGCGTGGAAAAAGGCCTTGGCAGAAATGCCAGGGCCTTTTCTGAATTGTGTTTCGAGATCAAGGTGCGCCCTGTTTTTCCGCGAAACGCTTTTGTCTTGCCCCTGCCCCACCCAATTTGCGACAGTATTCGCAATGACCAGGAAAGAGAGTTGCATGACCAATCAAATCGCCCTTGGCCTTGCGCTGATCATCGTTTGCATCTTTGCTGTGGACTATTTTGCATTGGGTGGCACTTTGCCGGTCATTGCCGGACAGAAATTAATGCAACTTTCCGAGTATATTGCCTTTTGGCGGTAACTGCCTCTACACAATTGAATGCGGGGCCTTGACCTTTGGCCATAAATCCCCATGTTAGCGTTAACATTGCACCCGATTCAGGGGCATGGGATATTCGGCATCAAGAAAGGTCCATCATGGCGATCAAGGTTGCAATCAATGGGTTTGGGCGCATTGGGCGTCTGGTTTTAAGGGCAGTGCATGAGCTTGGCCGCGACGATATTGAGATTGTAGCGATCAACGACCTGACCCCGGTCGAGACCAGCGCACATTTGTTTGAGTTCGATTCGGTGCACGGCAAGTTCATGAACAAGGTAACCTGCACGGGTGACAGCATGGATGTGGGCACAGGTCCGATTCGCATGACTACCTTGCGCAACCCTGCCGACCTTCCCTGGGGCGACATTGACATCGTTTTTGAATGCACCGGTGTTTTCAAAGGCGACAAGGCATTGGTGCATCTTGAAAACGGTGCCAAACGGGTGCTGGTATCGGCCCCATCCAAGGGCGCGGATCAAACCATCGTTTACGGGGTCAATCATCACCTGATCGGGCCTGAAGACCGCCATATCTCGAACGCCTCATGCACCACCAATTGTCTTGCCCCGGTGGTCAAAGTACTGAACGATTGCGTCGGGATAAAACGCGGTTTCATGACCACGATTCACGCCTATACCGGCTCGCAACCGATGCTGGACGCCAACAACAAAGACCTCTACCGCACCCGCGCAGGGGCGATGAACATGATCCCCACCACAACCGGGGCTACCTCGGCCCTTGGGCTGGTTCTGCCTGAACTGGACGGTAAACTGGACGGTATGGCAGTGCGGGTTCCGATCCCGAACGTCTCATGCGTGGATCTGACATTTGAAGCCGCGCGTGACACTACGGTCGAGGAGATTAACGCCGCCATTCACGCCGCCGTCGATGGCCCGATGAAGAATGTTCTGGATGTCACCGACCGCAAACTGGTCTCAATCGACTTCAACCACGACCCAAGCTCATCCAATTTTGCCACCGACCAGACACGGGTGCTGGATGGCAATATGGTGCGTATCCTGACCTGGTATGACAATGAATGGGGTTTTACCTGCCGTATGCTGGATACTGCGGCTGTGATTGCCAAGTACCTCTAGCGCATCAGAAAATCGACGCTGAAACCGACCAGTGCGGCCGGAACGCTCAAAAGCAGACCAACAATCACGAACCCGCGCCAATCCGGCCGCGGCGGCGGGGCGTTGACGCCTGAAACCCTATTAAATCGTCTTTTCACAAAATTCTCCTGACGGCATTAACCATGAATTAGGTTTTTAATGTCTTAACAGGAACATGGAAGTTTTCTGGAATCAGACATCTCGGGCCGAATGGCAGGCTTTGGCAGATAATGCCCGCGCACAGATGCAGCAACGTTGGGCATATGGTGCGGTGCATCAGGCCCTTGGCGGTATCGTACATCGTGCGATGATCTGGGAAAACGGCCAACCCGTTGCGCTTTGCCAGTGTATCTGCCGCCGTCTGGCGGGGATGTTAAACGTCTCACTGGCCTCAAGTGGTCCACTTTGGCTGGGCGCGTGCGACCGGGTAGCGGCCCTTGCCCTTATCCGCCGCACCCTGCCGATATCGCGCCCGCGCATCCAGTTGATGACCCTGACCCAAAAAGTCGCTTCGCGACGTTTGATCGCGTTGCTTACCCCTGCAACCCTTGCCCTGTGTGACTTGCCTGTCGCGCCCGGGGATCTGCATGCAAAGTGGCGTAACGCTTTGAATAACTCTGGTAATTTCGATCTTGAGGTGTGCCATAACAGATGCAGCCCACAGGCTTTGCGCGACGTTCTTACAGATGACGCACAACAGCAAAGGGCAAAATCCTACCGCGCCCTGCCCGCCGCCTTCAGCCTTGAATGGCAAAGGTTGGCACCCGAGGATTTGCGTCTGTTCACGGCCTATGAGGCCGGTCAAATCACCGCCCGCGCCCTGTTTTTGCGCCACGGCAACACCGCCACATATCATATTGCCCATAGCAGCAAGCGAGGCCGCGCAACTGCGGCCGCACGTCTGCTTTTGTGGCACGCCTTTCAGGACTTTACCAAAGAAGGTCTGACACGGGTCGATCTTGGTGCGATTGACACTGAAAACGCGCCGGGTCTGGCACGGTTCAAACTGGGCACCGGGGCGACACCATTGCAAATGGGCCCGACAGTCCTGGCGCTTTAGCGCAGTTTTTCCAAAAGTGCGGCTTCAACCGCCTCGGGTACGAAACACGACACATCCCCGCGTAGCCGGGCAATTTCTTTGACCAGTTTTGAGGCGATGGACTGATAGCGTGCTTCGGCCATCAAAAACACGGTCTCGACCGAGGAATCCATTGCTCTATTCATGCCAACCATCTGATATTCATACTCAAAATCAGCGACAGCACGCAGCCCGCGAACGATGATCTGCGCGCCCACGTCATGGGCACAATCGATCAGAAGGTTCTCAAACGGATGGATAATAATCTCGGTCCCGGTTTCATCACCCAGCCCGGCGCATTCTGCTTCAACCATCGCCACGCGCTCTTCAAGATCAAAAAGCGGCCCCTTATCGCGGTTGATCGCGACGCCGATCACCAGTCGGTCAACCAACGCGCAGGCGCGTTTGATGATATCGGTGTGACCCAGAGTAATCGGGTCAAAAGTGCCGGGATACAGGCCGATGCGCATAAAATGCCCTCCAATTTCGAGCGTTACGCTGGCATTTTTATGCCCCTTATTGCAAGGTTTTTCTGCGCTGCGGCAAAAACATTGCCGACCTTAGTGGCCCATAATCATACCTTGCAATGCATCGTTTTCGCTGGCCAGTTCCTCCAGCCGCGCCTTGACCACGTCACCGATCGAAATCAGCCCGATCATTTTGTCGGCTTCCATCACCGGCATATGGCGAAAACGGCCTTCGGTCATGCGCGTCAGCACCTCATCAGTGGTGCAATCGCCCTCGCAACTGACCAGATCGCCGGTCATCAGGTCATCAACCTTATCTGACATACAGGCAGGCCCGCGCCGCCCAAGTTCGCGGACAATATCGCGCTCAGACAAAATGCCGACCGGAACGGTCCCGTCCTGAGAAACGATCAGGGCTCCGATACGTTTCGAGGACAAAATCCCAGCCGCGTCGGCCACGGATGCGCCGGGGGCGATTGTAAGAACTGCCGAACTGGCTTTCATTTTGAGTATCTGGTGAACTAGCATGGGACCCTCCATAGGTGGAATATCTGCCACCAGCCTCGCGCAAGCTGCGACATTCTGTCAAGGGTCGGGTCGTATTTGGCCTTCCAACCGAGCCACTTCCTGCGCAATCCCGCGAGTCACTTCCTCGGCCACACGCGTTAACCTTGCCACCTTGGTATCAGCCGCGTGGCGCACCAGATAGAACGAGCGGGTAAGTGACACCTCATCGGTCAGAACCTGCCTGAGTTCCGGCGCGAAAGGCATGATGAAATCATGCGTCACCCCAACCCCGCCGCCATGGCGCACAAATCCCAGTTGAACCGCCACAAGGTTTGAGGCTAAGGCCACATGCTCTATCCCCAGCCCGGTCAGAAAATCCAGCTCGGGATAGCTGATCATGTCCTGAATATATCCCACAAGCCTGTGCCCGGCGAGCGCCGCAAGGTCACGAATTTCGCCGTGGCGTTCCAGATATGTCCTGGAGGCCGCAAAATGCAGGTGGTAGTCGGTAATCTTTTGTACGGTGACACGCCCGGTTTGCGGTGGCGACACGGAAATTGCCATATCCGCCTCGCGTTTGGAAAGGTTAATCACCCTTGGCAAGGCGACCACCTGCAATTCCAGCCCGGGATGGCGCGCGGTGATTGCAGCACAGACCTGCGGCAATACGAATGAGGCGCAGCCATCAGTGGCGCCGATGCGCACTTGCCCTGACAATTGCCCGCCCTCGCCCGCAAGCGCATCCACCCCCTCGGCCACTGCTTGTTCGGCGCGCTCGGCGTGTCCCAAAAGGCGTGCGCCCGCTTCCGTCAGGGCATATCCCTGCGGCGACTTGGTAAAAAGCGGCAGGCCCACAGCTTCCTCAAGCCGCGCCATATGGCGCCCCACCGTGGCCGCGTCCCGTTTAAGCACCCGCCCGGCTGCCGAAAGGCTTTCGCCGCGCGCCACCGCCAAAAACACTCTGAAATCGTCCCAATCCGGCACATCGTACCCCTATTTTTGCAAAACCTTTTTGAGATACTGGGGCTTTTCTTGGCAAAATTGCAAGTCTATCCTGCACCGGAACCTGATGAGGAGAAGAAATATGTATGAAATCGGTCATTATGTGAACGGCGTGCACCAACCGGGTGCCTCGGGGCGTGTTGCGGATATCATGAACCCGGCCACTGGCGAAGTGCAGGGCAAGGTTGCCCTTGCCTCAACCGCCGAGGTTGATGACGCCATTGCCAAAGCCGCCGCGGCGCAACCTGCATGGGCTGCGATGAACCCGCAGCGTCGTGGGCGTGTGATGATGGCGATGGTACATCTTCTGAACCGCGACATGGACAAGCTGGCCGAGGCGCTTAGCCGCGAACACGGCAAAACCCTGCCCGATGCCAAAGGCGACGTGCAGCGCGGCCTTGAGGTCATCGAATACTGCATTGGTGCAGCCGAAATGCTGAAAGGTGAGTATACCGACGCAGCTGGCCCCGGCATCGACATGTACTCCATGCGCCAATCCCTTGGCGTTACCGCCGCAATCGCGCCGTTCAACTTCCCGGCGATGATCCCGCTGTGGCAGGTTGGCCCGTCGCTGGCATGCGGCAACGCCGTGATCATGAAGCCCAGCGAGCGTGACCCGTCCGTGCCGATGATGCTGGCGGAATTGTTCCTTGAGGCCGGCCTGCCCGAGGGTATCCTGCAAGTGGTTAACGGCGACAAGGAAGCCGTCGACGCCCTTTTGGACAACGAAGATATTCAGGCCGTTGGCTTTGTCGGCTCGACCCCGATCGCGCGCTATATCTACAGCCGCGCCACCGCCAACGACAAGCGCGCTCAGTGCTTTGGTGGTGCCAAGAACCACATGATCGTAATGCCCGACGCTGACATGGACCAAGCCGCAGACGCGCTGGTTGGTGCCGGGTTCGGTGCTGCTGGCGAACGCTGCATGGCGATCTCGGTCGCTGTACCCGTGGGTGACGAAACCGCCGACCGCCTGATCGAAAAACTGGTGCCACGTATCGAAAAACTGCGGGTGGCCCCATATACTGGCGGCAATGATGTGGATTACGGCCCTGTTGTGACCGCGGCTGCCAAGGAAAACATCCTGCGTCTGATCAATTCAGGTGTCGATCAGGGTGCCGATCTTGTCGTCGATAACCGCGACTTCAAACTGCAGGGCTATGAGGATGGCTATTTTGTCGGTCCGCACCTGTTCGATAAAGTTACCACCGACATGGACATCTACAAGACCGAGATTTTCGGCCCGGTCCTGTCCACCGTGCGCGCTCAGTCTTACGAGGAAGCCATCGGCATGGCGATGGACCACGAATACGGCAACGGCGTTGCCATATTCACCCGTGACGGCGACACCGCGCGCGATTTCGCCAGCCGGATCAATGTTGGCATGGTTGGGATCAACGTACCCATCCCGGTGCCGCTGGCCTATCACACCTTTGGTGGCTGGAAAAAATCGGCGTTTGGTGACCTGAACCAGCACGGACCCGATGCGTTCAAATTCTTCACCCGCACCAAGACCGTGACCTCACGCTGGCCGTCAGGGATAAGGGAAGGTGGCGAGTTCCACTTCAAGGCGATCGATTAGACATCAATACTTTAAGACAAAAAGGGCGCGGTATATCCGCGCCCTTACCTCGTCAACTTAACCACAATTCAATGGGGTCAACTCACCCGTACCAGCCTTGGACACTCCCCATTTTTTACCGTTTTGGTTCAGAAACAGGTTGCAGACATGGGTTTGAGCATTTTCAAAATCATTACCCATCGGTCTGCAGCTAACCCCGTCTCCTTGCCCGTACTTGGCCATATCTGCGACTGTGGCCAGGATGCTGTCATAGCCAAATTGTGCATTCCACCCGGGGCCTTCACACAGGGACCAAGCCCCTTCCTGGGCCTGAGCCGGCACTGCAAGGCCTGTTAAACCAACCGTGGAAGCCACGAAAGCTGCTCTCAATATACCGCGCATGGCGACGCTCCTTTTTTTTTATAAGAATGTATCCGTGGCGGCAGACTAGCAAAAACCCTGCATTCTCACAATAAGTGTGGCCCGCAGAACCCCGCATCGGCGGCTTAACACTTGCCGTAGCGAAAAATCCCTGCAAACTTGTTAATATAACAAACTGGGGAACAGAAATGGCAAGCGCAGAACCACCCTTCACCATCGGCATAGAAGAAGAATACCTGCTGGTGGATATCGAAAGCCTTGAACTGGCCGAGGCACCCGACGCCTTGATGCGCGATTGCACCGCCGAACTTGAAGGCCAGGTCAGCCCAGAGTTTTTGCAATGCCAGATCGAAATTGGCACGAAGGTCTGCGCAAGCATTTCCGAGGCGCGCGAGGACCTTAAACGCCTGCGCTCCAGCGTCGCCAGACATGCGGGCAAATACGGCCTCGCGCCGATCGCTGCCTCGTGCCATCCCTTTGCCGATTGGAAAAAACAGCACCACACCGATAAGGAACGCTACAATGACCTCAAGCGTGATCTGGGTGGGGTTGTGCGGCGAATGCTGATTTGCGGCATGCATGTGCATGTGGGCCTTCCGGATCGTGAAAGTCGCATCGATATCATCAATCAGCTTACCTATTTCCTGCCGCACCTCCTGGCGCTTTCGGCATCAAGCCCCTATTGGCAGGGTGACGATACCGGGCTGGCATCCTATCGCCTGACGATTTTTGACAACCTGCCACGCACCGGACTACCGCCGCGCTTTTCTGGTTGGGCTGAGTACGAACGCTCGGTTCAGGCGATCATCGACCTTGGAATAATCGAGGACAGCTCAAAAATCTGGTGGGATTTACGCCCCTCGGCCAAGTTTCCCACAATCGAGGCGCGGATTTGCGATGTCTCGCCACGGATGGAAACGACCCTAAGCCTTGCGGCCCTGATCCAGTCGATCACACGGCGCTTATGGCGATTGAAAGCAGCGAACCAGCGCTGGAGGATTTACGACAATTTCCTGACCGCCGAAAACCGCTGGCGCGCCCAACGCTACGGGGTAAGCGGCGGCCTGATTGATTTCGGCAAAAAGGAACTGGTTGATTTCGCTTATCTTTTAGAGGAATTGGTTGATCTTGTTCGCGAGGATGCAGAAGTTTTGGGCTGCATCAAGGAGGTCGAAGCCGCCCGCGCCATAGTCGTCAGCGGCACTTCGGCAGACCGCCAGCGACGGGCGTTTGAGGACGGCATTCAGGCCGGGGACAGCCGCGAAAATGCCCTCAAAGCAGTTGTGCGCCACTTGATCGAGGAATTTCATGCCGATCTGTGAAGGCCACTTGTGACGGGGCGTCCGGCTTGCAAAACTCCTGCAACAAATAATAACTAAACGAGTGTTCAGTTAACTTACGGGGACATCATGGATTTTGCACTATCAGAAGAGCAGCAGGCGATTTTCGACATGGCTTTCGCCTTCGGGCAGGACAATATCGCACCATATGCACAAAACTGGGAGGCTGAAGGCACCATCCCGAAAGATCTGTGGCGTGAAATTGCTCAGCTTGGTTTTGGCGGGCTGTATGTCGATGAAAAATACGGCGGCTCGGGCCTGACGCGCCTTGATGCGACATTGGTTTTCGAAGCCCTAGCTATGTCATGTCCTGCAGTTGGTTCATTCCTGTCGATCCATAACATGGTCGGCGGCATGATCGACAAATTTGGCACCGAGGCACAAAAGCAAAAGTGGCTGCCAGACCTGTGTTCCATGGACAAAGTCTTTTCATATTGCCTGACTGAACCGGGGTCAGGCTCGGACGCTGCTGCCCTGCGCACCAGGGCCGAGGAAACTGACCAGGGTTTTCGTCTTACCGGTAGCAAGGCGTTCATTTCGGGCGGCGGCTATTCCGATGCTTATCTAATCATGGCGCGAACCGGCGCGGAAGGTCCCAAGGGAATTTCGGCAATGATAGTCGAGGACGGAACGCCGGGGCTGTCTTTTGGCGCGCTTGAGCGGAAAATGGGCTGGAAAGCGCAACCAACCTCTCAGGTCAACTTGGACAATTGCAACATTTCTGCGGAAAATATCGTTGGCGAGACAGGCAAAGGTTTCACTTATGCGATGGCCGGGCTGGATGGCGGGCGTTTGAACATCGCCGCTTCGGCTTTGGGTGGGGCGCAAAATGCTTTGGACCTGACCCTGAATTATATGGGCGAGCGCAAGGCCTTTGGCCGCACAATTGATCAGTTTCAGGCGCTGCAATTTCGCCTTGCGGAAATGGAGGTCGCCCTGCAATCGGCCCGCACTTTCCTGAGGCAGGCCGCGTGGAAACTGGACACTGGCGCTTATGACGCCTCAAAATTCTGCGCTATGGCCAAGCTTTACGTCACAGATGCTGCTTTTGATGTCGCCAATGGCTGTCTGCAATTGCATGGGGGTTACGGTTATCTGGCGGATTACGGGATCGAGAAAATCGTGCGCGACCTGCGCGTGCATCAGATCCTTGAAGGAACGAACGAAATAATGCGCCTTATCATCTCGCGCCAAATGCTGGCGGACAGGGGGTAGGTGGAACTGATGTCAGATATTGTCATCCAAAAACAAGGCTTTGCCGGGCGTATCACCCTGAATAGGCCAAAGGCACTGAATGCATTGTCATATCAGATGTGTCTGGAGATTGAGGCCGCACTGGACACTTGGCGCGAGGATGATGCCGTCAAACTGGTGATCATTGATGCCAATGGCGACAAGGCCTTTTGCGCTGGTGGCGACATTCAGGAAATGTATGACACCGGAATGGCCGGAGATTTCGATTATGGCCGCCGGTTCTGGGCCGATGAATACCGGCTGAACGACAAGATCGCCGAATATCCCAAGCCCTATATCGCCTTCATGCAGGGTTTCACCATGGGCGGCGGCGTTGGTGTGTCCTGCCACGGTTCGCACCGCATTGTTTGTGAAACCAGCAAGATAGCCATGCCCGAATGCGGCATTGGGCTGGTCCCTGATGTTGGCGGATCGCTTCTGCTTGCCCGCGCGCCGGGAAATGTTGGCGAATATCTGGGCACAACCGGGCACCGCATGGTTGCGGGCGACGCGATTTATGCCGGTTTTGCCGATCATTTCGTCAGCTACGGGCGCTGGCCTGCCCTGATCGATCAGCTTTGCGCCTCTGGTGACGCCGATCTGGTGCGCATTTTCGCCTCTAGCGAGGTAGCACCCGACGCGCCCCTAAAAAGCCATCGCCAATGGATAGACCAGTATTTCGCCCTCGACACACATAATGCCATTATCGAGGCCCTGCGCTCAGCGCCAGACGAAGAAAACGCGGCCCTTGCAGAGTTCGAGCGCAATTCGCCCCTGTCTATGGCCTGCTGCGTCGAAATGCTGACAGCTTTGCGTGCAAATAATTCCGGGATCCGTGAGGCATTGTCGCAAGAATACCGCTTTACATGGCGTTCGCTTGATAAGGGTGATTTCCTTGAGGGCATCCGCGCCGCTATCATCGACAAAGACCGCAATCCGCGCTGGAAACACCAATTGGGCGAAGTCACACAGGACGAAACCCGGGCCATGCTGGCCCCTTTGGGTGAGAATGAGATTAACTGGGAGGCTGCGATATGAATATCGGCTTTATTGGACTGGGAAACATGGGCGGGCCGATGGCTGCCAATCTGGCCGCAGCGGGCCATGTTGTCACTGGTTTTGACCTAACCGCCCCCTGCCCCGCCGGTGTTGACGCCGCAGCCAGTGCCGGGGCCGCGGCAAGTGGCGCGGATGTGGTCATCACCATGCTGCCCAACGGGGATATTCTGCGCAAAGTCGCCGATGAGATCATTCCGGCAATGTCTCAGGGTGCAGTTTTTTGCGATTGCTCGACGGTGGATGTCGAAAGTGCGCGTGCCGTCGCCGATCAAGCGGTAGCATCGCGGCTAATGGCGGTGGACGCCCCGGTTTCCGGCGGGGTTGGCGGCGCAACAGGCGGGACGCTTACCTTCATGGCGGGTGGCTCAGATGTGGGTTTTTCCAAAGTCAGTCCGCTTTTTGACGTGATGGGGCAAAAGGCGGTGCATTGCGGGCCCTCCGGCGCCGGCCAATCGGCCAAGATCTGCAACAACATGATCCTTGGCGCAACGATGATTGCAACCTGCGAAGCCTTTGCTTTGGCTGACAAACTTGGACTTGACCGGCAGAAAATGTTCGATGTGGTTTCAACCTCATCCGGTTACAGCTGGTCAATGAACGCATATTGCCCGGCTCCGGGTGTGGGCCCGATGAGCCCGGCAGACACAGGCTATCAACCGGGTTTTGCCGCCGACCTTATGCTCAAGGATTTGCGCCTGTCCCAACAGGCCGCCAAGGCCGTTGACGCCGACACCCCGATGGGTGCGCGCGCAACCGAGCTTTATGCGACCTTTGTCGAAGACGAGGACGGCCAGGGCCGAGACTTTTCCGCCATGTTGGCGCGGTTTGAAAAGCGCGGGCGCGGATAAGCCGGGCCGGAGAGGATTCAGGCTGCTAAAGCAACCGCTTGAGGTTAGGCCCGCAGGGCCGTCTCGCCCCGGTG
>JAAEUB010000460.1 GCA_024227755.1 Paracoccaceae bacterium | reverse complement strand
ATGGGTAATGTGGTCAGAATATGCCGGGATTTTGCGCGCAATCGGATGGATTTTGCGGTGTTTATCCGCGTAAACGTATGCCCTTTGGGTCAAAAGGCGGTGCTTTCAGCAGGCGTGCCTTATGGGGGCGACCGATCACAAAGACCGTGACTTCATCCCCCGGTGCGACTTTGCCATGTGCCAGAAATGCCAGCGCCAGCGACTTGCCGACGGACGCCCCCCACGCGCCGGATGTCACACGCCCCACGGGGGTGCCGTCGGGCAGGAATACCGGTTCGCCACCGCTGGCGTCGGCGTCTTCCACCTCAATTTCCAGTATTGAAAGCGCTTCGCGCGGGGTGTTGTCACGAATGGCCAGCCACGCTTCTTTGTTGAGGAAATCCTTGTCTTCTTTGACAAGGCGCTCCAACCCGACCTCTTGCGGCCAGTATTCGGGGGAATACTCACGCCCCCAGCTGCCATAACCTTTTTCAATGCGCAACGCGCCCAAAGCGCGGCTGCCGACCGGTCCGCCGCCAAGTTCGTGAGCGGCGTCAACAAGGGCGGTATACAAGCGGGATTGGTCCGAGGTGGCGCAGTGAAGCTCCCACCCCAGATCGCCGGTAAAACTGACGCGGATTGCATTGCAGGCAATCCCGGCGACCTCAATCCGACGCGAGCGCATAAAGCGAAAAGCGTCGTTTGAAAGATCAGCATTGGTCAGCCTTGCAAGTACTTCACGCGATTTCGGCCCGGCGATGTTGAAACCACAATAAGCGGTAGTGGCGCGGGTAAAACTGGTGCCTTCAGGCAGGGGGATCATGTTGAAAAACCGGGTGTGATAGCGCTCGGCCATGCCTGATCCGACCATCATGTAATCGCCTTCACCAAGCATGGTAATGGTGAAATCCCCGGCGATACCGCCACGCGTACCGATCAGCGGCGTCAGGCATGAACGGCCAATTTCCGTGGGCACATTGTTGGCCATCAGCGCGTTTAACCAAGAATGCGCGCCGGGGCCTTTAACCTCGTAATTGGCAAAATTCGAGATATCGATCACCCCGACCGAGTCCCGCAGCATGCACGTCTCGTTCGCCACCGGTTCAAACCAGTTTTGACGCTCATAGCCGATTGTTTCAGCGGTGCCGGGCTTGTCTGCAAACCACAAGGGGTGCTCCCACCCGGAATTCAGGCCAAAGACCGCACCCATGCTTTCCTGCATGTCATATATGGGCCGCTTGCGTACCGGACGACCCGCAGCACGCTCTTCGCCGGGGAAGTGAATGGCAAAGCGGTGTGCGTACTGATCGGCCACACGCGCCTTGGTGAATGCCTTGTCGGCCCAGTCGTCAAAACGCGCCAGATCCCATGTGAACATGTCATATTGCGGCTCGCCTTCAACTATCCACTGGGCGCTCATCAGGCCAAGTCCGCCGGATTGGCTGAATCCCGGAATGATGCCGGTACAGCAGAAATAGTTGCGCAACTCAGGCACCGGGCCATAAAGAGCCGCCGAGTCCGGTGACCAGATCATCGGGCCGTTGATGACCCGCTTGACTCCAGCTTCGGCGGCAGACGGAACGCGGCTCATCGCGCGCATGACATTGTCCATGATCCGGTCAAGATCATCGGCAAAAAGTTCATGCCCGAAGCCTTGCGGTGTGCCGTTTTCGGCCCAGAATTGCAGGTCTTTTTCATAGGCACCGATCAGCAGGCCGTCGCCTTCCTGACGCAGATAATATTCACCATCGCGATCAGCGATTGAGGGCAGGCGTTGGTCCAACGCGGTTATTTCGGGCATCGCCTCGGTGACGAAATACTGATGCTCGGTAGGTATCAGCGGCAGCTCAAATCCAGCCATTGCCGCCACTTCGCGCGCCCACAGCCCACCGGCATTGATCACCCAGCCGGCGTGGATGTTCCCTTTCGGAGTTTCAACAATCCAGCTTCCGTCCGGTTGCTGAATGGTGGCTGTAACCGGGCAGAAACGCTCAATCTCGGCCCCCATTGCCCGCGCACCGGCGGCGTAGGCCATGGTCACCCCCGAGGGGTCAACATTGCCGCCATCGGGTTCATACATGATGCAGCGAATACCGTCGAAATCGGTCAGGGGGTGCAGGCGTTCAGCCTTGTCGCGGCTGACCTCGTGAAAGTTAAGGCCGTAAAACCGCGCCTTGGCTTCCTGCAGACGCAGCTGAGCCTCGCGGTCTTTGGTCTGGGCCAGGTAAAGTGATCCGGGCTGAAAAACCCCGCATCCCTGCCCGGTCTCACGCTCAAGCTCCTTATAAAGGTTCATGGTATAATGCTGGACGCGGGTGACGTTGTTGTTGTCATGCAGCCCGTGGATATTTGCCGCCGCATGCCATGTTGAGCCCGAGGTCAGTTCGTCACGCTCCAAAAGCACCACATCTGTCCAGCCCAGCTTGGCCAGATGATATAGGATCGAACAGCCGACAAGTCCGCCGCCGATAACAACTGCCTGTGCGTGAGTTTTCATGTCATTCCCCTTTTGGCCATCATCGGGTTCAGGGCGCAGGGTTGGCTGCACGAGGCCGACAGATTACGTCGCATTTAGTCCGCCGATCCATTGCCGGAATGCCAAAAGCGGGGGATAGGTGGCAGCAGAGGGCGGCCAGACGAGGTAATAGGCGCCGACAGATGTAGACCCCGCACCATCAAGCGTTACCAGCCGACCTGCCCTTAGGTCCGCCTCGGCCAGATATTGCGGAAGAAGTGCTGCACCCATTCCGGCGACCGCGGCTTGCTCCATCGTGGCAAACTGATCAAAGACCATGCCGGGGGGCGGTTTAGTGTCGATGCCGTGTGCCGTGAACCATCCGGCCCAGGCCTTACGACGCGTTTCCAGATGAAGCAGCGGCAGGGCAAGGAAATTGGCAGGTTTGGCGTGTTTTGGCAAAAGCTCAGGCGCGATGACTGGCACCAGATCCTCGTCCATCAGTTTGAGCGCATCTGCGCCAGGCCAGTCCTTGCGACCAAAATGGATGGCGGCGTGGAACCGTTCCTGCGCAAAATCAAACGGAGCAAGGCGGGTAGAGAGGTTAAGGGTTACGCCTGGATGGGTGGCCAGAAACTCGGGCAAGCGCGGGGCCAGCCAGTTGGTGCCAAAGGCGGGCAGGATCGACAGTTCAAGCACTCCGCCCTCGGGGTTGGTGGCGGCGCGGATGGTCGAGGTGCGAATGGCGTTAATCGCTTTGCTGATATCACGGGCATAGCTTTGCCCCACCGGGGTCAGGATCAACCGCTTTTTCACCCGCTGGAACAGGTCGATACCAAGTTGAGCTTCCAGTTTTTGTACCTGTCGGCTGACAGCCCCCTGGCTGAGGTCAAGCTCAGCCGCCGCTTCGGTCACCGAGCCCAGCCGCGCCACCGCTTCAAACGCGATGAGCCATGAAAGTGGGGGGAAGAAGCGACGCTGGGACATAACATTCCGTTTTGGCATGAATTGATAACGGAATATCGCTTTATATAACACTGTTGCAAGGTATAATCCCGCGAACCCATAGCAAAACGGAATGTAAATCATGAGCCTGAAGCCCAAAGACGCCCCCGACCTTGCCCGCTTTAACTGGGAAGACGCCTTTCGTTTTGAGGATCAGCTGAGCGAGGACGAACGCATGTTGCGTGACGGGGCACGCGCCTTTGCCGACGACAAGCTGGCCCCGCGCATCATCAAGGCATACGCCGAGGAAACCGTAGCGCCTGAGTTGTTCCGCGAATTGGGCGAGGCCGGGCTGCTGGGTGTGACCGTGCCGGAAGAATACGGCGGGTTGGGTGCAAGCTATGTGACATATGGCCTGATCGCGCGTGAAATTGAGCGCGTGGACAGTGGTTATCGCTCGATGATGTCAGTCCAAAGCTCGCTGGTGATCTACCCGATCTACGCCTACGGCACTGAGGAACAGCGCAAGAAATACCTGCCGGGCCTGTGTGATGGTTCGTTGATTGGCTGCTTTGGCCTGACCGAACCTGACGCGGGCTCTGATCCCGGCGGTATGAAAACCCGGGCTGTAAAGACCGACACAGGTTACAGCCTGACCGGCAATAAAATGTGGATCTCGAACAGCCCGATCGCTGATGTGTTTGTTGTTTGGGCCAAATCTGACGCCCATGACGGCAAGATCAAAGGCTTTGTCCTTGAAAAGGGCATGGCGGGGCTTTCAGCTCCGAAAATCAAAGGCAAACAATCGCTGCGCGCCTCGGTCACCGGCGAGATTGTTCTGGAAGGTGTCGAAGTTGGCGAAGACGCGTTGCTGCCAAATGTTGCCGGGCTGAAGGGACCGTTTGGCTGCCTGAATCGCGCGCGTTACGGCATTAGCTGGGGCGTTCTTGGTGCAGCCGAGTTCTGCTGGCACGCCTCGCGTCAATACGGGTTGGATCGCAAGCAGTTCAACAAACCCTTGGCGCAAACGCAGCTGTTTCAAAAGAAACTGGCCGACATGCAGACCGAGATCACGCTGGGTCTGCAAGGTTCATTGCGGGTTGGTCGCTTGATGGATGACGCCAATGCGGCGCCCGAGATGATTTCGATGATGAAGCGCAACAATTGCGGCAAGGCGCTGGATATTGCCCGGATGAGCCGCGACATGCACGGTGGCAACGGAATCAGCGAGGAATTTCAGGTGATCCGACACATGATGAACCTTGAAACGGTGAACACATATGAAGGAACTCACGATGTGCATGCGCTGATTCTTGGACGGGCACAGACCGGGTTGCAGGCGTTTTTCTAAACCTGCAATCACGGCCTGTTCATCTTGGCGAAAATACTCCCGCCGGAGGCCTGAAATCTCTCCGAGCAAAGCGAGGTTGGCGCAAAATGCGTTAGCGTTTTGCGCCACGCCCAACCATTGGCGCACCCCGCCAGGGGTCGGCGATGGGCGGGAGCGCCGCCCTTGCTAAGCCTCGCTCGCCCGTGAAGCCTCTTTGGCGGATACTTCCTGCAAACGGTCAAAGCTGGTCTCGAAACTCCCGACACCTAAAGTGACCGAACGTATTTCGGTGATCAGGTCCTGCATTTCAGCAGCAGGAATTTGTGCGTTGACCTCTTCCCAGCCGGTCCAGCCGTGGCGTGCTTCAAGCCCGAAAATCTGACCCCGCCTGCCGATGATGATCTTCTGAATCGCTGATATGAACTGATCTGGCACCGCCACGCTTACATTGTTCACCGGCTCCAGCATGATCGGTCCGGCAGCGGCCAAAGCCTCGCGCATGGCTTGGGCACCTGCTTTGCGGAAAGCCATTTCCGAGCTGTCGACAGAATGGTGTTTGCCGTCCGTCAACTCAACCGCCACATCGACAACCTGAAAGCCCTGAGGACCTTTGACCATGGCGTCCTGCACCCCGTTTTCAACTGCGCTGAAATACTGCCGGGGCACAACGCCGCCGTGAATGCTGTCGGAAAAGGCAAAGCCATCGCCGCGCGCACGCGGTGAAATCTTCAGCTCTACCTCGCCAAATTCGCCGTGACCGCCGCTTTGCTTTTTATGGCGGACCTTCTTGGTCACTGGCTTGCGGATGCTTTCACAATAGGCGATGCGCGGGATTGTGGCGGTGACTTCCAACCCAAAACGGCTTTTCAACTGTTCGATAACCAGACCAAGTTGTACCGCACCTTGGCCGCGCAGAACCTGTTCACCGGTGGCATTGTCAAATTCGGCCGAAAGCGACGGATCTTCATCCAGCACCTTGCGAAGTGCCTCGGGCAGTTTGACGTCGTCACCGCGTTTTTCAGTTTTGATAGCCTGAGAAAACAACGGCGTTGGGGCAAGAGCTTCTGTGGCTTCGCGGTCCTGCGTTGTCAAAAGGTCGCCGGTCTGAACCGCTTCAAGCTTGGTCAGGCCGATTACGTTGCCGGCAACAGCCTCGCTCATATTATCCATTTTGCGACCCATAAGCTGGTTCATGCCCGAAGGCCGCGTCCCGGCTAGGTGGTCGCCCGTACCAAGTGACCCGGACATAACCCGCCCAATTGAAACTTTGCCAGCATGGCCCGCATGCAGGGTTTTAAACACCTTCACCCTAACCTGACCGTCTTCTGCGATGCCCATCCGTTCGGCCGTGACCACAACATCCGGTGCGTCGTGGCGCAGGGCCTTCATCAGCCGCATGATGCCGTGGCCCTGTTCGGCTGAGCCAAAGAACACCGGCACCACAAGGTTCGAGGAAAGGTCCGTTGTCAGGTTATCATAAAGCTCGGTCTTGGAGGGGGCGATATCCTCCAGCAGTTTTTCCAACAGCCCGTCGTCAAAATCCGCCAGACTTTCCATCATTTCACCGCGCGCCTCGGCTTCGCGGTCAGCCTCGCCTTCAGGCAGTTTTATCAGGCTGGAATGGGCTCCGTCCTCCCAGTGAAAGGCACGCTCGGATACAAGATCGATATGGCCGGTGATGGTATCACCTGCGTGGATCGGTATTTCGCGCAGAACCATTGGATGCTCGGACGCCCCCTGAAAGGCCTGCAAAAGCGCGCGGACCGACAGGTTCTTTTTGTCAAACTTGTTGATGAAAACGATATGCGGCACCCCGGCTTGGTCCAGCATTTTCAGATAAGAGGCCAGAGCCAGCGCTTTGCCTTCATCAGGTTCCACAACCACCACCGCGATATCGGCAACGTCAATGGCATCGCGTGTTTCCTGCATCAGCTCGACCGAGCCGGGGCAGTCAATGAAGGTCCAGCTTTCGCCCAGATATTCGGTACTGGCCACGTTCATTTCGGTCGACATTGCGTGGGCCTTGGCCTCATCCGTGGCGTCAGCCAGTGAAAGACCGCCGCCATGCATCGCATGCGCACCGGTTTCAGCCAGAAGTGCCTCGAACAATGTGGACTTGCCGGATTGATAAGGGCCGCAGATGAGCGCGGTACGGGGGGAGGATGGGTGAGAGGTGGCCATTGGCATCACTTTCGCAATTCGTGTGATGCGCCAGCCGTCCGGGCCCCGTAAATCTCAATGCGTTGCCCGGTAGAATCCTACTGACGCGTTGATAAAACCAACTTATCCATGTTGGCAGTCGGGTTCAAAGGAAACCGCGTTTTTTGCAGCAAATGTCGCAGTTAATGCCGCTGCGTTACATCCTAAAAAGTAAAAGGTATTCCCTGTAGCAATGCGGAGTGTTTCTCAGCATAACAGGGCTTGGACAATTTTGGCGGGGCATCTTGGCGGATCAGGATAACAATTCGGACATTTTTGACCTCTTTGTCATCGGCGGCGGGGTCAATGGGTGTGGCATTGCGCGCGACGCATCGGGCAGGGGGCTGAGCGTGGCGCTGGCTGAGATGGGTGACCTTGCTTCGGCCACTTCTGCGGCCTCGACCAAGCTTTTTCATGGTGGTCTGCGCTATCTTGAATTTTTTGAGATCGGGCTGGTGCGAAAGGCGTTGGTTGAGCGTGAAGTGCTGTTGGAGATGATGCCGCATATCGCCCGACCTCAGCGGTTTATCCTGCCGCTCAGCCGGGACATGCGCTTTGATCTGGCAACACCGGCCTCAAAGATTTTGGGCGTTGTGATGCCGTGGCTGAAGGGGCGCAGGCCAGGTTGGATGATCAGGCTGGGCCTGTTTTTTTATGACCATCTGGGTGGGCGAAAATTATTGCCGGGCACCAGTAGTCTGAACCTGAGGGATGATCCGGCGGGGCGGGTTTTGCAGGACAAATTCCTGCGCGCGTATGAATACTCCGATTGTGTGGTCGATGACGCAAGGCTGGTTGTGCTGAATGCGCGCGATGCGGCCATGCGAGGCGCGCGGATCATGGTTGGAACCAAGGTCGTGCGGGCTGAACGCAAGGGTGATTTGTGGTATATTGAAACGCGTGATGCGGCGGGTGCGCTTACGGTCCACCGGGCGCGGGTGCTGATCAATGGCACCGGGCCGTGGGTTGAAGAGGTGATCGAGGCGCGGCTTAATGCAACCTCGCCCGAGCAGATCCGGCTGGTGCGCGGCTCTCATATCATTGTGCCGAAGCTGTTTGATCATGGCCGGGCCTATTATCTGCAAGGGACCGATGGGCGGCTGGTTTTTGCCATTCCTTATCATGAGGATTTCACCCTGATCGGCACGACCGAGGTCAGCCACGGCCCCCCAGATACCCCGGCGCGCATTTCCGAGGATGAAATTGACTATCTGCTGGATTTTGTGGCCGGTTACTTCAAAACGCCAATCTGCCGAGACGACATCGTGCGCACGTTCAGCGGTATTCGGCCGCTGTTTGACGAAGGGGCAGGAAGTGCCACTTCGGCGACACGTGATTACAAGCTGGTGCTTGAGGATGCGGGCGGTGCGCCGGTGCTGCACGTCTTTGGCGGTAAGATTACCACTTACCGGGTGTTGGCCGAAACGGTGATTGGTAAGCTTGCGGATTTCTTTCCGGATATGGGCAAGGACTGGACTGCCTCGGCCTGCCTGCCGGGAGGGGACTTTCCCGTTGACGGGGTTGCGACGCTTGAGGCGGATTTGTGTGTCGAATTTCCCTTTATTGATGCGAGGCAAGCAAGGCGTTTGGTCCGGGCATATGGCACCGATGCGGCGCGGATACTGGACGGCGCAGAAGAGCCTGCCGATCTTGGGCGCGACTTTGGCGGTGGGTTATCCGAGCGCGAAGTTCTGTGGATGATGCAACACGAGTTTGCCCGTACCGCCGAGGATGCTTTGTGGCGGCGCAGTAAACTGAGCCTGCGGTTGAACGCCAAAGAGGTTCAGGTTTTGGGTGAATGGATGGGGGCGCAAACGGAAAATTTGAATTTTCCGAACCGAATTCTTTGAAGAATTCGGCGTCTTTCGCCGGTCACGATGCGATCCGGGCCAATGTCTTGCGCAATGTTTTACGCCTGCAATAGGGGGATGCGGCTAGCATCAGGCGGCGTATTGGTGCGGGGCTGCTTAGGGGTATGCAGCGCAGGTTGGTTTCAAGCGGTGGTGCCAAAAGGCGTTGCGGCACCACCGAAACGCCAAATCCCCGAGCCACAAGATTTTCGATAGCATCTATCGAGTCCAGCTCAATTGCCGGATCGCCACCCAACCCCTGACGCGCCAGAAACTCGGCTATGTCGCCGCCAAGCCGGGTATCGCGGTTGAAGGCAATATAGGTGTTTTCATCCAATATCTGTTGTAGCTGTGGGTCGGATTTGTTTGTGTGGGCAGTGATCAAAAACAACCTTTCAGTCCCGATTTCAAACAACTGCACGGGTGTCCGGGTCATGGTGGGAGCCGAGAGAAAAGCAAAATCCAAAGCACCCGCGTCGATGTCTGAAGCCAGACGCTCGGAAAGCCCGGACCGTACAAACACCTGTAATTCGGGAAATTGACGGCGCAGACGTTCCAGCACAACTGGCAGCAATGTCTCAAGCGTGGTTGGAACAAAGCCCAGCCGTACCTGCCCGGCGACATCATCCGCTTGCGTCAAAGCCCGTAGGTTTTCGGTTCGCCGCACGATTTCCTGCGCCTCAAGGGCAATAACCTCGCCCAGCGGGGTCAGGATTGTCGGACGTTTTCCTTTTATGAAAAGGTCGGCACCAATTTCAGCTTCAAGCAATTTCATTTGCACCGAAACCGCGGAATGGCTGAGATGAACCGCTGCGGCAGCGCCAGACAGGCTTCCGGTTTTGCGGACCGCCAGCAATGTGCGTAAATGCGTAATATTCATGCTGATAATGTTAGAAAAACTTACAATAATTGTAAAATCATTTCGATTTTATGAAAGTCGTAATAGCGCTAGGATGAAAGGAACCGGGATGTGAGGGGACTTGATGTTTGAGACAAAAAATTTGACCAGTGGAGCGCGAGGTGGGCCGCTGGACGGGCTGCGCATACTGGATATGTCACGTATTCTGGCGGCACCGTTTGCCACCCAGTTTCTGGGTGACCTTGGTGCGGATATCATCAAGGTTGAGCGCCCCGGTCAGGGGGATGACACCCGTGGATGGGGCCCGCCCTATGTCACCGGCAAGGACGGTGAACCAACCACGGAAAGCGCCTATTACCTGTCTGCCAACCGCAACAAACGTTCGATTGCGGTTGATATGGCCGCGCCTGAAGGTGCCGAGACCATTCGCAGGCTGGCGGCGAAATGTGATGTAGTATTTGAAAACTTCAAGCTCGGGGGGCTGGCGAAATATGGGCTGGATTACGAAGCCCTGCGCAGGGTCAACCCCGGTATTATCTATTGTTCGATAACCGGGTTTGGCCAGACCGGCCCGAACGCGCATCGCCCCGGATATGACCTGTTGGCGCAAGGCTTTGGTGGGATCATGAGCCTGACCGGGGAACCGGATGGCGTGCCGATGAAGGTGGGCGTGGGCATCACCGATATGATGTGCGGCATGTATGCGGCAAATGCGGTGCAGGCGGCCCTGATTCACCGGATGAAAACCGGCGAAGGGCAAAGCATCGATATCGGGCTGGTCGATACGCAGGTGTCGTGGCTGGCCAATGAGGGAGTGAATTATCTGACCTCGGGCAAGGCACCGAAGCGGCGCGGCAACCAGCACCCCAACATCGTACCTTATCAGGTCTTCGAATGCGCCGACGGCCACGCGATTGTCGCGGTCGGCAATGACGGGCAGTTTGCACGGTTTTGCAATATTATTGGCTTGCCGGAACTGGCCGGGGATCCGAAGTTTACAAAGAATACCGACAGGTTGGCGAACCGCGATGTGCTGATCCCTATTCTGGTCGCCCAGATCGCCACACTGCCCCAAAAGGATGTGGTGGACGGGATGGAGGCGGCAAATGTACCGGGAGGCGTGATTAATACTCTTCCAGATTTGTTTGCCAGCGAACAGGTTGCGGCGCGGGGAATGAAGATCGCAATGGAATATCCGAATGCGGCCTCGGGGAAGGTCGATCTGATTGGCAATCCGGTGAAGTTTAGTGCCACACCCGTTAGCTACAGACGCCCCCCGCCGATGTGCGGCGAGCATAGCGATGAGATTTTGGCGGAGCTTCTGGGGGAAGGTAAGGGCTGATGTTTTATCTGACTGATACGCAGAAAATGTTGCAGGAAGCTGCGCGAAAACTGGCCGAGGATAAAATCAGACCGCGCGCTGCCGAAGTTGACCAAAGCGAGGAATATCCATGGGATAACGTCGCCCTACTGACCCAGGCTGGGTTCATGGGCATGACTATCCCGACGAAACATGGCGGTCAGGGGCTTTCCTATATGGATGCGGTTTTGGTCATTGAGGAAATGGCCAAGCATTGCGGCGTCACCGCGCGCATCGTGGTCGAGGCCAATATGGGCGGCGTCGGCGCTATTATGAAATACGGTTCTGACAAACAGAAGAAACTGGCGGCGGGGCTAGTGTTAAACGGCGACAAACCGGCGATTTGCATCACCGAACCCGGCGCGGGATCGGCAGCGACCGAAATGACGACCAAGGCGGTGAAGACCGGCGATACTTACGTGTTGAACGGGGTCAAGCATTGGATCACCGGCGGTGGTGTGTCGAAACTGCACGTGATTTTCGCGCGTGTGATCGAGGATGGTCAGGATATGGGCATTGGCGGTTTCATCGCTGTACGTGGCGAGGCAGAGGGGTTGAAGGTCGGCACCCGCGAGCCTGCAATGGGCCTGCGCGGCATTCCTGAAACCGAGATTATTCTTGATGATCTGGTGGTGCCCGGGGATATGCTGGTTGCCCCGTCCGAAGGATTGCGGCGCGGCTTTGCCGGGTTGATGAATGCCTATAACGGCCAGCGGATAGGGGCGGCGACCGTGGCGTTGGGAATTGCCCAGGGGGCGTATGAAACAGCGCTGCGATATGCCAAGACGCGGCATCAGTTTGGTCGACCGATTGCCGAATTTCAGGGTCTTCAGTGGATGCTGGCGGATATGTCTATTGGTTTGAGAGCAGCGCGTGCTTTGATCCATAATGCGGCGATGAATGCGCCAGGTGGCTTTCCTGACATGCGTGAAGCGGCGCAGGCGAAAATCCTTGCTTCGGAAACGGCGATCAAGGTCACCAATGATGCACTGCAAATTCACGGCTCGGCCGGATATTCGCGCAACCTGCCGCTTGAACGCATGGCGCGAGATGCGCGTATGTTTACCATTGGTGGCGGCACCGCGCAGGTACTTCGAACGCAGGTTGCGGGAAGCATTTTGGGTATGAAGGTGCCGCAACGACGCGAGGGATATGTGCGATGATCGCAACCTCAGCCGAAACAATCGCCAACGGATTGGCGCAGGCAGGTTGCCGCCACGTGTTCGGTATGCCCGGCGGCGAGGTGCTGGTGCTGTTGGACGCCTTGGAGCGAGCAGGCATTGCCTTTACGCTGTGCAAGAACGAAACCGCAGCCGGGTACATGGCCGAAGGATCATGGCAGGCGACCGGTGCGCCGGGGCTGTTGTTGACCACGATTGGGCCGGGATTGGCGAATGCGGTGAACTCGATCGCTAACGCGTTCCTTGAGCAAGTGCCGTTGATTATCTTGTCGGGCTGTATCGCGCCCGCACACGCGTCGCAATTCACCCATCAGGTGATTGATCAGGCCGCCCTTCTTGCCCCGATAACCAAGGCGACGTTTCAGGTGGCGGGCGGGGATGCGGGCGCTGTCGTCCAGAAGGCGATTGCACTGGCGCAGGCCGACCCGCCCGGCCCGGTGCATATTGACCTGCCTGATACTTTGGCCAGCGAGCCGGCCTTTGAACCGGACCACCCTGCACCGGTAATCGAGCGTGCCGTTTTAGGGGCCGGGAAGATACTGGAAACGGCTCTAACCCGCCTTAAAAGTGCCAAACGGCCTGTCATTCTTGCTGGCATTGGTGCGGTGCTGCACGAGGCTGGTCGAGAGATTTTGGCCCTGTCCGAGGCACACGGCATTCCCGTAGTTACCACCTATAAAGCCAAAGGCATCATCCCCGAGGATCACAGGCACGCACTGGGTGGGCATGGCCTATCGCCACTTTCGGACAAGGTGATCTTACCGCTTCTGGCGGCGTCCGACGTTGTGTTGTGCCTGGGCTATGACCCGGTTGAAATGCGTGCGGACTGGATCAGACCGTGGAAGCCTGAAAACGCCCTGGAATTTGTCCATGCGCAGGTTGAACATGGAATGCATGGGTCAGCGCTGCGCCATGTGGGTGACGTTGCGGCAGCGGTGCGGGCAATTTCAGCCGGATTAGAGCCACTTGGCGGGCTTTGGCCAGAAGGTGAACCCGCCGCTGCTAGGGCGGCCCTGCAAGACAGTTTCGCCGCGCGCGACGCGTGGGGACCTCATGCGGTATTTACAGTTCTGGATCGTGAATTACCCGAAGAAACGGTGCTTACAGTCGACGCCGGTGCGCACCGTATTCTGATGACGCAGATGTTTCACGCCAACCGCCCCGGTCATTTGCTGCAATCAGCGGCGTTTTGCACCATGGGTATCGCAGTGCCGCTGGCCATCGGCCACAAGCGTTCAACACCGGATACGCCCGTTGTCGCAGTGGTTGGGGACGCGGGTATGGACATGGCGCCCGGCGATCTTTCAACCGTGCGCGATATGGGTCTGCCTTTGACAATCATTGTTCTGGTGGACAACGCCCTGACCCTGATTGGCCGCAAGCAAAAGGCAATGCAATTGGGCGAAATTGGCGTTACCTTCGGCAGTACCGATTTCCCTGCTTTGGCGCGCGCCTATGGTGGTTTTGGTGAAACAATACGAAGTTCAGATGACCTGAAATGCGCGCTTAGAGAGGCTGAAAAGCGTAACGCCTTTACGATCCTGGCCTGCGAAATTGACAACGAAGGATATGTTGGCGCGTTCTAAAAAAATAACAGATGTTTTGGGGTTCACATATTTACGTAGCGTGTTAGCCTCGATGCTTATTAATTTGCCGCTGGGGGCTGTCAAATCAGAAGGACCGACTTAGCGGCATGTAGAGAACGAAATCTGCAACTACAAACTTCAACCAGGGAGAAAATGATGAAGTTTACAAAAATCGCTGCAATATCCGCTACTATGGTGATGGGTGCCACGGCCGTTTCGGCCGAGGACTTTATTTCCATTGGTACCGGTGGTGTGACCGGGGTTTATTACCCCACTGGCGGCGCGATCTGCCGTCTGGTCAACAAAAACCGCAAAGAGCACGGCATCCGCTGCTCGGTAGAATCGACCGGTGGCTCGATCTACAACATCAACACCATCCGCTCGGGCGAGCTGGAATTTGGTGTGGCACAGTCGGACTGGCAGTATCATGCCTATCACGGCACTTCGAAGTTCGAAGAGGCCGGTGCTTTTGAAAACCTGCGCGCGGTATTCTCGGTTCATCCCGAGCCGGTGACAATTCTTGCCCGCCGTGACAGCGGCATCGACAATATCACTGATCTGCCCGGCAAGCGCTTCAATATCGGTAACCCCGGTTCCGGTACATTGGGCACATGGGAAGTGATCGAAGAAACCATGGGCTGGGAGCGCGGAGATCTGGCGCTGGCTGCTCAGATGAAATCGTCTGAAACACCTGGCGCGCTCTGTGATAACTCGATCGACGGTTACTTCTGGCTGGTTGGTCATCCGTCAGGCGTGACTTCGGAAACAGTTGCTTCGTGTGATGCGAAAATCGTTTCGGCAGTTGCTCCTGAAATCACCGCGTTGGTTGAAGACAAGCCTTACTACCGGACCGCGACCATTCCGGGCGGCATGTATCCGGGCAACCCGGACGACATCGTGACCTTTGGTGTGGGCGCTACTTTTGTGACGTCGGCTGATGTGTCCGACGACGCCGTCTATATCGTTGCTATGGCTGTTTTGGGTAACCTGGATGACTTCAGGAAGCTGCACCCCGCTTTCGCCAACCTGAAAGCAGAGGAAATGATTGCTGACAGTCTTTCCGCACCTCTGCATCCCGGTGCAATCCGTGCGTACAAAGAACTGGGCCTGATGGACTAATCAGGGCCTAAAAGATTGGGCGGGGGCTTCGGCCCCTGCCCGTTTCCCATTTTTTTGGGATGCGATATGACCCGGAACAAATCCGGGCAGGGAGGGATAAATGTCCGAGAATTCACAAGAAGGGCTGTCGCAGACCGCCGATACAGACGCCTTTGCCGATCTTGATGTTGGTGCGCGCAACCCAGAAAACTGGCAGGGCACGCTGATTGCCGCTGTCGCTTTAGTCTGGGCAGTTTTGCAGGTTTACAATGCCTCGCCATTGCCCGGAATTCTGGCTGTCAAGACCGGGCAAAACTGGCTCTATGTACCCTCGGACGTGTCGCGTGTCATTCACCTTGCTTTTGGTCTGACCATGGCCACGCTGGCCTTCCCACTATTCAAATCTTCTTCGCGGACAAGCATTCCTTGGTATGACTGGGCGCTCGTGACCGCAGGTATCTGCGCGACCATGTGGCTGATCGTTGACAAAAATGCCATCGCAGACCGTTCCGGCCTGCCAACCACCGCCGATCTTGTGGCTTCGGCTGTTGGTATTCTGATCGTGTTGATCGCCACTTACCGTGCGCTGGGTCTTCCGATGGTGATTGTCGCCTCGGTCTTCCTGCTTTACGTTTTCTTTGGCGATGCTGACTTCTTCCCTGACGCGATGCGTTGGAAAGGTGCCAGTTTTGGTAAAGCGATGTGGCATTTCTGGATGCAGACCGAAGGTGTCTTTGGACTGGCACTGGGTGTGTCAGCCTCGATGGTTTTCCTGTTTGTCTTGTTCGGCTCGCTTTTGGAAAAGGCCGGGGCCGGAAACTATTTCATTAAACTTGCCTTCGCGCTGATGGGCCACCTTAAGGGCGGTCCGGCGAAAGCGGCGGTTGTGGCATCGGCTGCTACCGGGCTGATCTCGGGTTCATCAATTGCCAACACGGTTACCACCGGTACTTTCACTATTCCGCTGATGAAGCGGGTGGGATTTTCGGCCGAGAAAGCCGGCGCGGTTGAGGTTGCATCCTCAACCAACGGCCAGTTGACCCCACCTGTTATGGGTGCTGCTGCGTTTCTGATGGTGGAATATGTCGGCATTTCCTATCTGGAGGTGGTCAAGCACGCCTTCCTGCCTGCTATCATTTCCTACATCGCGCTGGTGTACATCGTGCATCTTGAAGCCTCAAAAATGGGTCTTGAAGGTCTGCCGCGTAAAGGTGCCAAGAAATCCGTGGCCCAAAAGATGATGGGTTTCATCCTGGGTGTTGCCGTCTTTTGCGGGCTTAGCCTTGCGGTCTATTATGGCCTTGGCTGGCTCAAGCCGCTGTTTGGTGATTATTCGATGATCGGAATGTTCAGTCTGTTCATGATCGCCTATCTGCTGCTGGCAAAATGGGCGTCGGGCTATCCCGACCTTGAGGTCGATGACCCCAACGCGCCTTTCGTTGAACTGCCGGAGCCAGGACCTGTCGCCAAGACCGGTGCTTACTACGGCCTGCCCGTTGTCGTTCTGATCTGGAACCTGATGATCGAGCGTTTGTCACCCGGCCTGTCGGCGTTCTGGGCGACCTTTGCGATGATCTTTGTGATGCTGACCCAACACCCTATCAAGGCGATGTTCCGCGGGGAGGGCCTGAGCGATTGGGCGCGTGGCTGGGCCGAGCTTGTCGACGGCTTGATTGCCGGATCACGCAACATGATCGGTATCGCGGTTGCCACCGGTACGGCGGGTATCATCGTCGGTACCGTGTCACTAACTGGTGCGCATCAGGTGATCGGCGAGTTTATCGAGCTGCTTGCGGGCGGTAATCTGCTTTTGATGCTGATCTTTGTAGCCATCTTCAGCCTGGTGCTGGGAATGGGCCTGCCGACAACTGCGACCTATATAGTTATCACCAGCCTGATGGCACCGGTGATCATTGCTGTTGGTGCTAAGTCGGGTCTGATCGTGCCCTTGATTGCGGTGCATATGTTCGTGTTCTATTTTGGTATCCTGGCGGATGACACGCCACCGGTGGGGCTTGCGGCCTTCGCCGCGGCCGCGATATCCAAGGGGGACCCGATCAGGACCGGCATCATCGGTTTCAGCTATGATGTGCGGACCGCGATCCTGCCCTTCCTGTTCATCTTCAACACCGAGTTGCTGCTGATTGATGTGACGCCGTTAAAGGCGGTGTTCGTCTTCATTGTCGCGGTGATAGCGATGATGTTATTCGCGGCGGCGACGCAAAACTGGTTCCTGCACAAAAGCAAGATATGGGAGAGCCTGGCGCTGTTGCTGATCGCGTTCACGCTGTTCAATCCGGGCTTCTGGCTGAACCAGTGGAAGGACCCCTATATTCAGGTTGACGGGGCCGGGATTGTCGAAATGGCCACAAATGCCGGGGATGATGCGGCGCTGCGTGTGAGGATGTCGGGCGAGGATTTTGCCTCGGGCAGAGATATCTCGACCACGGTGTCGTTCCCACTCGGGGCCTCGGCTGACGGTGACGGCGAAGCGCGGCTGGCCAAGCATTCGGGCGTTGCCTTCCGCACCGAAGATGATGGCAAGGCCTATGTGGACAACGTCATTTTCGGGCAGTACGCGCAGGAAAAGGGCGTCGATTTCGACTGGTTGGTTGATTACATCGAAGTTGAAGCAGAACGCCCGGCAAAAGAGCTGTTCTATATACCTGCCATCGCACTTCTGTTGCTGATCAGCTGGTTGCAACTTGGCCGCGCGCGCAAGGCTGAAATGGCTAAGGCTTAAAGGAGAAGTACAATGACAAAATCGATACTTTTTGCCGTAGACATGAACCACGAAAGCTCCTGGCGAAAGGCGCTGCCACAAGCGGTGGCGCTGGCAAGGGCGGACGGGGCTGACTTGCACGCCCTGACGGTTATCCCCGACTATGGCATGGCTATGGTGGGGTCCTATTTCCCCGCTGATTTCTCAGAAAAGGCCGCTTCGGCAACTGAGAAAGCATTGCGTGATCTTGTGGCAGCCGAGGTGCCGGATAACATAAGTGCAAAATGCCATGTCGAGCATGGCACAATCTATAAGAAAATCCTTGAAGTTGCCGACAGGTTGGGTTGTGATCTGATCGTCATGGCCAGTCACCGTTCCGAGATGAAGGATTATCTGATCGGCCCGAACTCGGCCCGCGTTGTACGCCACGCCAAGCAATCCGTGTTTGTTGTGCGGGGCGATTGAATAAGGAATTAGGTCTTGAAGCAACCGTCTCTTCTTATCCATGTAGAGGGGGCGGTTGCCACCTTGACTATGGACCGTCCCGACAAGCGCAACGCGATGAGCGACGGGATGCTGGCCGAAATCGCCGGATTTTTTACCGCACCGCCCAAGAATGTACGGGCGGTCATTCTGACCGGGACGGCCGGGCATTTCTGTGCCGGGCTGGACCTTTCTGAGCATACGTCACGATCGGCAGAAGATGTGATTTACCATTCACGTGGCTGGCATCGCGTGATGGAGGCGGTTCAGTTCGGCGGGTTGCCGGTGGTTTCGGCCCTGCAAGGCGCGGTGATAGGCGGCGGGCTGGAGCTTGCTGCCGCAACCCATATTCGGGTGGCCGAACCGGGTGTGATGTTCCAGCTTCCCGAAGGCCGACGGGGAATTTTTGTCGGCGGTGGGGCAAGTGTGCGGGTTGGGCGCATTATCGGCGCTGATCGCCTGACCGAAATGATGCTGACAGGGCGGGTTTATTCTGGTGAAGAAGGGTTGGCTTTGGGTCTGGCGCATTACTTGGCCCCAACCAGCGGTGCTTTGGAAATGGCGCAGGACCTTGCGGCGAAAATCGCCCGCAACCCGCCATTGTCAAATTATCTGATGATACAAGCTGTGGCACAAATCGGGGACATGCCGCGTGAGGGTGGATTGTTCACCGAAAGCCTGAGCGCGGCATTGTCAAAATCCTCGCCTGATGCCGAGGAGGGGCTGAAGGCATTCCTTGAAAAACGCCAGCCCTGGTTTCGCTGAGATGGCGGATTTTACGTTCCCGCCCCCGCCGCGCCCGAGCCTGCCGATTGTTGGGTCCGATCACCTGTTTCCCGTGCGCAGGATTTTCTGCGTAGGGCGCAATTACCGCGAACATGCACGTGAAATGGGCCACGACCCCGACCGCTCACCACCGTTCTTTTTCACCAAGCCAGCCGATGCGCTGGTGCGGGACGGGGTGACCATCCCGTATCCGCCCGCCACGGGGAACCTTCATCACGAGGCGGAGCTTGTGGTCGCTTTGGGACCGGGGGCCGAGGTCTTTGGTTTCGCGGTCGGCAACGATTTGACGCGCCGGGATTTGCAGGCCGAGGCCAAAAAGTTGGGGCGGCCCTGGGACATGGCCAAGGGCTTTGACCAATCGGCTGTTTGTGGCCCGGTTCACCTGATGGGAAAAACCGGGCCAATGAGTGCCGGGCAGATCGCTTTGACGGTAAACAGTGAGGTCAGGCAAAAGGCAGACCTTGCTGACATGATCTGGCCCTTGCCGGACATTCTTGCGGCTTTGTCCGGTATGGTCAAGCTGGCAGCAGGGGATTTGATCTATACCGGCACGCCTGCAGGGGTGGGTGCACTTAATCCTGGTGATGTCTGTGAGGTTAGCATTGAGGGGCTTGGCTCTGTCAAAAACACTATTGGCGAAACGGTAGCGCCCTCATAAATTTTACCAATTGATAAAAAAATTAAACTGTGGCAGGATAAGAAAAAATCGGCCATGGGAGGCATCTATGACAAATTCCCCCTCGACGTCTGGCGTCGTGTCTGGGCGACTTTCGCCAGATGAATATGCGGCGAACTTCAGCGGCCTGCACGCGCCCCTGAATGCGCATGAGGCATTGGTGGCAGCGGATCGCTGCTATTTTTGCCATGACGCACCTTGTCAGGTGGCCTGCCCGACCGACATCGACATCCCGCTTTTTATTCGCCAGATCAGTACCGGCACCACGAAGGCGGCAGCACTTACTATCTTCAGCCAGAATATTCTGGGGGGCATGTGCGCCCGGGTATGTCCCACTGAGACCTTGTGTGAAGAGGTTTGCGT
>JAAEUB010000459.1 GCA_024227755.1 Paracoccaceae bacterium | reverse complement strand
GAAATCACCCTGCCCTTCACCGGGCTTATCAACCTCGACGATGGCGGCGAGGACTGGTTCAAGATTTCAGCGTCCGAGGGCAGCATTGTCGGTGCCCATTTGATGCCGCGCAATCCCCATCAGGGGTATTTCGTCAGTTTCTATGATGCACAGGGGACAGAATTGTTCAGATCTGACGATGAATCATGGGGCTATCAGGGGATGCGCTATTTCGCCTCTGAGGGCGGTGAATTGTTCGTTCAGGTCGTCGACACCTATGGATATTCTGATCAGGAGGACCCGGTATATTCTTTGCTGGAAATCGACGCCTACCTGCCTGACCGCTTCAATCCAAATGCTTTTGTGAAAATAGCAATGGGAGCTGATACCGGTGCTTCGCTTCAAATCGACTTTGTTGGCGAGGCCTCGGGGACGCGGGTTACAGATGCCAAAGAGGCTGTCGATATCACGCAGGAACTTATTCGCACTGTGCAAGAGCGTACCCGCGACTTGGCGTATTGGTACACATTGTTTTCGGCCATTTTGGCCGCAATCGCGTTTGCGTTGTTCGGGTATATGTTTGTGAAGAAACGTGGCCGCAACACCTGAACCAGAAACCAAAAGACTAAGCAGCCATGCAATTTGACCTTACTTACGGTGTCAGAGGTTTCCAGTTCGACCCCTCCCAAGTAAAATCGCTCGGGATGCGTCAGGCAGGTCGCGGTCTTGAATTTTGCCCCTGCCTGCCAAGGGCAAAACTACCAGCGAAGTTCCATAATCAAGCCGTTTGCACCGACCAGCAACAGGCCTTCATTGCTATGATCACCCTTCGCAGGCAGCGGCAAAACGTCTTTGATCGCCGCCTGTGTGGCCTTGGGGAAAGCCCGCCAGCTGGCCCCACTGTCGGCCGAGACCAGCAGATAGGCATCATCGCCCGCTATCCAGCCCATGCCGCCTTTTGAGAAGCGGATTTTGTTCAGGTCAGCCTTGCCTGGAATACTCTGCTGCGCCCAGCTGACCCCACCATCACTGGTCTTGAGCAAGGTGTTTTGAGCCCCCACCACCCAGCCGTTTTTTGTATCGGCAAAATAAAGGCCATGCAAGCTTGACTGGGTACCTGATGCACCTTGGGACCAACTTTTACCGCCATCGCGCGTTAAAAGAAGCACCCCCTCTTCCCCCGCCGCCCATCCATGGTCAGCATCAAGAAAAAAGACAGCGTGCAATGCGCCGGGGACTGCCAGTTTGGCTAATTGCCAACTCGCTCCGCCGTCTTTGGTCTGTACAATTGCGCCACCTTCACCTGTCGCCCATCCGATCTGCGCGTCAATAAAGGAAAGCGAATAGAGCGTGACAGGCTCGGGCAATCTTGCGGCCTGCCACGAGCGCCCAAGATCACTCGTGGACAGCAGCGCACCCCCTGCCCCGACCGCCCAGCCCCGTTCATCGCTGGGAAATACCACATCGTAAAGCTTGGCATTCACTGGGGTCGGGCTGACCTCCCAATCTTGACTGTGGTTGTGGGAACGAAGCACCAACCCATCCTCGCCAACCGCCACCAGAATGCCATCCGCGGCCGTGGCAACGCCCCACAATTGGTTAAGCCGCCCGGTCGAGACCTGTTTCCAATCACCGTCACCATCTTGCCTGATCAGCGTTCCCATCTCACCAATTAACCAGTTTCCATTCGCCAGTGGGGAAAAGCGATTAAAATTAACACTGGAGGATAACTTAACCGGCGACCAACTGGCTCCACCGTTGTCCGTCACCAAAAGCGTACCACCATAGCCGCATAAAAACCCAACGGTGTCGCTTTGCCAGAAAAGGTCAGTCAGATTACGTCCAGTAGGAAGCTGGACCTGTCGCCACATCCCCCCCGGTGCGTCACAGATAAAAAACTGCCCTCGCTCACCCAGTATCCAACCTTTGTCACCGTGCTGAATGTAACGATTTAGAGCCAGCGGTGTGTCCATGTCATGGCGCGTCCAGACCTTACCGAAATCCACGCTTTCCCAACGCTGGCCTGCATCACCAACGGCGATCACCTTACCATTCCCAAAATCATTTATGTCGCGGATCCAGTCACCGGTTTCGGGTCCGGATGCCTGCCATGAATACCCGCCATCCTCTGTCTTCAGGCAAAGGCCGAATGATCCAACGGCCCAGCCGTTCGTGTCGTCAACAAAATGAAAACGGTGGATGGTATTTTCAGTTTCCAGCCGGGAGCGGTCCCAGTTCACTCCGCCGTCGTTGCTACGAAACAAAAAGCCCTGTGCGCCGCCGGCCAACACCTGACCGTTTCCAAACGCATGCAGTGCGCGCAGTTCGTGCGGTGTTTGCAGCCAGCGCCGTGACCAGTTGATGCCCCCGTCCTTGCTTTCCACAAGGGTTCCCGCCTGCCCAACTGCCAGCATCCGCCCAGAGGGCAGACGGGTCATGTCGAACAGGTGGTTTGAGGTTGGATAGGGGTTGTGCTCAACCCAACTGATTTTCGCCATGTCTCAAGCCCTCACGGTCTCAGGTTTCCGCTCCGTGACTGCTGGCGCGAAAAGGATTTTCGAAAATTCTTGCCAAAACTCTTCAAAGAATTTTGTCCCGGCGGCGAGGCCACTTTTAGTATTCAATCGGCATCACAGTGACCATTTCGCCCTGATGCACCTCACATGGCTCAACTGGTAGAACAATAAAGGCGTTAGCCTTCGACATGCTGGTCAGGATACCGGAGTTTTGTGACCCGGTGCTGCTGACGGAGGTGTCCGCGCCGTCATAGTGAATAATCCCCCGGGCAAACTCGGCCCGGCCATGAGTTTTCAGGATTGGTTCGCCTTTAAACGGCAACACCATTTCCCTTAGCGGTGCAGGCGCGCATCCCATCATCACCAGCATCGCGGGGCGTACCAGCAACAGGAATGTGGCCAAAACCGAAACCGGATTGCCCGGAAGTCCGAAGAAAACCGCCTTGCCAATGCGCCCGTGCGCCTGCGGTTTGCCCGGTTTCATCCGCACTTTCCAGAAGTCGATCACGCCAACTTCGGTGATCACATCTTTTACCAGATCGTAATCACCCACGGATACGCCGCCCGAGGTCAGGACCACATCAGCCTCGTCAGCCCCTTTTAGCAGCGCTGTCTTGATGGCCTCGCGATCATCGCTGATGATGCCAAGGTCAAGAATATCGACCCCCAACGCCTGCAATACCGCGATCATCGAATGGCGGTTGCTGTCATAGACCTGACCCAGCTCAAGAGGATTACCCGGTTGAACCACCTCGTTCCCGGTTGAAACCACAGCGACCTTCAACCGGCGGACTACATCAACACTGGAACGGCCCAGCGAGGCTAGCATGCCAATATCTGGCGGGGTTAACCGATGACCTTTGGCAAAAACCTCGGATCCCTTGGCGATATCCTGTCCGGTTCGCCGGATCCATTTGCCCTGCACTTGCCCGGTAGGGACGGTGAGCGCGTCACCATCACGGGTCACGTCCTCTTGAATGACAATACAGTCGCAACCATCCGGCATCGGTGCGCCGGTCATGATACGCACCGCTTCGCCCTGGCCAATAACACGTTCCAGACGCGAACCGGCAGGCACTTCATCCACCACCGTCAAAATGGTGTCGCCGGTTGCCGCCAGATCCTGAAAGCGCACCGCATAACCGTCCATGGCAGTGTTATCGTGATTAGGGACATTGTCAGGGGCATGTACCGCGTCAGCCAAAACCCGGCCAAGTGCCTGCGCCACCACAATCTCCTCGGTTCCGGAAATTGGTTCCACACGGGCCAAGGCACGCTCATAGGCCTCGGCAAAAGGCATCATATCCATCGGTCACTCCTCTTATTCCAACTGCCCGTAAGCTAGCCTTGATCTGCGCCATTCGGCATCATGTATTCTTTGGCTTTGAGAGCCCCTTGCATGCCCAGCCCCACCAGCACACCAATGCCCATATTACTTGTCGCCACTGATACCCCTGCAACGCTCAGCGCCAGCAGTAGCTGTGTTTTTTCCTTGGTGTCAACGATCAGACGTGCAAGTTCCAAGCCAGCGAAGAACAGTAATACCCCAAGCACACCTTTGGGGATCATGGTCAGAATTTGCAGCGCCTGATCACCAAAAAGCAGCGCCAGAGCGACGAAAAACCCACCGATCAACATATTCGAGCCACCTGTGCGCGCGCCAAAACGGTAATGCGCCGCCAACCCCCCTGCCCCATGGCAAAGTGGCATTGCACCGATCATGCCTGTTATCAGCCCAGTCACCCCCATCGAAGTCAGCAGAGCTTTCAAGGTCACCCTTTCGGTTTTTTCTTCACCAAACTTGGTAATTGCCACGTCCCTTGTCGAGATGATAGCGTTGCCGATGGTCAAAGGAAGCTGCGGCAAAACCAGCAGGAAAAAGGCGCTGCTATAGTGAGCAAAATCCGGCGGGATAAATTGCAGACCACCGCCGGAAACACTAAAATCAGGCCGTCCAACCAAAACAAGACTGATCACAAGCCCAAAGACCAGCAGCAAGATCGCCGCGGGAAAACGGCGGTTTTCCAAAAATATCATTACGATGAATGCGCCGATCAGACCCACCAACGGGTTAAGCCAAGGGGCCATCGCATGACCGTTCAGCACCAGTTCAGGTGCGGCGATGAATTCCACACCCTGGATCATCAAGATCATGCCAAGGCCCAATTGGATACCGCGCACGATTGGGCGGGTAAATATCATAGCGACATAATCAATTGCACCGGTGACCGCGAGCAATAGCAAGATCACCCCCAGGATAAGCCCTGATGCGGCTATGGTTTCGACCGGAAGTTGCGATGCGATGGCCACCGCAGCCACTACTTTGAGCGGCTGCACCGGGATCGGCAGATGGTAATAAAAACCTGTGACGAGGTAAAAGCCACCGATAGCCAGTAAGGTGGTGGCAAGCGGGACCGAGTTGATCAAAACCAGTGCTATGGTCAGGGGCAACAGCGTCCCCAGATCACCAAGCGAACCAGCCAGTTCATTACGATTAAAGCGATGCGTTGGTAGTCCGCTCATTGGCTGTCTCCTCCCCGCCTCATACAGGTTTCTTAGCAGGTCCGGTACATGCAAACAATTCAGCCCTGCGCGATGAAAGCCCCATGGGCCAACTTGCGAAGAACCGGAATTTCCTCCGCACCCGACAAAGACTAAGCGTTCAATGCCCGCATGATGTCGTCAGCCAATGCGTTGATCGCCTGCGCCGCTTCACTTTCAGGATTTTCCACGATGATCGATTTACCTTCGTCGGCCAGCTTAATGATGCGCCGCTCAAGGGGAACACTGCCCAGATAAGGCACATTCAGCTCATCAGCAGATTTCTTAACCTGATCGGCACCAAAAAGATCCTCATCGGTCATGTTCTCGACCATACCCAGAACCGGTACATCCAGATGGCGGGCCATCGAGATTGATTTGCGCGCGTCCAGAAGCGCTACTTTTTGAGGTGTCGACACCACAACTGCGCCGTCAATGCGGTCAACAATCTCTGTCACCATCATCGGCTCGTCCCCGGTACCTGGTGGCAAATCAAAAAGCAGCACGTCACGCTCGCCCCAGTTTACCGAAGCGATCAACTGTCGGATCAGATCCTTTTTCAAAGGCCCCTTCCACATCACTGCATCGTCCGAGCTTTCAATGAAATAATCCATCGAGATCAGGCCCAGACCGGGCGCTTCTTCAGGCATCGGCACCACTGGCACGATGCCGATCTCGTCCAGTTGCAGGCCTTTGCCGTGACGCGCAGCTTCGCTGTGTTCAGCCACCAGCATCTGCGGAATGTTCGGGCCGTGGATGTCGGCATCAATCAAGGCAACCTTCAGCCCCTTACGTGCCAGAGCTACCGCCACGCCAGCGGTCAGGGTGGATTTACCGACGCCGCCTTTGCCCGAAGTGATGAAAATCCGGTGGCGGATGTCTTTCATGCGTTCACCAACCAGCCAAGTCTCGTGGTTTTCACGTCGCGTGTTCAGGCATTCAGCATAATCCGGACAAATATCGCAGCCATTCAGACGCTCGCAAGCAGCCTCGGCGAAATCGGTTTGCCCGATATTGGTCAGGATCGGTGGTTGGTCACTCATCGCGGATACACCTCTTGGCCACGCACACCGATACGTTCTGGCAGCCGGACAAAGTCGTGCTGGTCAATGGCGAAAAGTGCACGGAAAGACCCGGTACGGAAATCGCCAAGCCGGATCAGATCTTTCATTTCTTCGGTCAGTTCCTGCTTGCGGCGCAGGAGTGTATAGAAAATGCCGTTACCTTCCAGACCCGCGCCTTCGCGGTCCCTTGACCGGGCAAAGGCGTTCTTGATTTCTTCCAGTTGATCCTCGGGCAAATTATAGGCGTCAAGGTTCATTTCTTCCTCGCGCACAGTTCCAATGGCGGTGAAACCGACGACGATGTTTTTAAGCAGGTACATCTTAACCCAGACATTGGCGTTGCGCCCGATCAGAGTCTCGTCATGCTCGGCCTTGGGTGAGCCTCCCGCCGCAATGGGAAGTTCAAAAACGTTGACTGCATTGGCATCTATGCCGCCTTTGTTAACAACCGGTTTCCCGGTCATGTTGAAACCGGCAATACGCCCGCCAACTACGGCATTTGGCCAAAGCGGGATCATACGCTGCAAGCCAACAACATCAAAAAACTGAGAAAGGTCCCCGGCAGCAAAGACGTCCGGGTTCGAGGTGCGCATGTTGCGATCAACCAAAATACCGCCACGTTCGGCCACTTCGATATCCGTGCCATCACAAAGCCATGTGTTAGGGCGTTGCCCGGCCGAGTTGATGATCAGATCACACTCAATAAGCCCCAGATCGCCGACTACGACACCTTTAAGCGAACCATCGTCGTTAAAGACCACCTCTTTAGCGCCCTGCCCGGTGATCACCCGCATTCCGCCATGGGTTTCCATGTGCTTTTTGAGAATTGCCGAGCTATCGTCATCGGTCATAACCGGCAGCACGTTGTCCACAAGCTCGACCATTGTCACATCCAGACCCCAGCCGCGCAGGGTTTCAGATGCTTCGATACCGATAGGACCAGAGCCCATGACCAGCGCCTTTTTCGAAGCGCGGTCCGGGTCGCGCAATTGCGCCACCACCTCATCCGCGTCACCTATGGTCTTGAAGGCATGCGCCAAACCTGCGTCTCGTGCATCAGCCAGCCCAGGAATGGGCACCCAGAAAGTGGTGGCACCGGCTGCTATCAGCAACTTATCCCACTCAAATTCCTCGCCGTTTTCTGCAACAACCACTTTGCGTTCGGTGTCTATGCTTTTGGCCGGAGTGGACAGGCGCAAATCGACTTTGTGCCGGGTATAGAATTCCATCCCGCCCTTCCAGAAAAGCCCCTCGCGTGGCACTCCCAGCATTTGCGGCACACGTTCGTCAGGGTGCTTTTCGGCCCAATCCTTGCGGGCTTCTTGATATTGCGGTGACTCGTTCCAGCCATACAGCGCCAACGGACATGGGGAATAGGCTGGCCACGGCTCTTTGTTCAACACGGTGATTGTGCTGTCGTCGTCAAACTTGCGGATCGCCTCGATGGCTTCGGCTGTGGCCGGGCCGTTACCGATGATAAGCATCTTGCTGGTCATGTTACCCTCTCCTTTTAGCTGGACACTGCGCCTCACTACACAGGTCAAACTGTTGTTATCGCTTGCCTTTGCTCCACGTAGAGGGGTCGCCACCAACACGAATGTCGGCACTTTCCATCATTTGGCTGACCCACTCCTTGAACGCCGCGCGCGCTTTGGCGTCACACAATTCGTTGCTAATCTCACCCCGGACCTCGTCCAGTGGCAGCACCGACAATTCTTTGTTGATGACCTGCAGCATCAAATAACCGTCCGGCAATTCAATCGCCCCGGTCAAGCCACCGACTTCCAGAGTGCAAGCTGCGTTAAAAGCGTCGTCATTCACTTCGCCGCGGCGCATCCACCCCAGATAACCACCGTTTTCCTTGCTCTCACGACGATCTGATTGGGCACGGGCTAAGTCAGCGAAGTTCTCGCCGTTTTCATGACGTTCCTTAAACGACGTCAAAGCACGGATAAGGCCCGAACGCCCAACCGGACAAAGCGTTTTTTCGGCCTCAAGGAATATCTCGGCCAATTCGAGCTTGCCGTCACGCACAAAACGACCCATGCCGGGTTGGCCGGTGTGGCTGGTGTAGTAAAGCTCTATTTCTGCATCAGAAACTTCAGCCTCGCCCAAAAACAAGTCAATCACGTGATGAATAACCAGCTCGCGGCGCATACTTTCAGATAAGCGGTCCTGAAATCCCTCGTCCTCGACAATATCATCGCCGCCTTGAACCAGGATAGTCGTCTGAGCTTCGGCGATCCCGGCCTTCAGCTCTTCATCTGAGGGCTGAACCAGATCGGCCAGCTCACTTTCCAGGATCAATTCTTCGCGGATCAGTTTGGTGATGGCGTTTTTCTTCAACTCAGCCCGTTGTGACGGCACCAGATTGTCCAATGTCTTCCCGTGGACGGTGGCTGCCAAAAGCTCGATCTCGCGCGACAATGCACCTGCATAAATCACGTGACCATTTACGGTGGCCAGCGGCTGGCTGTCGACTTTTTCAGACATCAGACGCCGTTACCCTCTTGTTCTTCCAGCGAAAATCGCACCTTTCTTTCGTCCAGCGCCTTTTGTGAATTAAACCGGTTAGCTTCAAGCGTGAAGAAACCTACCACCAATTTACCAATACCGGTGACATAGCTTTGCGCCGGGCGGTTTCGGCCGTTTTCTTCGACCATCGCCCCCACATAGCCAAAATCGTGACCAAAGCGCGTACCCCAGTTTAAAAGATGCGAGGACAAAAAGGCATCATGACGTCGCTCTGCCATCTCGGCTCCTTCGGTATCGCCAGATTGGTCAGCGGCCAGTTTGCGGCCAATCATCTCGCCGACAAAGGAACATTCATGCATTATATGGTCTGCAAACTCACCCTCGGCCTTCAGGTCTGCGGCGATATAGTCGCGGTATACCTGTCCGGTAATATCGCCCTGCACCTGCCGGTCACCCATATAGATCGATTCGTAGGGGGCAACGTAGGGAAAGAAACTGTCATAGATGATGCGGGCGTATTCCTGTCGAATTTCATTTAGCAGATCATCAACGTCCATTCCGGTAAGGCGATCGAGATCGGCCAACCCTTCGTCAACCAAAGTATGACCCGAAAGCGCCATTGGAGCCGCGCGCAAAGTCTTGCTTAAAGCACCCGAACTTACGCGCCCGGCCAGATCCTTGGTAGGATTCTCCAGAAGCTCAGCCATTGCGTGATAAATCGCCTGCCTTTGGCGATCAACCTCGGCCGCGTCGCCCGAATGAGGCACGGCGCAGGGATCAATGCGCGCCGGTTCAACCTCGCGGTGGATCATTGCGCGCACCCAATAAAGATAGCTGTAACGCTGGCCTTCACTTTTCCAAAAGTCGATAACCTGAGGGTCAGAATAAAGCAGGTCAATCTCGGACTGTTCGCGCGAGGCCTGCTTGGACGTATCTTTGGAAATTTCACGCTCGCCAACCCGGTCGCTAACCCGAGTGGATTCTGCGTCCAGACGATCAAACTCGTCCAACAGATCATTAAGCGTCTGGCTGAGGTCATTTTCTTTCATGGCATACCCAAATGTTCACGAAGACATTAACGCGGGCAGGAAGCAAAATCAGATGTTCCGGCGCGATAATCATGAAGACCGGACATTTTATTTCCCGGTCTCCACATTGTTCATTCATATCAAAGGCCGCAGAGGCCCCTGGACAAGACTTAGAAGTAAGCCTTCATCTCAAAGACTTCAACGCCGGTTTCAGCGACAGCAGCGCGTGCTTTTGGCCCGTCCTCTTCCGCAACCCAGATAGTGCCGTGATATGGCTCGACCGAGGAAACCGCCTTATAGATAACCTTGGCACCCGAAGCAGCGATGGCTTTGTCCATTTTCTCATAGTCGCCGTTTTGGAAATCCACACGAATTGGGTCACCCCAGATCGTACCGGCATAGCCTTTTTCCAAAAGCGCATCCGGATCCGGGATGTATTGATCCCCTTGCTCCGCAACCCGCTCGGTCGAGGTTTTGCTTTCGTCGTAGTAAATGCTTGCTTTACCAGTCATTTTTCTCTCCTAGCGGGTTACCGGCGCGCCGGTCGGTAGATGGGCCACTTCTGAATTGTGGTGTTTTGCATAACGCTCGCGGATGATCGTCGAGATCTCGTTGATATTGCCGAAGTAAAGGCAGTGCGTGGTACATTTGGTAGCGCAAGCGGGCCAAAGGCCACGGTCGACGCGGTGCACACAATATGAACACTTGATCACTGTTTTCGACTGCGGATTGTATTGCGGCGCCCCGAAAGGACAGCCACCGATACATGCTTTGCAGCCGATGCAGATGTCTTGATTAACATCAACAAGCCCATCACTGCGCTGGTTCATCGCACCGGTTGGGCACACGGCCACGCAAGACGGATCCTGACAATGGAAACACGACATCGCAACAAAGGCCGTCTTGAGCTTGCCAGCCGACACCTTTGGTCCGATTTGTACGATCCGCATCAGGCGCGGGCCAACCGGAACATCATTTTCCAGTTTGCAGTGAACCTCGCAGGAAAAACAGCCAATGCAGCGATCCGCATCGTGAAACATCGTGTAATGCGCGCTGGGGGTCGGACCCGCAGCCGGCAAAGTCCGCGCTGCGTCGTGTCCGGCCACATGAGAATACTCATTCTTGTGGCCGATTGTGTTCGACATGAAGTCTTTGATTTGGTCTCCCATGATCCTACGCAGCTCCTTTCGCAGCCTGACGCTTGGCCAGAACTTTTTCGATCAGATTGCCAGTCTCGTAAGCCTGACCTTCGTACATGACTTTGCCGGTTTCCTTGTCCCAGGTTGGCGCGCCGCCTTGGGCAATTCCATCCTGATACTGGCCAAATTCATAGTCTTTGACCGGGTAATCCGACATTGGGTCAACGATCGAGTGGATCATTTTGACCGCTTTCTCACGGTCGTCACCCTTCTTGCGGATCGAAATCAGCTGTGCCTTGAACTCGGGCTGGTTATAGACCGGGTCTTTGACGATATCATCAATCAGATAACTGACGTTCCGGTTGGTGATACCAGGCACAAATGGCTGGTATTCATCCGTCGAGGCAGGCACCCAGATCTCGCGTGGATCGGTCTCTTCTGTGACCCAGGCAAAGCTTTCGATTTCAGCACGCTTGGATTCCAGCACAACGATATCACCGTCACGAATGCCCAGCGCACTGGCCAGACGCGGGTGAATCTGAGCAAACTTCTCAGGCTCCAGCTCATCCGTCCACGGCCACCAGTGACCCATCTCGTGGAAACTCGACACCAGACGACCGGTACACAAAACCAGCGGGTAATCCTTGAACTCTTCCGGGGCCGAAACGGCGGTGTGTGCGCCTTCGCGGTGTTGTGGCAGAGCATCCCAGCCCAGTTCTTTCAGGGGCCGCGAAGAACACTCGATCTTACCGCTTTCGGTTGGGAAACGCTTGTCCGAACCCGGATAGTTTTCGCCTTCCTTGTACATGATCCACTTGCCGCGTATTTTCGCGTCATCCGTTTCAAAGGTCATCGCCTCTTTTTCGGTCTGCGCTGGCCACATAACACCACCCGGAGGCGTTGTTTCGGGGTCCATGGTTTCCTTAACGATACCTGCGGTCATTGGTTCTTGTTTGTTGAAGAACGTCACCCATGCCGGAAGGTCGGCGCGGTCGCGGCTGTCGCGGAACGGGAAGTATTCACCCAGCCCCACACGGTCGGCAATGCCCATGACAACGTCGATATCGTTGCGGCATTCCCAGTTTTCGTCGATGGCTTTGTTATACCATTGGTTCAAACGGTTGTTACCGTGGTGCACCTGGCCTTCGCGCTCGACCCAGGATGTGATCGGGAAGGAAACGTGGGCGTGGTGATAGGTAAAGTTCGGGTGCCACGACATATGGATTGCAATGTCGATATTTTCTTTCATCCCGGCCGAATACTTGTTGGTATTGGGCATTTGCGCCAGCATGTTGCCGTTCCACCAAACCGCGCGGATCGGGTATGGTTTCTGGGTCAGAATGGTATTGGGAAAGGCTGCGGCGGAAATATCCAGCCACGGCACCAGTTTATCGGTGATCGGTGGGCGCGCGCCACCACGGTTCGGCAGGTCCAACGGGTCGCCTTCGACGCCGTAGCCAGCCGCTGCCGCATCAATCTGAGCGTCCAGATCGCCGCGCGCGTAATCGGCAAGGTCGTGACCGGGGCTGTCGGGTGGCCGACAATTGTGCAGCCAGTTCACGCCGCCGCCCTCGATTCCGACATTGCCGGTGATCGCCGCAAGCAGCTGATAGGTGCGGTTGATGTTGTTTGAGTTATAAGTCTGGGCGGTACCCAGACAGCCGGTCATCGACGCAGGCTTGGCCATCGCGAATGCACGCGCGGCTTCGATAATGGTTTCTTTTGGCACCCAGGTGATACGCTCGGCACGCTCGGGTGGCATGTCGTTGATGATTGGCATCCACTCGTCCAGCCCGGCGACGTTAGCCTTGATAAAGGCATCGTCCTGCAGACCTTCGGAAAGGATCACATTGATCATCGCCAGCGCAAGGGCGGCATCCGTGTTTGGACGCAGGCGCATGGCGATATCCGCTTTGGCCATTGTCGAATTGAAACGCGGATCGATCACAATGATAGTAGCGCCGTTTTCCTTGGCATTGAGCAGCCAGTTGGCGGTTGTAACCTCAGACGCGGCCATGTTCGAACCCGCCACAAGGATACATTTTGAATTGACCCAGTCCATTGTCGGATTGGTCAGGCGGAAAAGTTCTTTGGCGCCGAATGTATAGTTACCAGCAATGCCCGGGCTTTCACAGCAGATCGGACCCTGCCCAACGCAGTTAGGCGTACCCCAGAGCTTGGAGAACCGCTTGGCACCCATTTTCCAGTTATAGTCCGAACGACCTGTACGGTGAATCATCAGGGCTTCGGGACCATACTTCTGACGCACCTTCAAAAGGCGCTCAGCCGTGAAGTCCATCGCATCGTCCCACGACACGCGCTGGAAATCATCGTCCAGCGTTTTGCGGATCATCGGGTACTTGACGCGCAGCGGGTTATAAATGTGCTGATACGAACCCGAGCCCTTACAGCACAGCGCGCCATAAGCGTTAGGGTTGCGGGTGTCGCCCATGATATCGACCACACGCCCGTCTTTGACGTAGACGAGCATACCGCACGAGCTTTCACATTGGTTATTACAGTTTGTGGCAACGACGCGGTCATAGTCGCGTGTTGACTCGTCCAGTGGCCTTAAAGACATCGGCATTCTCCCATGTTTTCCTGTTGGCACCCGTTTATCTCGGATTCCAGATATTTGAAAGTGTCAAATTCGGTTTTTTGCAAGTGTCAAATCGGCGCAGGGCCTATTTTTTCTGAGGTTTTTCGTCGGGAATTGTCACCGGGTTAATCATGAGGGTCAGGAAAGCCTCGGCGCGTTTGATCCATTCCTCTCGGTCAGGAACATAGCCATCATTACCCGAAAAGCGGATTAAATTGCGGTTCTCACTCACCCAATTCGCCCATTCTTCGTCCGGTACATCAGCGGCTTCGGCCTGAGCGGCGCGGATCAGTTTGACCTCTTCGGTCATGTCATCTTTAGTAAATGTAAACATGCATTAATCAGTATTTTGGCTCTAAGACCATCAAGGTGGTCGTATCCGGCAGGTTATTTGTGGTCAGTTCAGCTGTGTCTGACAGGTTTTCAACCTGCTCGAAGAGTTTAGTGAAAGCCTGAACTCCGTCAAGATCGGCAGCGATTCGATCAGTCTTGTAGTGCATGGGAATCACAACTTTCGGCTGCAATTGCTCCACAATACGATATGCCCCCTTAGCGTCCACGGTTGAACCGCCGCCCACAGGCACTAAAAGCACGTCCACCCTGCCCAGCTCTGCCAGCTGCTCATCGGTTAGGGCATGGCCGATATCGCCCATATGCGCCACGTCGATGCCATCAAGACCAAAACTAAAGGCGGTATTGTCACCGCGTTCAGCCCCCTGGCTTTCATCGTGCCAGGTTTTCACACCGTTTACGTGCACATTCTGTACCCAAAACCTGCCATAGCCACGAATGAACGCCGGGTTGCCGGAAATGGCATTGAAGCCAAAATGGCCGTCATGTTTGTGCGAAACAAAAATGGCGTCACATTGCTCCCGGATCGCCCCATAATTCAGCGCTCCGTTCCACGAGCCGGGGATATACGGGTCAAAAAGCAACCGCACCAGACCATCGCCTGATTCAAAAAGAAAGGCTGAATGGCCGCACCATGTGATTTTCATCTATCTCTCCACTTTATCCAAATCCAGAGTTCGTATTTGCCTCGGGATCGTTCGCAGGACTTATGAATTTGAATTTCACAATTTGTCAACGTGACGAAAACTCCGCCACATCAGGAGAATTTCAGGCTGTCGCTAGGTTAACTTGAAAAAAGACCCTGCAGCTTTCTTTGCATTTTCCTGAACCTTGGCAGCCACCACAAAATCGCACCGGAAAGGGCAAATAAAATCAAGGCGATGCTGCTGATATCCGTTAGCAATGTGCCAAACAATTCACCGGGCCAGCCGCGTACATGTAGCCACTTAAACAATGTGCCCCAATAGAATTTGCTGTGCAGCAAAGTGCCATCAGGCGCATATGTATAACGGCGAAACGAGGATTTAACAAAATAGTGGCTGGTCTCTTTGCTGACAATCAGCAGGCCTTGTGATGTCGTTACGTGGTAGCTTGGACGGTCATGGTATTGGTCGTAAGTTATGCGCTCAATCCTGGTGTCCGGCCAAAGCCTATTTGCCATCTCGGTTGAGGAGGCAATGGACGCAATAGTTTTATCCGGCCAGTTTTGAAATTGTGTTTCATCATATGGTTCGGATTTCAAAAAACTGAAAAGTGTATTCGCGTGGTTTAAATAGAACCCGGTAAAGCCTGCAATGAAAATCAATGGGAACACGATTATACCCATCCACGCATGCAGTTTACGTGTCAGCTTAAGCACTTTGGCTTTGGTTGATTGCTTCATTTTACCCATATCCCGGTGACAACCCGGGTTTCCTAGAGGTTCCAACCTGTCAAAACGCTGACATGTCCGGTCAGGTTACTGTTACCCAAGGCAGGTTAAAGGTCATCACCATAGGGACAATGATCTCTGGGACAAACGAAAAAGGACGCAAAATGCCCGACCACAAAGATGACGAAGTAGCAATCCTGACACGGCGCAAAGCATTCTCACGACTGGGGGCCTTCGCTCTGGTTGCATATTCGGTTCCTGCTGTAACCACCTTGTCGATGGCGCATGCCGCTAGCGCAGCAAGTGCCGCTAGTGCAGCAAGTGCCGCCAGCGAGCCAAGCGCAGCAAGCGAACCTAGCGCAGCAAGCGAACCTAGCGCAGCAAGCGAACCTAGCGCAGCAAGCGAGCCAAGTGCCGCCAGCGAGCCAAGCGCCGCAAGTGAGCCAAGCGGGCCTGAAGTGGAAGTTGAGTTGCATGACGTGGATGATGCCACTGTGGCTGCTGCCTGCG